>CAIZPS010000130.1 GCA_903934925.1 uncultured bacterium | reverse complement strand
CGAGTGGTGAGTTGTGTGGGCGACACCCTGGGGTGTCGCCCACACAACTCACCACTCGACGAGGTGGGGAGGATTGGGACGCTGACTACTCGGCGGCGGGGTCTTGGCTCCAGCCCCCGAGTCCGTCTGCCACCTTGGCGCACGCTAGACCCAGTGCGGCGAACTCCTCTGGCGTGAGCACGTCGATGAGCTGGCGACGCACGCTCTCCACGTGGTCCGGAGCGGAGGCCACCAGCACGTTCCAGCCATGATCGGTCAGGACGGCGAACGCTCCACGGCGATCGTCCGCGCACGACTCCCGGTCGACCAGGCCAGCCCGCCTCATGCGGTCGATCTGGTGGGAGAGTCGGCTGCGCGAGGACAGTGCCTTCTCCGCCAGTTCACTCATCCGCAGGCGGCGGTCGGGCGCCTCGGACAGATGGACGAGGATCTCGTAGTCGGCGATGGTGAGCCCGTGCTCTTCGCTCAGGTCACGGGACAGTCGGTCGTTGAGCAGGAGAGAGGCGGCCAGCCAGGCCCGCCAGTGGCGCTGCTCGTCGGCTGAGAGCCATCGGGTCATGCGTCCAACTCCCACACGCGCACGCCGCCGAGTATCCCGGAGGTGTTGGGAATGATCTCCCCCTTGGGTCCGATGTCGGCGGCTGACAGGTGCTTCGCATTCCCGCCACCGACGAAGATGCGGTCGAAGTAGAGCATGTCGTCGAATGCCACGATGGCCCTCTGCACCCGCTTGGCCCATCGCTCGTTGCCGATGGACTTGCGCTGGGCATTGCCGAGGGCGATGTCGAAGGTGAGCCCGCCCTTGAAGGGTCCGTGGCTGAGTTCGAGGTGGGGCAGAAGCGCACCATTGCTGAACAGGGCGGTGCCCACGCCCGTACCGAGTGTGAGGACGAACTCGAGGCCTTCGCCTCGCGCCACGGCGCAGCCCTGCATGTCGGCATCATTCACGACCTTGGTGGGGAGCCGGAAGACCTGGACGAGGGCATGGGCGAGGTCGAAGCCCCGCCAGGCCTCGGCCAGTGCCGGGTCGCCCTCGCCGCCGTACACCCGGCGTGACAGTGACGGGACCTGGATGACGTGACCTTCGCGCACCAGACCGGGGAAGCCGACGGAGACTCGACTGACTTCAGGCAGGGGCCTGACGAGATCGGCGATGGTCGAGACCAATAGTTCGGGGGGGCAGGGATAGGGAGTGTCGACCCGCACGCGATCGGACACCATCACGGCCTGGGCGTTCACCACCGAGGCCTTGATGCCGCTGCCGCCGATGTCGACGGCAAGGGTCATGACGTCGTCGGGCCACGTCGTGGGCGTGTGAGCCGTCGTCATGACCAGTCCTGCGGCGCTGCACCTGTGGGCAGGGTGAGGATTTCGCTGCCGGTGGCTGTCACGACGATGGTGTGCTCGAACTGCGCCGTCCAGAGTCGATCACGAGTCAGGACCGTCCAGCCGTCATCCCACATGTCCCACTCATGGGTGCCGAGGGTGATCATCGGCTCGATCGTGAAAGTCATGCCCTCCTCCAGTGGTGTGACCAGGGAGGGGTCGTCGTAGTGCGGGATCACGAGACCAGAGTGGAAGGTGGTGCCGATCCCGTGACCAGTGAAGTCACGGACCACCCCGTAGCCGAATCGACGGGCGTAGCTCTCGATCACGCGCCCGATGACGCTTATGGGTCGACCGGGCTGAACCGCCTTGATGGCGCGTCGCGTGGCTTCGCGGGTGCGTTCGACCAGCAGGCGAGCCTCGTCGTCGACCTCACCCACCAGGAAGGTCGCGTTCGTGTCGCCATGCACCCCACCGATGAATGCGGTGATGTCGATGTTGCAGATGTCACCGTCCTGTAGCTCCGTTGAGTCCGGAATGCCGTGGCAGATCACCTCGTTGAGCGATGAGCACAGCGACTTCGGGTAGCCGCGATAGCCGAGCGTCGAGGGATACGCTCCGTGGTCGCACAGATACTCGTGACCGATGCGGTCGAGTTCGTCCGTCGTCAGTCCGGGGCGGATGGCTGCGCCCACCGTGGCCAAGGCGTCGGCAGCTATCCGGCCTGCGACCCGCATGGCCTCGATTGTCTCTGCGTCCTTGACCTCGGGACCGTCATACGGAGCGGGCGCGGGACGGCCGACGTACTCGGGGGCCACGATGCCCTGGGGAACGCCCCGCCAAGGACCCACGAATCCGGGCACCAGGGGTGCGCGCGATGGCGTGGGCATGACCAGAGTGTAGGCCGATGCGAGGTCGGTATCGTATGGTCACTGCGCCGTGCGAGGGCTCGGCGACGATGATGGGAGCGCTCGTGAGCTGGTACTACTGCCTCGCCCACCAGAAGGTCGAACCGGAGGAGGGCTGCGCCAATGCCGAGCGAATGGGGCCCTACGCGACCGAGGACGACGCGCATCACGCGCTGGAGCGCGCGCACGAGCGCAATGAGGCCTACGACGCAGACGAGGACTGACATACCGGCGCAGCCCAAGTCGATGACGCGGTCGACGAACCCAGCCCCATGAAGAAGGGCCCGCACCGTTAGGTG
>CAIZPS010000129.1 GCA_903934925.1 uncultured bacterium | reverse complement strand
TCAAGTGCACTCCACCCCGGCCCAGCTGCACGAGTACACCGAGCGTTCGGGTGATGTGCTGTTCGGCTATCTCCGCACGATCGCCTAGCTGATTCGCACGGCATCACGCAAGGCCTGGATGTCGATTCGCGACATCGGCATGAGCGCAGGCCAGGCACCGGCAGCCAGCAGCTCCTGGATGTCCCGCGGCACCACCTGCCACGAGATGCCGAACCGATCACGGCACCATCCGCACCGACTCTCCTCGCCTCCATCAGCGACAAGGGCATCCCAGATCGAGTCCAACTCGTCCTGGGTGTCGCAGTGCACCATGAACGAGACGGCCTCCGAGTGCGGGAATTGCGGACCACCGTTGATGGCGGTGAAGGCCTGGCCGAAGAGGGTGAACTCCACGGCGAGCACGTCCGATGCAGGACGGTGCAGGTGGTCCGCCGGGTAGTGCGTGATCGCCCCGACGCTTGCGCCCGGGAAGAGCCCGGCGTAGAAGGTCGCCGCATCGAGGGCTTGCGTGTCGAACCACAGGAAGGTGGTGAGTCCCGAAACAGCCATGGCGGGACCGTACCGCCCGGTGACATGCATCAGCCCGCGACCGGAAGAATGACCGGCCGCGGGCTGATGGACGGGCTACTGAGCCAGCAGAGCAGCCGGATCGACGTCCGGCGGAACGATCACAGCGTCGATCACGTGGATCACGCCGTTGTCGGCGACGACGTCGGCCTGGATGACCTTGGCACCGTTGACAGTCACGCCATCAGCTGTCGACAGAGTCACGTTCTGCCCCTCGACCGTGGCAACCTCGCCATCAGCGATGTCTGCGGCCATCACGGTGCCCGGGACAACGTGGTAGGTCAGGATCTTGGCCAGGACGTCCTTGTTCTCGGGCAGCAGAAGTGCGTCGACCAGACCGGCCGGCAACGCCGCGAAGGCCTCGTCGGTCGGGGCGAACACCGTGAACGGTCCAGCGCCGTTGAGAGTGTCGACCAGTCCGGCTGCCTCAGCGGCAGCCAGGACCGTGGTGAATTGGCCGGCAGCCGCGGCGACATCCACCAGGGTTCCCGCGCTCGCAGGTGCCTCGTTCGCCATGTCCGTCTCTGCAGCGGCTTCCTCACTGGCTGCTGCAGAGGGCTCACTGGTGGCAGTGTCGTCACCGGAGCTGCTGCAAGCGGCCAGGGTCAATGCGGCAGCAGCTGCCACAGCGACGAGCGTCGTGCGACGCATGATCTTCATCAGTTCTCCTCAATTCACCACGCGGATCCTCCGCGCTCTGAACAGGAGAACACGTCGTTGCGTGCACCGCATTCGCACCTCAGCGTGCGGGGCCGATTCGCTTACACAACGTTCATGTGAAGCGTGATGCACGTCACCCCGCATGCGCGGGAACGGTGACGCGATCACCCCAACGCGGGATCGCGCGCGCGACGACGGCTCCAATCACGGCGGCCGGGACCAGCGTCCAGGTGCCCATGACGAAGCCGATCACCACTCCCAGGATGATCGCAACCGGCCACTTCATGGGAGCACACGCGATCGTGGCCGCAACGACTCCGACGACAAGCGCGGCTTCGACCGACGGGCCGTTCGGGATGAGCAGGGAGATGAGCAGCCCCGAAGCCGCCCCGACGAACATGCCCGGGAAGAAGGGACCACCGCGGTAGCCCGCACCGAGCGACACCGCGTAGGCGATCGACTTCAGCACGATGACCGCCACCGCCGTGGAGACAGCCGTGATCGTCGGAAGTTCGGTGATCAGTTCCTCGCCGGATGTGATGATGAACAGAACAGACTCACCCGTCCAGAACTGCAGCAGCAGACCGGACACCGCGACGATGAGCGCGGCGACGATCAGGATCACCAGGTGCGGGCCGTTGCCCGCGGCTCTGGCGACCAGCGCCGCGACAAGTCGGGAGACCGTGACAGCGACCGACGCGATGATCGCCAGCGGGATCGCCCACGCCAACTGCTCCACCTCGATGGCCGTCGGCGAGGTCCCCAGCTGGACGGAGCCGGACAGGATCGGACCGACGAGCAGCGCCAGGATTGCACCCAGGGCACCAAAGCCCACGATCTTCTTCAGGCTCGCTGCGTCCGTGAAGCCCATGGCCTTGGCCGTCACCGTGCCCACCATCGAGCCGGTGGCGACGAGCGCGACCTCCGGGCCGAGCACCACACCGCCCCACAGCGAGGCGAGGATGGCGAGGATCGCGGCGACGTAGTCCCGCGGAGTCAGTGGACTGACGGTGATGCCGCCGATCGGGGAATGGCCGGTATCGCCGATGAACCGGCGGATCACGTAGACGAGGACAGCCGCGAGCAGCAGGACCCCGACGATGTACCAGGCGGGCATGGTCTCCCACGAGGCCGGGATGTCCTCCCAGATCAGGCCGATACCCGCGTTCACGAGCAACAGGGCGACATAGCCCAGGACGAGGCCGACGACGCCGGCCACGAGCATGGCCGGCAGGGGACGGCGGACGGGCGCGTCAGCGGTGCCAGCAGCGGAGCTGCCGGAAGCGGGTGACCTGCCGGGATCGGGTGACGTCATGGCCGTATCCCACCATGTCCCACCCCCTACCCGGACGTGATCCGCTTTCTGGTCCACATTCGGAATTCGGCTACGGTGAGCCATGGCCAAGCCACGGGTGAGCGCGGCAGGCGGCCTCGCCGCCATGAAGTACGTGTTCGCGCGCGGTCGCGACGTCGGCACCCTCGAGCTCTACCGACGACTCCGCAGCCGGAACGCCTGCAAGACGTGCGCCCTCGGCATGGGCGGCCAGGCCGGCGGCATGGTGAATGAGAAGGGCCACTTCCCCGAGGTCTGCAAGAAGTCGGTGCAGGCCCAGGCCGCCGACATGGGCCGGGTCATCACTGAGGGGGATCTGGCCACCCACGACATCGCCGCCCTCTCGGCGCTGACCAGCGCGCAGTGCGAGGCCCTCGGCCGACTGACCTTCCCCATCATCTGCGGCGAGGGCGACGACCACTACCGGCGCCTGCCCTGGGGCCAGGCGCTGGATCTGGCGGCGCAAGCCTTCACCACGACGGACCCGCAGCGCTCCTTCTGGTACTCCAGCGGCCGGTCGAGCAACGAGGCTGCCTTCCTGCTCCAGCTCGTCGCACGCGCGTACGGCACGAACAACGTCAACAACTGCTCCTACTACTGCCATCAGGCATCCGGGGTCGCCCTCTCGAGCGTCTACGGAAGCGGCACCGCGTCAGTCGAGCTCGACGATCTCTCGCGCACCGACCTCGTGGTGCTGGCGGGCGCGAACCCGGCCAGCAACCATCCACGACTGATGACGCAGCTCATCCACCTGCGCAGGCGAGGCGGGCGCGTCATCGTCATCAATCCGATGTCCGAGCTCGGCTTGCGCCGCTTCCGGCTGCCGTCCGACGCGCGCAGCTTCGTAGCCGGCTCCACCGTCAGCGACCTCTACCTCCAACCCCACATCGGTGGTGATGCTCACCTGTTCACCGCCCTGCTGAAGGGCCTCATCGAGTTGGGCGCGGTGGACGAGGCATTCGTCGGCGCGTCCACGAGCGGCTGGCCCGAGTTGCGATCGAGAGTCGACGCGACGGACTGGGACACCCTCGTCACCGGAAGCGGTGTGTCCCGCTCCGACATCGACGCCTGCGTGCGCATGATCGCGGAGGCACCCACCGGGATCTTCATGTGGGCGATGGGGCTCACCCACCACGAGAACGGCACCGACACGATTCGGGCCCTGGCGAACGTGGCCCTTGCCCGTGGATTCCTCGGCCGACCCGGATGCGGACTCATGCCGATCCGCGGGCACTCGAACGTGCAGGGCGTCGGTTCCGTCGGAGTGTCGCCGACGATGAAGGCCTCCTTCGCCCAGCACATGGCCGACCGCTACGGGATTGATTCATCCATGCCCGTGGGATACGACACCTACGCAGGCATGACTGCTGCCCATGACGGACGCATCGATGTCGCGCTGATGCTCGGCGGCAATCTCTGGGGCAGCAATCCGGACTCGACCTGGGCCACCGAGGCACTGGGTCGCATCGGCACGACCGTGTCGCTCACCACGAAGCTCAACCAGGGCCACTTCCGTGGACGAGGACGCACCTCGATCATCCTGCCCGTGCTCGCGCGCGACGAGGAGCAGGAGTCCACGACGCAGGAGTCGATGTTCAACTACGTGCGTCTCTCCGAAGGCGGCACCCCCAACGTCGAAGGTGAGATGCGGTCAGAGGTGTCTGCCCTCGCCGGGCTCGCCGCACGCATCCTCCCGATGGATCGCTTCGACTGGTCCACCCTGACCGGCCACGACGCCCTTCGGAAGGCGATGGCCGCCTGCGTGCCCGGCTACGCCCCCGTGCGCACCATCGGCCAGACGCACAAGGAGTTCACCATTCCGGGCAGGGTGATGCACCAGCCGCAGTTCCCCACCGCGGATGGCCTCGCGCACTTCCATGTCGTCGATCTTCCGCAACCCAGGGGCGATGCGGACTTCGTCCTCATGACAGTCAGGTCCGAAGGCCAGTTCAACACCGTCGTGTACGACGAGGAGGACCTCTACCGCGGCAATGCCACACGCGACGTCGTCATGATGAACGCCGAGGACGCCGCGCGTCTCGGACTCGACGAAGGTGCTCCCGTCGACGTGGTGAGCGCCACGGGCTCCATGCGCGTGAAGGCCGCCATCGTGGACATCAGATCCGGCAACCTCGCCATGTACTACCCGGAGGCCAACGCCCTGGTCGACCGCCGCCTCGACTCGGAGTCCCTCACTCCCGCCTTCAAGTCCGTGCAGGTCTCGATTCGTCCCGCGTGAGCAGCCGACACTTCTAGGCTCTGCGCATGAGCGCAACCACACCGACGATCCCGGCCGACCTGACGCCCTTCCAGCAGCGACGGCAGACCCTGCTGAATCGCTACGAGGCGAAGACGAACATAGCTCTGTCCATCCTCGCCCTGATCTACCTGTTCACCTACTCGATCCAGAGCATCTGGTACGAGCCGAACAAGCCGTGGTACGGCTGGCTGATCGGCTTCGGCAACGTGCTGTGGGTGCTCTTCGCAGCGGACCTGCTGTTCCGTTTTCTGCTCGCACCCGTCAAGCGCCACTTCTTCCGCCGCAACTGGCTCGACACCATCACGGTGCTCGTGCCGCAGTTCCGTGCCCTGCGAGCCCTTCGAGCCTTCACGCCCAATGGATTCCTGGCACGCACGCAGAGCAAGTCAGTGATCACCGGCGGGGCCGCGACGACCGCCGGGCTGTCCGTGGTCCTCGTGGTGTGGGTCGGCAGTCTCATGGTCCTGGACGCCGAGCGCGGGGCCCCGGGTGCCGAGATCGTCAACGTGGGTGACGCCGTGTGGTGGACGTTCGAGACCATCACCACCGTCGGCTACGGCGACTTCGTGCCCGTCACGCAGTCGGGACGATTCTTCGCGGTGCTGATCATGCTCGTCGGCATCAGCGTGCTCGGTGCGGTGACGGCAACTCTGGCAGCCACGTTGACCAAGCAACGCGGGACGCAGCCTGCACCCGCTGCGCCCGACACCAGCAGCGATGACCTTCGACGCGAGCTGGCCGAGATCAAGGCCATGCTCGCCGACCTGCAGAGCCGGATCGGATCGGCGCCTCCGTCGTAGTCCATCAGTCTGGCCGTCGGTCCATCACGGGCGGCTCGAGCATGCCGCCCACAGGCCGCGCCCGGCCTCGCGGGCGTCCTCCTCTGCCTGCATCAGCGTCGAGCGCCACGAGTAGGGCTCATCGCCGTACTGGCGTTCCCGCGCGAATCCACCGGCAACGGTCTCCTCGTTGAACAGCACGAGGTCACCGTCAGGCGTCACCCGCCAGACGTAGGCGAGAAGTCGGTCATACCTGTCGAAGCGACCCTGCGACTCGTCCAGTTCAAGGATCACCGGCTGGCCCGTGAGCTGCCGATCCGCGAACGCCGAGGCCTCGGGCCCGAAGCACTCGACGTCGGTGTTCGGCTTGACCGTCTCAGGGGTGTCGATGCCGATCAGTCGCACCGACACCTGCTCGCCCTCGATCGTGACCTTGACGGTGTCACCGTCGACGATGCGGTCGACGACGAGATCGGGAATGACGTCCCCCTGGGGCGAGCGAGCACCAGGAAGCACCGGCGACTCATCCGCCTCAGTCGACGGGGTCGCCTGCGAGGCGTCACCCGAG
>CAIZPS010000128.1 GCA_903934925.1 uncultured bacterium | reverse complement strand
TAGTGGCGGCGTGACCAGCAGCATCGAGGTGCGGCCAGCAACCCAGGACGACTTCGCGGCCGTGGGCCGGATCAGCGTGGAGGCCTACGACGCCGCCGGGCAACTGGAGCCGCGCAGTCTCTACCGAGAGGTGCTGGCCGACGCGGAGACCCGATTCCACCGGGGCCTGCTTCTGGTCGCCGAGCGGGACGGAGAGGTCGTGGGAACCGTAACGATCTGCCCACCCGACTCCTTTCTTGCCGAGATCTGCCGGCAGGACGAACTGGAGTTCCGCTTCCTGGCCGTGGACCCATCGGCTTGGCAATCGGGAGTGGCGAGCGCCCTCATCCAGGCATGCGAGGAGCAGGCCCGCCGGATGGGTGCGGCGCAGCTGGCCATCTGCGTGCAGGACACCAACACCGGTGCTGCGGCGATGTACGCCAAGCGCGGATTCATGCCTGATCCCGAGCGTGACTGGTCGCCTCTGCAAGGCATCAACCTGTTGGCCCTGACCCGGCCGGTCGCCACCACGCCGTAGCGCTCTGGCGCCCCAGCAGCATCGATCAGTCCAGGATGACCAGCACGTCGCCCTCACGCACGACGTCTCCGGGCTGGACACTGATCTCGCGGATGATTCCCGGAGCCTCCACGACCACGGGAATCTCCATCTTCATCGACTCCAGGATCATCAGCGTGTCGCCGGCTACGACGCTGATGCCCACCTCAGACATGATCGAGTGAACTGATGCCACCATCTCGGCTCGAATCGTCTGCTCCACTGCGTCTCCTGTCGATGGACTGACGGCAGGCTACTCGCCTGCGCCGTCCGTCATAGTGATCTGGCGGATTCGCGTGACGATCGACACGCGCAGGCTCTCCGGTGCTGCCTGCCCCGTGCACGAGCGATGCACGACAATCTTGACGGCACGTACGAGGCTGACCTGCTCGTAGCAGGGCGGGCACTCGCCAAGATGCTGAACGACATCGATCCGCTGCACCTCGGCCACCTCACCGTCGAGGTACTCGTGCACCAGCGAAAGGATCTCGGTGCACGGCACGGCGTGCGGGTTTCCGCAGCTCATGAGTCGTCCCCGTCCTCGTCGCGGGTCAAGAAGCCCCGCTCGGTCGCATAGTCAGCCAGCAGCTCGCGAAGCATGCGGCGTCCGCGATGCAGTCGCGACATCACGGTGCCGACTGGCGTGCCCATGATCCCCGCGATCTCCTTGTAGGGAAAGCCCTCGACGTCCGCGAGGTACACGGCCAACCGGAAGTCCTCCGGCAACTGGGCCATGGCTTCAACCACATCGGTGTCGGCCAGTCGGTCGAGAGCCTCCATCTCGGCCGAGCGCAAGCCGGTCGAGCTGTGGCTCTCCGACTCGTGCAGTTGGCCGTCGGTGAGATCGTCCGTGCCCGTCTGGAAGGGCTGCCGCTGCTTCTTTCGGTAGATGTTGATGTACGTGTTCGTGAGAATTCGGAACAGCCACGCCTTGAGATTGGTGCCTTCGGTGAAGGAATCGAAGGCAGCGAAGGCCTTCAGGTATGTCTCCTGGACGAGGTCCTCGGCATCGGTGGGATTGCGCGCCATCCGCATGGCTGCCCCGTAGAGGGGATCGAGGTACTGAAGAGCATCCCGCTCGAAGCGCTCTGCCCGCTCCTCCGCTGACTCAACAGGCTCAGCGGACGCAGCCCGAGGATCCTCCGCGCCGACAGCGCCGCTCGAAGCCTTCGTGCTCATCGTGGACGAGCCTAGTGCTCCCCCGGCAGACGCGGGGATGCCACCACCCGGCACGGCTTCGACAGGAGTGAGGACGAGCACATAGGGCCCAACATCGCCGGCAGCCTGCTCATTCCCCGGCCTCGATGGCGTCTTCCGCCGCCTCGAGGGGGGTGAGAAGCTCCGGGCCGTTGTTGAGCACGCTGTTCACGCGCGTGGACACCGGATACGCCACGAGCTTGAGTTCCGATGAGGGGCTCAGCAGGCTGGATGCCTGCTCGGGTCCGACGTCCGGGTCGAGCCACGACCCCCAGCGCGACCGGTCGATCACCATGGGCATGCGATCGTGGATCCGTCTAATCCCATCCGCCGCCTCGGTGGTGATGATCGTGCACGTGAGACGCCATGCCGACTCGTCCCCCGCGACGGCGGAATCATCCCTCCACCACTCGTAGAGGCCTGCCATGGCCAGCGACGCCCCGTCCTTCCGGTGGATGTAGAACGGCTGCTTCAGCGGCTTGCCCGCTCGGCCCAGGGGGGCACCCGCCTGTGTGGGCGTGTACCACTCGTAGTAGCCATCGGCGGGAACGAGGCACCTTCGCTTCGCGAAGGCACCTCTGAACGCAGGCTTGGTGGCAACAGTCTCCGCTCGGGCGTTGATCAGTCGACTGCCTATGCCCGGATCCTTGGCCCAGGACGGGATCAGCCCCCAGCGCGCCACCTCGAGTGCTCGCGTCCGCTCCCCCTCGAGATCTCGATCGACGACGAGATGCACCTGCTTCGTCGGTGCGACGTTGTAGTCCGGGGCCAGATGATCCTCCGAACCGACTACTGCATCGAACTCCACCGCAAGGGCCGCCGGGTCTTGGGCAGCCACGTAGCGTCCACACATCCCCTCAGCCTGCCACGGCCGCGGTCACGATTCCGATTGCAGGCGAGACGAGGCCTAGACTTCCCTGCGTGACGACATCCCGGGCAGCGCGCGCATCCCGGATCGCTCTCGTGTCCTCGGCGATGGTCGTCCTGACCCTTGCCGGTCACACTGCGGGCGGCGGAAGCGTCGACATGCTCGGCTTAGCCATCGCCGCAACTCTTTCCCTGGGCCTTGCCGCGTCCACGACGCGGCGGCGAATCACCTGGTCGCGCACGTGGATCGCCTTGCTCGCCGGCCAGGCACTACTCCACGTGATCCTGACCTTCACGTCCGGCCACGCACATGGCGCGACTGCAACCAACGTCCACGCCATGGTCCTCGGCCACGTCATCGCCTCCCTGCTCGCTGCCGTGCTCGTCGTCCATGCCGACGCCGTGATGGACCGGTGGTCGGCATACCTCTCCGCCGCCGTCGGCGCGGTCGCTCCCCCGTTCTCCGAGCCACAGGCCCCACCTGCCGAGCGGATCGTCACCCTTGCTGCATCAACTCCGACTCTGCGCCACATGCGTCATCGGTTGATCCGTCGGGGCCCGCCGCCGCGGTTCGCGTTGAGCATGCAGTAGCCGAGCCTCCCTCTCTCTCCTCTCGTGTCGGTGTCAGGGGCTCGGTCGACCCTGACACAACAATCGAAAGGAACAACCATGGCGGCATTGACCACGACCCATCGCAACAACCTGCTCGGTTCACTTCATCGCCACCCTCGCAGGGTCACAAAGCGAGGCGGACTGCTAGCCGTACTGATCTCGATCACGGCCCTGGTACTCATGCCCCAGCCCGCCTTCGGGCACGCATCCTCGGTGGGCTCATCGCCCGCCGCCGATGCGGTGTTGGACACAGCACCCAGCGAGGTGCGGATCGACTTCGACTCGGGCCTGCTGGAGATGGGGGCTGCCCTCATCGTCCGCAGTGCCGACGGGAGTTCCGTCACCACCGGTCCGGCCGTTGTGGGCGACCGCACCTTCAGCGTTCCCGTGGATCCTGCTGCTGCCCCGGGGGTCTTCGAGGTCGGCTACCGCATCGTCTCCGCCGACGGGCACACCATCGAGGGATCCTTTGCCTACACGGTGGCCGGTGGTGCTTCGACAACAGAGCCAGTCGCTGCGGAGGAGTCGACCGAAAGCTCGAGCCTGCCCATCGTCTGGATCATCCTCGGCGGAGTGATCCTGATCCTCGCCGTGGGGGCAGCACTACTGTGGCGTAGGTGAGCACCTGGGCGGCACCGACTACTCCCTCCCCCGTAGAGGGAGTAGTCGCGGTCCCCGGTTCGAAGTCCGCGAGCAATCGTGCCCTCATTCTGGCAGCTCTCGCGGACGGCCCCTGCCGCATAAGCGGCCTGCTCGACGCCCGCGACACCCGGCTCATGGCCGATGGCCTGCGCCAACTGGGCGTCGAGATCAACGTGTTGGGCAATGACGGCATCGGCAACATCGAGGTCGCCGTGACGCCGCACTTCCTGCAGGGGCCGGCGGTCATCGACGTGGGACTCGCGGGCACGGTCATGCGCTTCCTGCCTCCGCTGGCTGCACTCGCCCACGGCGAGATCACCTTCGACGGCGACGCACACGCGCGCAAGCGGCCGATGGCAACCGTGATCGAGTCCCTCAAGGACCTCGGAGTCAGCATCATCGATCGCGGCACAGGACGTCTTCCATTCACAGTGCAGGGAGCAGGCGAGGTAACCGGCGGTGAGGTCATCGTCGATGCATCGAAGTCGAGCCAGTTCATCTCCGGACTCCTGCTCAGCTCACCGCGCTTCAATGCCGGCGTGACCATCCACCACGTCGGCCCAAGCCTGCCGAGCATGCCGCACATCGACATGACGATCGCCATGCTCGCCGACCATGGGGTTCGGGTCCGCCGCGATGGCGAGACCATCTGGCACGTTGATCCGCAGGAGATCCGCGCCCTTGATCGCATGATCGAGCCGGACCTGTCGAACGCCGCGCCGTTCCACGCCGCGGCACTCGTCACAGGTGGCAGTGTCACCGTCCAGGACTGGCCGCACCTCACGACCCAGCCTGGCGACCTCCTGCGCGACATCTGGACGGCGATGGGCGCTGACGTATGCATCGGTCCCGACGGCCTGACCGTCACAGGAACGGGCGTCATCCGCGGCGTGAACCTCGACCTCTCGCAGGCCGGAGAGGTGGCCCCCACCATCGCCGCCGTTGCCGCTCTGGCCGAGTCGCCGAGCACCCTGCGGGGCATCGCCCACCTGCGCGGGCACGAGACTGACCGCCTGGCCGCGCTGACCGCTGAGATCAACGGCCTCGGCGGGGACGTCGAGGAGATCGACGATGGGCTCGTCATCCGCCCCCGTCCGCTGCACGGAGGCTTGTTCCGTACCTATGACGATCACCGCATGGCCACCGCAGGCGCCGTCATCGGGCTCGTGGTCCCAGGAGTCGAGGTGGAGGACATCAGCGCGACGAGCAAGACCCTTCCAGACTTTCCGGCGATGTGGTCGCGCATGCTCACCGGGAGCGCGATCGCGTGACCCGACGCCATCGCCACCTCGATGAGGATGACGTTCGGGTCCGTCCCGGTCGTCACAAGGCGAGGCCGCGGTCCAAGGAACGTCCTGCCCATGCAGATGCCGTGACGGCGATGGTCATGACCGTCGATCGTGGGCGGTTCACGCTCGAGATGCCCGACGGCACCGAGGTCTACGCCGTCAAGGCACGCGAGCTCGGACGCAAGGGAATCGTGGTAGGCGATCGCGTTGAGGCGGTCGGCGACGTCAGCGGAGAGGTCGACACCCAGGCGCGCATCGTGCGACGACTCGACCGCATGTCCACTCTGCGCAGGACAGCGGACGACACCGACCCCGTCGAGCGCGTGATCGTGGCCAATGCCACTCAGCTTGCAGTGGTTACCGCCACGACGGATCCGGAGCCGCGCACCGGTCTCATCGACCGTGCCCTCGTCGCTGCCTTGGACGCCGGCATCGAGCCATTGCTCGTGCTCACCAAGACCGACCTCAAGCCTGCCGAGGACCTCCTGCGCCTTTACGGACCACTCGATCTGCGTGTCTTCACCATCGACGAACGCCGGATTCCGTCTTCCCTCACTGCGGCCCTGACCGATGAGTGCACGGTTCTCGTCGGCCACTCGGGCGTGGGGAAGTCCACATTGGTCAATGGCCTCGTGCCTGACGCTGACCGCGAAACCGGACGTGTCAATGCGGTGACCGGCCGGGGCCGCCACACCTCTACGAGCGTGGTGGCGATGCACCTACCCGAAGGCGGCATCGTGATCGATACACCCGGCATTCGCTCCTTCGGACTCGCCCACGTCGATGTCAGCAGGGTCATCCGCGCCTTTCCGGACCTCGATGCACTGACTCACAGCTGTCCGCGTGCATGCAGCCACGACGAGCAGGACTGTGCACTGACGTCGACCCTGCAGTCGACATCGGACGAGGACGTCAGGGCGAGGATCAGTTCACTGCGGCGTCTTGTGCGCAGCCGCACGGACGCCCCAGACGAGGTCAGCTGACGCTCGACCAGACGGCCTCAGCACCGGTATGGCCGACGCGCACCATCCAATAGGTGACGAGGATGGACACCGCAACGACAGCGACAGCGAGTAAGACGACGAGCACGGGCCGAGACCGGTTGGTCGGACGTCCGCGGTCGAGCAGCCACAAACCGGTGACCAGCAGAGCGAGCAACAACACCAGGATCGGCATCGGATCCGCGAGCTCGGCGTGCGGCTGGGGGGTGCCAACCCGCTCGGCCATTTGCTCTCCGGACAGCTTGGCCAGCGCCGATGACACGAAGGCCACCCCCGAGACAACGACCACGACGACGCCGAACCGCCGGGAGAACCGTGACCATAGAGCCATCACCACCGCGCCCACCGCGGCCAGCGGTGCGAGCACGACGGCACCGTGGACCAGGAGGGGGTGCGCAGGCAGACCGGCGATGGAATCCAGCACCTTCGCATCCTAGGCCGCATTGCGCGCCCGCCTAGGATGCGCACGTGACCCACGACGTGACACTCGATGGCCTTCTCGGCGACCTGGACGTGGCCATCGCTCTCGCCGACGCGGCCGACCGCCTGAGTATGTCCCGGTTCCGAGCCGACGACCTCATCGTCGACACCAAGCCCGACCTCACGCCCGTCACCGAGGCCGATCGGGCCGTCGAGCAGGCCCTGCGGACTGAACTGGCTCGCGTTCGGCCGCATGATTCGGTTCTCGGCGAGGAGTACGGGAGCGCAGGCGACGCCTCGCGGCGCTGGATCCTGGACCCCATCGACGGCACGAAGAACTACGTCCGTGGGGTACCCGTGTGGGCGACCCTGATCGGACTCATGATCGACGACGCCGTCGTGGTGGGAGTCGTGTCCGCTCCGGCCCTGAGCCGGCGATGGTGGGCAGCACGTGGCCATGGTGCCTTCATGTCCGATCCCAGCACTCACGTGCCGCGCCGCCTACGCGCGAGTGCCGTCGCGAATCTGTCGGACGCGTCCTTCTCCTTCTCCGATCCGATCGGCTGGGTGGAGCAGGGGGCCCGGGACGGTCTTGACCACTTGCTTTCGCACACGTGGCGGCAACGCGCATACGGCGACTTCTGGTCGCACATGCTCGTCGCCGAGGGCGCCGTCGACATCGCCGCAGAGCCCGAGTTGCAGACCTACGACATGGCCGCTCTCATTCCCATCGTCGAGGAGGCGGGTGGCCGCATCACGTCCTATGACGGTGGCTCGGCGCTCGGTGGCGGGTCGGCGGTGTCGACCAACGGACCCCTGCACGAGCAGGTCCTTCATTTCTTGACCGGACAGGATCGCCCGAATCGCTGACAAGTGCGCGCGCAGGGGCGACCATGGGTCCAACCGGATGCGGAGGTGAAGCATGCAGTTGTCCACGATCCTGTCGGCCAAGGGCGAGTTCGTCGCCACCATCTCTCCCGACCACTCGATCGCCCAACTGGCGGCGAGGCTCTACGAGCACCGAGTCGGCGCGCTGGTCGTCTCCAGGGACGGAGACACCATCGAGGGCATCGTCTCCGAGCGCGACGTTGTCCGGGCGCTGGCCGACGGCCCGGAGATGCTGTCGGAACCCGTCTCGTCGATCATGACCGCACAGGTGATCACCGCACCCCCCAGCACCCACGTCGACGAGCTCATGCACCTGATGACGGAGAGGCGTGTCCGCCATATACCCGTGATCGATGACGACGGCCGGATGCTCGGCATCGTGAGCATCGGCGACGTCGTCAAGATGCATGTGGATGAGCTGGAGCGCGAGCGCTCTGCGCTCATGGACTACATAACCAAGGGTTGAGCTCAAGCACCAAGGGTTGAGCTCAGCGCCGCCGGACGACCATCGGGAGTCCGGTCGCGGGTCGGACCGTGACCAGGGGCTCGGCCTCCGGGAAGCCTGACCCTTCCGGGAAGGCCAGGGCGTAGCGTCCGGCGATGGCCGCGAGCATGAGCACCGACTCCACGTAGGCGAAGTCACGACCGATGCACTGACGGGGGCCCGCACCGAAGGGCACGAACGCCGTGCGATCCGCGCTGCCGTCGAGGAAGCGCGAGGGATCGAAGGCCTCCGGGTCGCGCCACGCCGCCGGGTGACGGTGAAGCAGCCACGGACTGAGGATCACGAGCGCGCCAGCCGGGATGTCACGACCGGCAAGGGTGTCAGGCCCCAGGGCCTGGCGCGTGATGAGCCACGCGGGCGGGAAGAGGCGCAACGCCTCGTCCAGCACGGCCCGGGCGAAGGGCAGTCGCGCGTAGTCCGCGAACGTGGGAGCGCGGCCCGCGAGCACCTCGTCGGACTCGTGCTGCAGTGCGGCCTGGACCTCCGGGTGCTCCGCCAGCAGGGCCCACGACCACGTCAGGGCACTCGCGACCGTCTCGTGCCCCGCGACGATGAAGGTGACGACCTGATCGCGGACCTCGCTCGACGTCAATCGGTCACCGCCCTCATCACGTGCCGAGAGCAGCAGGTCGAGCATGTCGCGAGGCTCCTCGGACGGATGCTGCGCGCGATCCCGGAGCATGCCGAGCACTGCGGCATCCAGCTCACGAAGTGCGCCCTGGAGTCGCCGGTTCGCCGGCGACGGGACCCATGCGGGTGGGGTGATCGGAACCCTTGCTCGGGCGACCACGACCTCCAGTGCCGCGAGGGTCGCCTGCGCGAGGCGGTGCGCATCGGTCGACAGATCAGTGCCGAAGAGGGCATGGCCGACCACCTCGAGGGCAGCGGTCATCATCGACGCATCGACGTCGATGACTCCCCCGACCGGTACGCCATCCCAGTCGTCGAACATTCGCGCGAGAGCGCCGTCGACGTGCGCCACGATCCGCTCAAGGGTCTCGTGGTGGAACGCCGGCTGAACGAGTGGGCGCTGGTGTCGCCACGGCTCCGTGTCAGCCACGAGTAGGCCATCACCGGTGACGAGAGACAGCGAGCGGTACTGGATTGTCGACTTCCCGTAGTTGCGCGCATTGCTGACGAGGACGCGCCGGACAGCTTCCGGATCGTTTACGAGGTAGCTGGGAGGCCGCGGGATGGGAAACTGAACAATGTCGCCATACGTTCGCCACACGTCGGCCAGGTACTCCACCGGATTGCGGCGGATGGCCGCGAAGGCGGTCAGCATCTGCGGCCCCAGCGGACCTGGTGCCGTCGCAGGCGTGCCGAGGAAGGACCGACCCTCGAAGTCGCTCACAGCACCGGTACCGACAGCGGATCCTCGACTCGGTGTCGGTAGAGCGTCGTTCGCTCGACCAGTCGGCGTCCGAGGGGTTCGACGATCGCGCGGAAGTCGTCCTCGGTGATGCCCTGACCATGTGCTGCGCCTGCAGCACGGGAGATGTTCTCGTCCATGAGGGTTCCGCCGAGGTCGTTCACTCCCGCTTGGAGGAGCTGCTGGGCTCCGCGGACGCCGAGCTTGACCCAGGAGGCCTGGACGTTCGATACCCAGCCGTGGTACGCGATGCGCCCTACCGCGTGCATGAGGACGACCTCGCGCCACGTGGGACCGCGTCTCGCGCGGCGCTTCAGGTAGATCGGCGAGGCCATATGGACGAAGGGCAGCGGGATGAACTCCGTGAAGCCACCGGTGCGCTTCTGCAGGTCACGCGTACGCACGAGATGACGCGCCCAATGGACCGGCTGCTCAAGATGGCCGAACATGATCGTGATGGTGGAGCGCAGGCCCACCTCGTGTGCGGCCTCGTGGGCATCGAGCCACTCGCTCGTCGTGATCTTGTCCGGGCACAGGACCTCCCGAACGGAGTCGTCGAGAATCTCCGCGGCAGTGCCCGGCAAGGTGCCCAGACCGACGTCCTTGAGCCGCAGGAGGTAGGCGCCGAGCGGCTCACGCAGGCGACGGGCTCCCTCGGTGACTTCGAGTGCTGTGAACCCATGCACGTGAATCTGCGGAAAGGCCTGCTTGACCGTGCGGCACACATCGACGTAGTAGTCGCCGTCGAAGTCAGGATGGATGCCGCCCTGGAGGCACACCTCGGTCGCACCGAGGTCGACAGCCTCCTGCACGCGCGCGAGGATCTGGTCGTCGTCGAGGAGATAGGGGCGGCCACGCAGGTTGAGCGAGGCCGGCCCCTTCGAGAACCCGCAGAACGTGCATCGGAAGGTGCACACATTCGTGTAGTTGATGTTGCGGTTTCGCACGAAGGTGACGATGTCTCCGTTCACCTGTGCACGAAGGTCGTCTGCGAATCGCGCAATCGCAGCGACCTCGGGGCCGCGTGCAGCGAAGAGGGTGACCAGTTGCTCCACCCCGGCTTCCTGCCCTGCTGCAACACCGTCCAGGACCTCCGCCACAGCAGAGCCGGCCCTTCCTGACGCCGGAAGAATCACCGGAGGAGGTCGGTCGGCTCCCGAGTACCACTGAGTGGACCGTCGCCCGATCTGAACGACCTCGGCGCCCGTGCCGACATTGGCTGCCGCCTCGTAGCGCTCCGGGAATATCGCGCCGGGATCATCGCGGGCCAGGCCATCGGCGTCAGAGCGATCCTGAACGGCGAATCGGACGTCTGGGTGCAGCCATCTGTCGGCCCGTCGGACGTACTCCGGATACACCGTCAGTCGCGGAACGAGGGCCATCCCCCGCGACTCCACGGCCTCCCGCAGCACGTCGAGGTGCGGCCACGGGCGCTCGGGATTCACGTGGTCAGCGGTGATCGGCGAGACGCCGCCGAAGTCGTCGATGCCCGCGTCGAGCAGGATGCCCGGATCATCGACCAGGTTCGGCGGAGCCTGAACATGAATGCTCGACGGAAGGATCGCGCGTGCCAGCTGGATGGCATCGACAAGGTCATCGAGACTGCACGCCGGAGCGTCGCGCATGAGCGTGCCCGGCTTCGGGACGAAGTTCTGGACGATCACCTCCTGAACGTGACCGTGCTCGGCGTGGGACGCGGCAATCGCCTCCAGGGTGGCCACCCGGTCCGACCGAGTCTCGCCGATACCCACGAGGAGGCCCGTGGTGAAGGGAATGGCGAGCTCCCCGGCCCAGCGCAGCGTCTCGAGCCGACGCTGCGGATCCTTGTCGGGTGCCCCGCGATGGGCGGGCAGATCGGGGTTGACCGACTCGATCATCATGCCCTGGCTCGGCGACACCGAGCGCAGCATGGCGAGCTCTTCGCGGCTGATCGCGCCGGCGTTCACGTGCGGGAGCAGGCCGGTCTCCTCGAGCACAACCCGTGCAGCGTGAACCACATACGCGACGGTGGAGCCGAACCCGTGCTCGGCGAGCCAGTCACGTGCCTGGGGGTAGCGATCCTCGGGAGCCTCGCCGAGGGTGAAGAGCGCCTCGTGGCACCCCACCTCCGCTCCTGCGCGGGCCACCGCCAGCATCTGGTCGATCGACAGATAGGGAGAGGGCAGATGGGCTGGAGCCTGGGCGAAGGTGCAGTACCCGCATCGATCCCGGCACAACTGGGTCAGCGGGAGGAACACCTTGGGCGAGTACGTGATTCGCCGCAGGGGGTCGGGCACCCGGACTCCTCGCGTCGATGTTCGTCCCCGGACAGACCTCCCGAGGGGCTCCATCGTGGCACAGCCTTCACATCACGCCCATGTGACGTGGGTCACCGAGCGAGGCACGTGATGTCCCTCACGATCGGGCAGATTTGTTTGCGCTAAATACAAATCTGAGACACAATCGTTATGTCAAGGCGGGCGAACCCCGCGACGAACCAGCACCACGACAGGAGTGATCCTCCATGAAGCCGCTAGCCAAGGTCTTCACCTCGCTCTTCGGAGCCGAGGCCCCGGACCATGAATCTGCCCGTATCCGGCAGATGCACCGCGAGTGGGATCGCATGCGATCCCAGGCACTGACTCCCGCCGAGCGCGAGGAGATCGACGCCATCTTCTCCCGCAACCTCTAGCAGCGGATCCGGTGGGCGACCGCCGGACCTCGCACGCACGAGCCCTCAGCCCACAAGGCTGGGGGCCTTCGCGTTGCGGGGCTCAAGGGGTGTGGTCCGCGCGGTCCGTCTGCTCCTCGTACGACCGCGCGCACGCCCGAGATGCGATCCACGTCCACCCCGGCTCACGGTCGGGAGTCGTCTCCGCAACGATCGGCAGACCTGCTGCGGCCGCATTGCCAAAGCTGTCGTCGACGTGGATCACATTGTCGAAGCCGTGCCTCTGGAGCAGGGACGACACAGCCGATGCCCGGTAGCCGGATCCGCAGTACACGAAGACAGGACGGTCCCGAGGGATCTCACTCATCCTGTCAAGCACGTCGTAGAACGCGATGAACACCGCCCCATCGACATGACCGCCCTCCCACTCGCGGATCTGCCGAGTGTCGATGACTACCGCGGCCGGGTTCGACGCCCACTCCTTCCGGAGGTCGGCGAAGGTCACGCGGCGGATCGTGCTTGGAGACTGACCTTGCTCAATCCATGCATCAACCCCACCGACGGCATGGGCTGCCGGCCGGTCGATGCCGATGCGGACGAGTTCACGCTGAGCCGCAGCAACCTGCTCGGTCGTCGCTCCAAGAAGGGTCACAGGCGCGCTCCACGGGATCATCCAGCCCAGGTAGTTGATGAAGGCGCCGTCGAGATCGAAGTTGAGTGCCCCCGGCACATGCCCCGCCGTGAACACCTCACGTGAACGCAAGTCCACAACCCACTCCCCCACGGCGATGCGGCGCCGCAACTCGGCGGGATCGGCTAGAGCGGGCAACGAGAGGTCAATCTCGCTCGGACCTGCGGCGTTGGCGGGACCCATGTGGGCGTAGTAGGCAGGAAACACATCCAAGCCCGAGAGCAGCTTTCCGACGAAGGCATCCTCCGGCTCGGTCAGTGCCGGATTTATCGACCGCTCCTCTCCGAGTGAGGTCTGTCGCCCCTCGGTCTGGATCGAGGAGCAGAAGGACCCGAATCCGTGCGTGGGGAAGATGCCCGTGTCACCGTCGAGAGCTTCGACAAGGCGATGGGCTGAATGCCACTGGTCGTGTGCCTGCTTGACGGTGAGGTCGGGCGAGACCAGGTCCGGTCGCCCGACGGTGCCGTACAGCAGGGATCCCCCTGTGAACACCGCACCCGGAGCACCGTCGCGCGACACTGCGTAGGAGACATGGTGCGGGGTGTGTCCCGGGGTGTGCAATACCTGCACACCCAGGTCTCCCACCACGAACGTGTCGCCGTCGGCCACTGCCGCGACATTCGCCTCACCCAGGTAGGCAAGGTCGACGTCGCCAGGAACGATGTACTGGGCGTTCAACTTACGGGCGAGCTGGTATCCGCCATTGACGTAGTCGTTGTGAACATGTGTCTCCGCGACGTGCGTCAACTGGAGGCCGTGCTCTACGAGAACGCGCTCCACCCGATCGGTGTCGCGCTGCGGATCGATCACCAGGGCGTGGACACCGTCGTGGACGACGTAGCCGCGGTCGCCGAGTCCGGGGGTCTCGATGGCGATGACGTGAGGGGCAGCGGTTGCGACCATTCGTGGGCTCCTTGCTCAGCCTGGACAGGTGGGCTGATGCTATACCCCTGGGGGTATAGTGGCAAGCAGGTCTCAGGCGAAGTCCACCACGACGGGAGCATGGTCGCTCCAGCGCTCGGCGTAGGATGCGGCGCGCCCGATCCGCGCCGAGCTAGCGCGCTCCGCGAGACCGGACGTGGCGATCTGGTAGTCGATCCGCCAGCCCGCGTCGTTGTCAAAGGCTTGCCCCCGCCACGACCACCAGGTGTAGGGACCCGGACCCTCCCCGCCCAGATGTCGACCGAGGTCCACCCAATGGCGGTCGAACCAGCGGTCGAAGTAGCCACGCTCCTCCTCGAGGAACCCGGCCTTGCCGATGTTGCCCTTCCAATTCTTGATGTCGACCTCTCGATGGGCGACGTTGAGATCCCCGCAGATCAGCGCGTGCCCCTTGCGCCGGGACACCGATCGACGCAGGCCCGCAAGCCGCTCGTCCATCGCACCGAGGAAGGCGTACTTGTCGACCTGCTTGGGAGTGTCGGCCTCGCCGGTGTGCACGTAGGCCGACACCACCGTCACCGGACCGACTGGAGTCACGAGATCGGTCTCGATCCACCGACCCAGCCCATCCATGCCAGGGAGCCCGGTGGTGTCGCGGACCGCCACCGGCTGGTCACGACTCAGCACGGCTACTCCGGCGCGCCCCTTGTCGGGCGCCTCCGAGTGGGCCACGTGGTACTCGCGCAGGGGCGAGCCGGCGAGCGCCTCGTGGAGTTGTTCGCCCGTCGCGCGAACCTCCTGCAGGCAGATCACGTCAGGGTCCGCCTCCACCAGCCAAGGCACGCCACCGCGGCGCTCCGCCGCACGGATCCCGTTCACGTTCACGGTCACGACGCGCAGTGAGCTCATGCCGCCACCTTCTCCCAGTCGGTCTCGGCAGCCACCCGAAGAGCCTGGGCCGCGATCGTCAGGGCAGGATTCTGGGCTGCGGAGGATGGGAAGAAGGCCGAATCCACGACGAGCAGATTCGCGATGTCGTGCGATCGGCACCAGGGATCAAGCACGCTCGCAGAGGGATCTGTTCCTGCAACTGCTGTTCCGCACATGTGGCTGTTCATGTCGATCGAGAAGCGCTGCTCGAAGATCGCCGTATAGCCGGCCTTGCGCAGCAGTGAGCGCACCTTTGCGAGAAACACCTCGTGACGGTCGTAGTTCGTGCGCCGCCACGAGACGCGGATCCGACCGTCCTGATCGACAGTGACGCGGTTGTGCACTGAGGGAGTGTCCTCGGTCATCACCACCCACTCCATGCTGCGCCCGGCCATGCGATCAAGGACCTTGCGCGGCACCCTGGTCGCGTGAGTCTTCATCATCGATCCCTGCACCTTGCCGATGGCCTGCAAGGCGCCTCCCGGATAGCCGTCACCCAGATCGTTGTAGAAGTCGTTCACGCACATCGTCTTCTGGAAGACGACGTCATTCACGCGACGTGGATCGATCGTGGCAATGTGCGTGTTGTTGTGCACCATGTAGTTGCGCCCCACGAGACCGCTGGAGTTGGCCAGACCGGTGGGATGATCCGAGGTGCGACTGGCCATCAGTAGCGCCGCCGAGTTCGCCGCCCCCGCCGACAGCACGAAGGTCGAGCCCTCCACCACGAGGGGCTCCCCCGAGCACTCGCCGATGAGTCGCGCGATCCGGCCGTCCGGGCCAAGTTCGAGACGCGTCACGCGGGCATCGGTCAGAAGTCGGACGCTTCCGCCCGCGAGAGCCGGGCCCAGGGCACACGTCTCAGAGTCTGACTTGGCACCGAGTCGGCACGGGAACCCGTCACACGTCTGGCAGCGAACGCAGCCGCCGCCCGGACGCAGGTCGATTCCCATGGCAGTGCTCGAAGGGTGCAGCCCCTGCGCCGAAAGGCGCGCCATGGTCTCCTCGACGTAGGGCTCGTGCGGGAGCGCCGGGAAGGGAAAGGGCCGGCTGCGCCAAGGCTCCGTGGGGTCCTCCCCGGTCGATCCATGCACGCGATACAGAGACTCAGCCTGGACGTAGTACGGCTCGAGGTCGGCGTAGGCGAAGGGCCAGGCAGGTGACACTCCCGACGGATACTCGGTGCGCGCGAAGTCCCGCTCGCGGAAGCGCGGCAGCGAGGCGCCGTAGACCTTCGTGTTGCCACCGACGACGTAGTGCACCCCCGGATGGAACTCCTCGCCGTCGTCGTCGAGCCAAGTCTCGGCCGGCTTGTACCGTCGATCGGTGAAGACCGCCTCGGGCGACCAGTTCTCCGCCTCGCGGGGCAGGACCGAGCCCCGCTCCAGCACCAGAGTGTCGATCCCGCGCTGGGCGAGACCCCACGCGAGCGTGCCACCCCCCATGCCGCTTCCGACGATGACGACGCGCGCCGACTCCCTGATCACCGGGCCAACCTACCGAGCCCGCGTACGCGTCGGGTGCGCCATCGCCGACGTCTGCGTGACGGACCCTCAAGCACCTTGCCGGTAGGCCGACCACGCGGTGATGTCGTAGCCGGGCGCATCCCGCCACCCGACGAATGCGGTGGATCCCACCGGCAGCATGAGGGGGACGGCGAGGTCAGGGCGACGACCCCCGATCAGGCGGTGTTGGTCCATGAACCAGCGCGGATCACCCAGCGTCGTGATCGTGGTGCGCACCGCTTCAGGCCTGTCAAGCGAGCCGACGATCGGGGGCACGTCGGAGTCCACCGGGTCGATCGTGAAGATCCCGCTGGAGCCCTGGTGAGAGCCACCGACGGGGTTCGCAACAACCGTGTAGGCCTGCGTGGTCTTCGCGATCGCGTACCAGAGCATCATCGTGTTCTCCGGATAGCGATGGGCAAAAAGGCCGCCGGCGTCATGCAGCCATCCTCCGTAGTCGCCGCGCCAGGCGCTGGGGATCGCGATGAGATCGGCGCGACGCACGCCGAGCACGCCGCTCGCCTCGGGGAACCGAACGTCCTCGCCGGCGAGCATCGCGATGCGGCCGATGGCGGTGTCGAAGACCGGCAGGTCGTCGCCGGGCGTGGCCCACGACATCTCCGGGTCCAGATGAGTCTGACGGTAGCTGCCGATCACCCTGCCGTCCGGGCCGATGAGCACGCAGGTGTGGAAGAGCTTCTCTTCATCGCGCTCGATGTGGCTGCCGACGACGTGACTGCGCAGGCGCCCGGCGATCTCGCTCAGCAACTGCACGGTGCGCCCAAGGGCAGACTCCGCCATGGAATGAGCCTGAGCTGCATCGGCTGGAGAACCGGTGACGCTGAAGGCCGGGAGCACGACGAGCCCGGGAGTGTGATCGGACTCAAGTGACACCACGAGGTCCAGGGTGCGCCGCACATTCCCGTCAGAGTCACCAGGCACGAGTTCGAGTTGCAGTGCGGTGGCCGTGATGGTGTGCGCCTGCGTTGACGCCGTGGGATCGGTCGGGGCGCGGAAGAACGCGAGGTCGCCGTACAGCTCCGGGCGGCGTCGGGCCAGGGTGGCCTTCTGGTCGTTGTCGAACAGCTTCGGGTCGAGCTCGCCGTAGAGGATGCGGCCCGGATTGGTCGGGGTGTTGTTCACGTCAGTCGCGGGGGCATGCGCGGTGCGGGTGCCGTCAGCCTGCCAGATCGACGCCGCTCCGCCATACGTGACGGTGACCCCGGTGGTCGGGTTCGTCTCGGTGTTGTTGCGGTCGGCGGCCACCATGGCGAGGCCATTCCAGGCGCACAGCTGCTCGACCGCCGCGATAGTGGAGTGGGTGCCCACCGCGTCCGGCCCAGTGAGCTGGCTCACCACGCGGTCGGAGGCGCAGATGTACGCGATGATGTCAGCGCCCTTGATCGCGGGGAGACGTGCCGGCTCCCAGTACGTGTCGTCGTAGCAGATGATCATGCAGATGCGGCCAAGTTCGGTTTCGAACACCGGGTACCCGGTGTTCCCGGGCGTGAACCACGCGATGTCCGAGGGATTGAGCCCGTTCTTGCGGTACTTGCCGATGTAGCCATCAGGTCCGATGAGTGCGCCGGTGTTGTACGTCAGCCCCGTCGCCTCGTCGATCTCGGCGATGCCGATGGCGACATAGCAGCGTTGCGCGCGCGTCACTGCCTCGATTGCCGTGGTGCCCCGCCCCGGCACGGTGTCCATGTAGGGACGGAACTGCTCCAGATCCCGGTAGATGTACCCCGAGAGCGCCGCCTCGGGCATGACGATCAGACGTGCACCACCCCTGGCCGCCTCCTCGATGACCGCGCAGGCGCGTTCGACATTGCGTTCGAATTCGAAGATCTCCGGGTTGAACTCCACCGCAGCGACGGTGAACGGGGTGGTGGGTCGGAGCATGGGAGGCCTTTCGCTGCGAGACTTCTGGGTCTGCTGGATCTGCTGGATCTGCTGGGTCTGCTGGATCTGCTGGGTCTGCCTGGTCAGGTCGGCGGGTTGTCGGGGGTACTCATCGGCTCGCCCGGCCACTTCGGCGAGGGCCAGTTGCGCACCTGGCTGGCGTAGCGCAGGGCCGAGGTGACGATCACCGAGACGATCACAGCCGGCCAGAAGCCGATCCAGATCGAGATGAGAACG
>CAIZPS010000127.1 GCA_903934925.1 uncultured bacterium | reverse complement strand
GAGGACCGCGCCTTCGAGACCATCGTCGGGGCCGGTGCGCATTCGGCAATCCCGCACCATCAGCCGGGTCCGGTCACGCTGACTGAGGGAGACCTCCTCGTGATCGATGCCGGTGCCCGTGTAGCCGGGTACCACGCGGACATGACCCGCACCTTCGTGGTGGGGCGCTCCCCTCAGTCATGGCAGGTGGACCTGCATGAGGCGGTGCGGGAGGCGCAGAGCGCCGCGATTGCGGTGTGTCGTCCAGGGACGCCGGCGTGCGAGATCGATGCGGCTGCTCGAGTCCCGTTGCGCGCCGCCGGCCTGGAAGGTCGCTTCACCCACGGGCTCGGGCACGGGGTGGGACTGGTGATCCATGAGGCGCCGGGGATCAGCGCCCGCTCCACGGGTAGCATTCAGGCCGACATGGCGTTCACCGTCGAGCCCGGGGCCTATCTGCCGGGGAAGGGCGGTGTCCGCATCGAAGACACCCTCGTCGTCCATGACGCTGGGCCGCGCTTGCTCACGTCGGGCTCGCCGGAACTGCGTGTCGTGGGCGCCTGATCACCTGGGAGCAGGGCACGTGGCCACCACGAACGACCTCAAGAACGGACTCGTCCTCAACCTCGACGGCCAGCTGTGGACCGTCGTCGAGTTCCAGCATGTGAAGCCGGGCAAGGGCGGCGCCTTCGTCCGCACCAAGCTGAAGAACGTGCTCTCGGGAAAGGTGGTCGACAAGACCTTCAACGCGGGCACCAAGGTCGAGACCGAGACGGTCGACCGCCGCGACATGCAGTACCTCTACCGCGACGGTGATGACTGGGTCTTCATGGACACCACGTCCTACGAGCAGTTCGCCGTGCCGGACTCCGTCGTCGGTGACTCTGCGAAGTTCCTGCTGGAGAATCAGATCGCCAACATCTCCGTGCACAACGGCAGCCCGATCATCTGCGAGCTCCCGGCCTCCGTCGAGCTGATGATCACCTACACCGAGCCCGGCCTGCAGGGTGATCGCTCCTCCGCGGGAACCAAGCCAGCGACCCTCGAGACAGGTGCCGAGATCCAGGTCCCGCTGTTCATCGAGTCGGACACCAAGGTCAAGGTCGACACCCGCGACGGGTCGTACCTCGGCCGCATCAACGACTGACGTCGGCCACCGACCATGTCCGCCCGCAGCAAGGCCCGCAAGCGCGCCCTCGACGTGCTCTTCGAAGCCGATGCCCGTGGCGTGGCCCCGCTCGACGTCCTGCTCCAGACGCAGGAGCGGCGACAGCAGGACGGCCATGCGGCGATGAACCCGTACGTCGACGTCCTCGTCGAGGGAGTGGCCGCTCATCTGGAGCAGATCGACGAACTCCTGAGCAGCTACTCGATGGGTTGGTCGGTCGACCGCATGCCGGCCGTCGACCGGTCGATCCTGCGGCTCGGTGCCTTTGAAGTGCTGTGGGGCACGGATGCACCTGAGGCTGTCGCCATCTCTGAGGCCGTCACCTTGGCCACTGAACTGTCGACTGACGAGTCGCCGTCCTTCGTGAACGGCCTGCTCGCTCGCCTGCTGGAACTCAAGCCTCGACTGGTTCTCGATCCCGCGGTGGACCCGGCTGCCTCGTAAGGCTCAGCCCCGGCACGCGCTGCTGCTAGTTGGCCGGCATCGCGGTCATCGTCAGGCCGGTGACGCCATCGGCCTCTCCGGCCAGCAGGCTGATGACCAGATCGGCCGACGTGTACTCCCGGACGATGGTGCCGTCGAGGTTGGCGTCGGACTGCTTGGAGTAACCGGCGCTCTCGAGCTGGGCGCCGTAGGCGTCTGCGACCGCTGTGGGGTCACCCTCGGTCGTCCACGACGCCGTGGCCGTGCCGTCCGCGTTGGAGGAGACCATGACGAGGGTGCCGTCGAAGAGGGGGACGTTCGATGGCCAGTTGTCGGGGACGGCGACTCCCTCGCCCATGGCCATCTGGTTGCCCTGATCGTCGGTCATGGTGATGCCTTCGTCGTCGATGGCGACATCACCGCCCGTGGCCTCCTCGACCACCTGCTCGGTGATCGTCTCGGCGGCTCCGCCGCACGCCGTGAGAGTCACCAGCGTGGTAGCGGCAGCGGCGAGGGCGAGAGCGGCCCTGCGGGTGGATGTGGACATGGGGGATCCTTCCGCGAATGGTGCTGCTGAGGCTAGCAGCGCGAAGCGGTTGATCTCGGGCTCACGAGGCAACGCGTGCTGAACCGTTATCGATCCTTCAGGGGTGCCCCGGGTGGGATTCGAACCCACACTGGACGGTGTTTGAGACCGCTTCCTCTGCCGGTTGGGATACCGGGGCGTGTCACCGATGGTAGTCGGCGTGGGTCGTCGCCCTACGCTGTCCTCATGACCGACCCGAAGGTCACGACGGTCCTCGTTGCCGAGGATGAGGCTCTCATCAGGATGGACCTCGTCGAGCTCCTCACCGAACTCGGCTACGACGTCGTGGGGCAGGTGGCTGACGGCCAGGCGGCCGTTGATCGAACCCGGGAACTGCGCCCCGACGTCGTCTTCCTGGATGTCGCGATGCCTCGCCGCGACGGCCTTTCGGCAGCGGAGGAGATCATCTCCGAGGGGCTGGCTCCCGTCGTCATGGTGACGGCGTTCAGTGAGCAGGAGACCGTCCGACGCGCAGTGGATGCCGGGGTCCTCGGGTATCTCGTCAAGCCCTTCGGGCGCAGTGACCTCCCGCCGGCCATCGAGGTGGCCGTCGCCCGATGGGAGCAGATGCGCGAGCTCGCCGCCCAGGTGACCGGGCTGAGGGAGCGACAGGATGCCCGGGAGGTGGTCGAGCGCGCCAAGGGGAGGCTGCAGGAGACCTCTGGCCTCACCGAGCCCGAGGCCTTCGCCCTCCTCAGGCGCTCGGCCATGGATGGCCGCATCACGCTGGCGGAGGCGGCGGCCCTCGTGCTGGCCAGCACGGAGTAGCGGGCTGAGCGGGGTAGGGGTCGAGCCGCACAGCTGACCCTCGCCGGTCCGGGCTCAGGTCACGGAACGGTCACGAACCGCCAACGAAGTGACCCCTAGTTACCCGTGCGTAACAAGCGGCCCCTTAGAGTGTCGGCAACGCGACGGCGTCCGCCGTCGCCTGTCCTTTCCTTAAGGAGACTGCATGAAGCGCACAACGGTCTTCAAGACCGCTGCCGTGCTCGGTGTGGCCTCGCTTGCCCTCGCCGCGTGCGGCGGGAGCAGCGACACCGCCGAGACCGAGCCAGCGGCCAGCGAGCCCGCAGCCGAAGCCCCTGCTGAGGAGGCTCCCGCCGAGGAGGCTCCTGCTGAGGAGGCTCCCGCCGAGGAGGCTCCCGCAGCTGCTGGCGTGCCGCTGTACCTCGTCGATGGCAACACGGGCAACGCGCTGGGCGAGAAGCTCCCGGCCGGCACCCTGGACGGCGTCAAGGGCACCATCCCGGGTGCGGAGAACACCCAGGACTTCAAGGATGCCCTGCTGTCGGTCGATCCCGAGCTGATCGACTTCGCCTACGCCCCCGAGTCCTACGACGCGGTCGTCCTCGCGGCTCTTGCCGCGGCGAAGGCCAAGTCCGACGCCGGTGTCGACATGGCCAAGCAGATGGTGTCGATCACCAACGGCACGGAGATCTGCAACGACTACGCGGGCTGCCTCGCGCTCCTGGAGGAGGGCAAGGAGATCGACTACAACGGTCGCTCCGGTGCCGTGAACTTCTGGGATGCCGGTGACCCGACCAGCGCCTCGATCGGCGTGTACCAGTTCGGCCCGGACAACACGCTCCTTCCTGAGGTGACGTACCTCGCGGGCGAGATCGTGCCCGAGGGCGAGGCCAATCCGATCGACGGCAAGCCGCAGGAGGGCGCTGGCGACGGCGTCTTCAAGATCGGCACCTTCCTTCCCGTGACGGGCAACCTCGCCTTCCTCGGCCCACCCGAGGTCGCCGGCGTGAAGCTCGCCATCAAGGACATCGAGGCGGCCGGTGGCATTCCGGGCTTCGACAAGATCGTCCTCGAGGAGGGCGACTCGGGCGACACCTCGACCGAGACCGGCAAGCAGACCGTCAAGCGTCTCCTGCCGCTGGGCATCGACATCCTCGTCGGCGCCGCCTCCTCCGGCTCGACCCTGTCGGTTCTCGACCAGGTCACCAATGCGGGTGTCTTGATGATCAGCCCGGCGAACACCTCGCCCGAGCTGACCACCGCTCCCGACCGCGGCCTGTACTGGCGCACGGCACCGTCGGACGTCCTCCAGGGCGCGTTCGTCGGCACGCTCGTGCTGCAGGACGGCTACACCAAGGTGGCCATCATGTCGCTCCAGGACTCCTACGGTGACGGCCTGAACGCCAACGTCACCAAGGCGGTCACCGAGGGCGGTGGCGAGGTTGTCGCCAACGTCGTCTACGACCCCAAGGCCACCGACTTCGCCGCTGACGTGGCGAAGATCAAGGCTGCGGGTCCGGAGGCGGTCGTCCTCATCGGCTTCGACGAGTCCGCTCAGATCATCCAGGAGATGGTCAAGCAGGGCATCGGCCCGAACGTCGGCTGAGAGCAGTCCCACGCTGTGGGGGTCGTCCCTTCGGGGGCGGCCCCCACAGCCTTTTCCCGGCGTGCTTCCCGACGGGTCGCCGTGCTCCTCGCGTCTGGGCGGGTGGGTCGCCGGGCCACTGGCCGCGATTCGGCGGTCGTGGGGGGGGGGGCTTACGCCTGGGCGAGAGTACCCAGGTACAGGTGCACCACCTGCGGATCCGTGGCCAGATCGCGCCCGGTGCCCGTGTAGGCGTTGCGTCCCTGATCAAGGACGTACCCCCGATCGACGATCTGCAGGCAGCGCATGGCGTTCTGCTCGACGATGATCACCGTCACGCCCGTGGCGTTGATCTCCTTGACGCGGACGAAGACCTCGTCGGTGAGGATGGGGGACAGGCCTGCAGAGGGCTCATCCAGCAGCAGCACCGAGGGATCCATCATCAGGGCGCGGCCCATGGCCACCATCTGGCGCTCCCCACCCGACAGCTGGCCGGCACGCTGCGACCTGCGCTCTCCAAGGGCGGGGAAGAGGTCGGTGACGAACTCGAAGCGCTCCTTGAACCTCGACGGCGCCTGGTAGCAGCCCATCTCGAGGTTCTCCTGGATCGTGAGCGAGGGGAAGACGTTGTTGGTCTGCGGGACGAAGCCGATGCCCATGGTCACGAGGCGGTCGGCCCGCACGTTCGTGATGTCCTGATCGGCGAGGGTGATCCGCCCGGAACCGACGCGTACGAGCCCGAAGAGGGCCTTCAGCAGGGTGGACTTGCCGGCTCCGTTGGGGCCGATGATGCCCACCAGCTCACCTGACTTCGCGTACAGATCGGCGCCGTTGAGGATGTTGACGCCCGGGATGTAACCGGCGATGAGGTCGTCGGCGACGATCAGCGCATCCTTCGCGCCCTCGATGTGGGCGTTGCGGTCGCGGATCTCGGAGTTGCTGAGGGCGGTGGGCTCGTCCCGCTGTGCGGCATCGAGATCCAGAGCCGTCTCGCGCTGATGGGGCGAGACGTACTGCGGGGCGTCACCAGGCAGCTGGTCACTCATCCGTGCGCCTCCTCGGTGAAGGACACGCCACTGGACGTGAGCGCCTTGTCGTGGTGACCGCCGAGGTAGGCCACGATGACCGCCTCGTCCCGCATGACTTCATCGGGCGGACCCTCGGCGATGACCTTGCCCTGGGCCATGACGATGACCCAGTCGCTGATGTCGCGAACCATGTCCATGTCGTGCTCGACGAACAGGACGGTCATGCCCTGCTCCCGCAGATCCTTGATGTGCTGGAGCAGGGACTGAGTGAGCGCTGGATTCACGCCGGCCATGGGCTCGTCGAGCATGACCATCTCGGGGTCGGTCATCAGGGCTCGGGCCATCTCGAGGAGCTTGCGCTGGCCTCCGGACAGCGATCCGGCGAAGTCATCCTTCTTTTGGAGCATGTTGAACCGGCTGAGCAGCTCCTCGGCCTTGGCCGTGACCTGGCGCTCCTGGGCCGACCACAGGAAGCCGAAGATCGAGGACAGCAGGCGCTCGCCCTTCTGGCCGGTTGCGCCGAGCCGCATGTTCTCCATGACCGTCATCTTCGACAGGGCCTTGGTCAGCTGGAAAGTACGGATCATGCCCATGCGCGCGACCCGAAAGGCCGCGACCCCAGCCAGGTCGTGTCCGTTGAACAGCCAGGTGCCGGTGTTGGGGGTGTCGAAGCCGGTCAGCAGATTGAAGAAGGTGGTCTTGCCTGCACCGTTAGGCCCGATGAGTGCTGTGATGGCACCGCGCTGGACCTCGACGTGCGCGACGTCGACGGCGGTGAGGCCGCCGAAGGAGCGAACGACGCCGTCGGCGATAAGGATCGGGTCGGGCTTGGGTGCGCCGGGCACGCGCGGCACATCGGCCAGTGCGCGCTGAGCGGCCTCCTTGCGTGTCTCGGGGGCGTTATCGGGCATCGAGAGCCAGCTCCCTTCGATCGCCGAGGATTCCCTGTGGCCGGAAGATCATCAGCAGCATGATGCCAAGGCCGACGAGCATGAAGCGGACGACGGCCGCCTGAGTGCCGGTCATGAGCGAGAGCACAGGCACCCCGATGTCGATGGCGGAGCGCAGGAACACGTCGGTTCCCTGGATGATCGCCCAGAAGATGACGGTGCCGAGGACGGGGCCGAACACGCGGGCGGCTCCGCCCAGGATCAGGATGGCGTAGGCGAAGAAGGTGGTGTCGGTGCCGAAGAAGTCCGGGCTCACCGCCTCATTGCCGACGGCATAGATGATGCCGCCGATCGCGCCGAAGAGGCCGCCGATCACCAGGGCCTGCATCTTGTACAGGTAGACGTTCTTGCCAAGGCTGCGAACAGCGTCCTCGTCCTCCCGGATGCCCTTGAGCACGCGCCCCCAGGGGGATCGGACCAGCAGCCAGACGATGAGGCAGGACAAGAACACCAGGGCCCAGCCCACTATGAGGACGAAGATCTGACGCTCGTTGAGCACGACCGGCCCGATGCGGAAGGCGAGGTCCTCGGGCAGCGGGCTCAGGGCGAAGAAGTCGGCTCCGAAGCTGAACTGGCCGTCGGAGCCGCCGAAGATCTCCTTGAAGGTGACGGATCGGAGAATGAGGCGGACGATCTCGGACGCCGCGATCGTGACGATGGCGAGGTAGTCGGCGCGCAGTCGCAGGGTCGGAATGCCGAGGAGCAGCGCGAGAACGATCGTGACGGCGAAGGCGATGACCACGCCCCACCAGAAGTTGGCTCCTAGTTCGATGACGGTGACGGCCACGGAGTACCCGCCCACGGCCATGAAGGCTGACTGCCCGAAGTTGAGCAGGCCGGTGTAGCCGAACTGCATGTTGATGCCGATGGCGGCCAGGCCGAAGACGATCGCCTCGACGCCGAATGCCGAGACGATCATCACCGAGATGATGTATCCCCAATCCATGACCGCCCCCTATCCCACGCGCTCTCGGCGGCCCAGCAGGCCGTAGGGGCGGACGAGGAGGATGACGATCAGGACGAGGAGCGCACCGACGCTCTTCAGCTCTGTGGGGATGACCAGGGTCGTCAACTGCAGGAAGAGCCCGACGACGAGGGAGCCGACGATCGCGCCGGAGATGGTGCCCAGACCACCCAGGGTGACGGCCGCGAAGATGAGCAGCAGGATCTGGAAGCCCATCTGGAACGACACCTGCTGCGTGAAGCCGAGCAGGATGCCGCCGAGGCCTGCCAGTGCCGCTCCGAGCACCCACACGAAGGTGATCACTCGCTCGACGTTGATGCCGGCACTCGAGGCAAGCGACGGGTTGTCGGACACCGCACGCGTGGCCTTGCCCATCCGAGTCTTGCCGATGATGAGGACGACGGCTGCGAGGGCCACAACGGCGACGACCATGGAGACGATGTCGGTCGGCGTGATCGAGACCGGGCCGAAGGACAGGCCGGCTAGGCCGGCGTACTCCGCGTAGGCGGCCTTGTCGCCGCCGTAGAAGAACAGGTACAGGTTGCGCAGGAGCAGTGCCAGGCCGATCGACACGATCATCATGGCGATGAGGCCGGTGCCCCGTTTGCGCAGGGGTCTCCAGAGGGCAGCGTTGTTCAGCCACCCGAACAGCGCGGTCAGGATGAGGCCCAGGAAGGCCGCCAGGATGAAGGGCAGGCCGAACCCGGCGTTGAAGGTCCAGGTGGCCAGCGCGCCGAAGGTCAGGATCTCGCCGTGCGCGAAGTTGGTGAGACCGGTGGTGCCGTAGATGATCGAGAGCCCGAGTGCGCCAAGCGCGATCATCAACCCGAACTGGAGGCCGGAAACGGTGAGCTGAGCAGCCTGCTCCCACAGCGAGGTGGTGGTAGCGGTGCTCTGGCCGAGGGGGAAGATCACGACCCGGTTGATGTTCGGCGGCTTCACGGTCGTGACGAAGGTGACCTTCTCGGGGTCGGTGAGGCCGACTCCCTCGGGCAGGGTCGTGACGTCGATAGTGACCGCGTACTCGCCCTGAGCCGGCACCGGGATGACCCACGTGCCGTCCTCGCCCGTCGTGGCGGAGCCCTCGAAGCCCCCGCCGACGGCGTTGATGGTTACCCCTGCCAGAGGTGTCTTGACGCCTTCGACCCGATTCTCGATGCGTCCGCTCAACTGCTCGCCATCGGCACTGGCGGGCTGGGCGAGCACCATGAGCGCGATCACGGCGGCGAAGAGCGCCAGGAGTCCCGCCACGACGCGCTTGTGCACGCTGCTCCGCTCCCCTCGCTGCTGCTGCTGCTGGACTGCCCGTGTGTCATCGCCGTGGTCCTTCTGGCGAGTGCCACGCAGCATAACCGCGAAGGACCGATGCTCGCCCGGGAACAGGACATTCCTCCCCGGCATCATGCGTCACTCGCGTGGCGGGGCGGGGCGAATCAGGCAGGTCAGTCGGCCGGTGGCGAGCAGTCGGCCCTCCTCGTCGGTGATGCGCACCTCGTAGCTGGTGAGGGTGCGGCCCAGGGACAGCGGCTCGGCTACGGCGGTGACCAGGCCCCGGGAAGCGGACCGATGGTGGGTGGCGTTGATGTCGAGGCCGACCACCATGGAGTCCGGGCCGGCGTGGAGCGCAGCACCGATCGACCCAGCTGTCTCGATGAGCACAGCATTCGCCCCCCCGTGAAGCAGGCCGAAGGGCTGCGTGTTGCCCTCCACGGGCATGGTCAGGACGACACGGTCGGCGGAGCATTCGACGAGGCTCATGCCCATGCGCTCGCCCAGCGCACCGAGCGGGATCCTTTCGGGCGGGACGGGGTTGCTGGTCATGGGACGACAATAGGATCTCGGGGTGGGCCAAGGTGGGAACGTCAGTGCAGATGCGGCACCGAGGCGGCTCCTGCTCCTCGACGGGCACTCTCTTGCGTACCGGGCCTTCTACGCGCTGCCGGTGGAGAACTTCAGCACCACCACTGGTCAGCCCACCAATGCCGTGTTCGGCTTCACGTCGATGCTCATCAACGTGCTCCGAGACGAGCGCCCGACACATGTGGCGGTGGCCTTCGACGTGTCGCGTCAGACTTTCCGCACGGAGCAGTTCCCCGAGTACAAGGCGAACCGCGCGAAGTCACCGGAGGAGTTCAAGGGCCAGGTCGAGCTGATCAAGGAAGTGCTGGCGGCCCTCGACATCCCGGTGCTCACGGCCGACGGGTTCGAGGCCGACGACATCATCGCGACCCTGGTCCGCCGGTCGGCGGGACAAGCAGATGCCGTGGACATCGTGACGGGGGATCGCGACTCCTTCCAGCTCGTCGATGACCGCGTGACCGTCCTGTATCCACTCCGGGGGGTCAGTGAGCTGGCCCGCATGACCCCGACCGCGATCGAGGACAAGTACGGCCTGACGCCGGCGCAGTATCCCGACTACGCGGCTTTGCGCGGCGACCCCAGCGACAACCTGCCCGGTATCCCGGGGGTGGGGGAGAAGACGGCGGCCAAGTGGATCCGGGAGTACGGCTCGCTGGGGGAGTTGATCGACCACGCCGACGAGGTGAAGGGGAAGGTGGGTGATGCACTGCGGGAGGCCTTGCCGCAGGTGCTCGTCAACCGCCGGCTGACTGCGCTCGTCGACGATGTGCCCGTTGACCTTGAGTTCGACGATGCCGGTCTCACGCCCTGGGATCCTGCCGAGGTCGATCGACTCTTCGACACCCTCCAGTTCCGGGCCCTCCGCGAGCGTCTCGACAAGGTTCGACCGGGGGGTCCGTCGGCTGAGGCCAGCCCGGAGGCTGATGTCGAGGATCTCGACGTGCTGGTCATCCCAGGTGCGGAGGCGTCGACGTGGCTCGCTGCTCGTCGTGGAGTGCCCGCGGTTGCCGTGGCGGGTGACTGGGGCCGTGGCCGGGGCAGCATCCGTGCGATCGCCGTTGCCGACGAAGGCGGGGAGATCGGCTACCTCGACTGCTCGGACGCCGTCACCCACGACGCCGTGCTGTCCTGGCTCGCCGCGGGCGATGCTGCGAAGGACCTCCACGATGGCAAGGGCCCGGCGCTGGCCCTGGCAACGGTTGGCCGATCACTCGCCGGCGTCCGGATCGACACGGCGCTGGCCGCCTACCTCGAATCGCCCGGCCAGCGCAGCTACCGGCTCGTCGATGTCGCGCAGCGAATCCTCGGTCTGCAGTGGGAGGAGGATTCTGCCGGGGAGCAGATGCTCTTCGACGACGGTGCGGATCTTGCCGCCGAACTCGGCCGGGATGCGGATGCCATCCGGCGACTCGCGATGGAGCTGGGTCCACGCCTGACGGCCCAGGGAGTACGCCCACTGCTCGATGCGGTCGAGATCCCTCTGGTACCGCTGCTCGCGTCGATGGAGCATGCCGGAATCGCGGTCGATGTTCCCGGCTTGAGGGCGCTGTCGGACGAGTTCGGCGCCGATATGCGCGCGGCCGAGGAGGAAGCCCATCGGCTCGTGGGTAGAGCGTTCAACCTCGGCTCCCCGAAGCAGTTGCAGGAGATCCTCTTCGGTGAGCGCAATCTGCCCAAGACGAAGAAGATCAAGACGGGCTACACGACTGACGCGGAAGCACTCCAGCAGCTCTTCGCCCGGACCCAGGACCCCCTCCTGGAGCAGTTGCTCGCGTGGCGTGATCGCTCGAAGCTCCGCCAGACCGTCGACGGGCTCGTTCCCCTCGCTGATGCCGAGGGCCGGATCCACACCACCTTCAGTCAGACAGTGGCCGCGACCGGCCGGCTGTCCAGTGCCGATCCCAACCTGCAGAACATCCCGATCCGGACGGAGGCGGGGCGCCGGATCCGCGGGTGCTTCGTCGTCGGTGAGGGATACGAGTGCCTGCTCACCGCCGACTACAGCCAGATCGAGATGCGGATCATGGCGCATCTCTCGACGGATGACGGCCTCATCGATGCCTTCCGCTCGGGGGAGGACCTACATACGACCGTGGGCAGCCGGGTGTTCGGGGTCGCACCCTCGGCGGTCGACGCGGAGATGCGGCGTCGGATCAAGGCGATGTCGTACGGCCTCGCCTACGGGCTCTCGGCGTACGGACTCGCCCAGCAGCTGGAGATCGGCCCCGACGAGGCGCGCACCCTGATGGACGACTACTTCGAGCGCTTCGGGGGCGTACGCGACTATCTGGCCGAGGTCGTGGAGAGGGCCCGAGCCCAGGGGTACACGGAGACGATGATGGGCCGCCGGCGGTACCTGCCCGACCTCACGAGCGACAACCGGCAACGGCGGGAGATGGCCGAGCGCATGGCGCTCAACGCGCCGATCCAGGGATCGGCCGCCGATATCGTCAAGGTCAGCATGCTCGCCGTCGAAGCGGAGCTGCAGGCCGAGGGGTTGCGCAGCAGGCTCCTGCTGCAGGTGCACGACGAACTCGTTCTGGAGGTGTGGCCGGGGGAGCGGGCAGCCGTCGAAGGGCTCGTCCGCCGTGCCATGGGGGCTGCGGCCGACCTCTCTGTGCCTCTCGACGTGTCGGTGGGGTTCGGGCCCTCGTGGGAGGCAGCCGCCCACTAGCGCGGAGCCGGTCCAGGGCACCGGCTGTCCCCCCTATCGGGGGGCCGGGTAGCCTTGTGGGGTTTGCCACCCGCAGACCGTGCGCCCGCGCATGCCCATCGACGAAATGACCCCCTACTTCTCATGACCACCTCTACGACAGCAGCTCCCGCCCAGGTGGCGGTCAACGACATCGGCTCCGCAGATGACTTCCTCGCGGCTATTGACGCGACCATCAAGTACTTCAACGACGGCGACATCGTCGAGGGCACCATCGTCAAGGTGGACCGCGACGAGGTCCTCCTCGACATCGGCTACAAGACCGAGGGCGTCATCCCGTCCCGCGAGCTCAGCATCAAGCACGACGTCGACCCTGGTGAGGTCGTCTCCGTGGGCGACCACGTCGAGGCCCTCGTCCTCACCAAGGAGGACAAGGAAGGTCGACTGATCCTGTCCAAGAAGCGTGCGCAGTACGAGCGCGCCTGGGGCACCATCGAGCGGATCAAGGACGAGGACGGCGTGGTCGAGGGCCAGGTCATCGAGGTCGTCAAGGGCGGGCTCATCCTCGACATCGGCCTGCGAGGCTTCCTGCCCGCTTCGCTCGTCGAGATGCGTCGCGTGCGCGACCTGCTTCCCTACGTCGGGAAGACCCTCGAGGCGAAGATCATCGAGCTCGACAAGAATCGCAACAATGTTGTGCTGTCGCGTCGTGCGTGGCTGGAGCAGACCCAGAGCGAGGTGCGTCAGACGTTCCTCACACAGCTGCAGAAGGGTCAGATCCGCAACGGTGTCGTGTCGAGCATCGTCAACTTCGGCGCCTTCGTAGACCTCGGTGGGGTCGACGGCCTCGTGCACGTGTCCGAGCTGTCCTGGAAGCACATCGACCACCCGTCCGAGGTGGTCGAGGTCGGCCAGGAGGTCACGGTCGAGGTTCTTGACGTCGACATGGATCGCGAGCGCGTCTCCCTGTCGCTCAAGGCCACCCAGGAGGATCCCTGGCAGCACTTCGCCCGCACGCACCAGATCGGCCAGGTTGTGCCCGGCAAGGTCACGAAGCTGGTCCCGTTCGGTGCATTCGTGCGTGTGGAGGAGGGCATCGAGGGCCTGGTGCACATCTCCGAGCTGGCCGAGCGGCACATCGAGCTGCCCGAGCAGATCGTCCAGGTCAACGACGACATCTTCGTGCGCGTCATCGACATCGACCTCGAGCGGCGCCGGATCTCCCTGTCGCTGAAGCAGGCCAACGACTCCGGCGACGGCATCTCGGGCGAGGAGTTCGACCCGTACCTCTACGGCATGGCTCCGGCGTTCAACGATGCCGGTGAGTACATCGGTCCGGACGGCTTCGACCCCGAGACGGGCGAGTGGCGGGCGGGTTCGGAGGGCCAGCGCGAGGAGTGGGAGCGGCAGTACGCCGAGGCCCACGCGCGCTGGGAGGCTCACCGCAAGCAGGTCGACGACGCTCGTGCGGCGGACCAGGCGGCAGCCTTGGAGTCCGGCGAGGCGCCGTCCTCGTACTCGTCCACTCCGGAGGACTCCTCCGGGACGCTCGCATCGGATGAGGCCCTGCAGGCTCTGCGCGACAAGCTCACGGGCGAGTAGCACTCCGTCTCGAGGCGGGTCGGGTCCTTGGGGGCCTGACCCGCCTCGTGCGTTCTAGGGTGGGTGCATGCTGCGGCTCGGGCTCACCGGTGGGATCGGTGCCGGCAAGTCGACAGTGGCGACACTGCTGGCCGAGCACGGCGCCGTCGTCATCGACGCCGATGCCATCTCGCGGGAGATCGTCGAACCAGGTGAGCCTGTCCTGGCACAGCTCGTCGAGGAGTTCGGTCCGGGGATCCTGCGCGAGGATGGCTCCCTGAATCGCGGCGAACTGGCGAGAGTGGCGTTCGCGGCCCCGGAGGCTGCTGCACGTCTCAATGGGATCATGCACCCGGCCATCCGGGCTGAGTCGGAGCGAAGGATCGCAAGCGCCGCGGCCAGGGGGGCGTCCGTGGTGGTCTACGACATGCCGCTGCTGGTCGAGACCGGGCAGCAGGACCACTTCGACGTCGTCGTCGTGGTCGACGTGCCGGAGGAGATGCAGGTCGAGCGGGCCGTGACGCTGCGTGGCCTGGACGAGGACGACGTCCGGCGTCGCATGCAGGTGCAGGCCAGCCGTGAGGAGCGGCGTGCCATGGCGGACGTCGTCATAGACAACAGCGGCGACCGTGAGGCCACCGCGCGTCAGGTCGACGCGCTGTGGCAGGGCTGGGCCTCATGAGACTTCGTCTTCCGGCTCTGCTCGCTCTCGCGGCCTGTGCGTGGGTGCTTGCTCCCGCGGCTGCAGAAGCCGACGTCTCGACGCCGGTGGCCGACGCGGACGGGGTGCTGTGGACTCCGCACACCCACGAAGCCTTCCTCGCGCTGCCCGCGGTCCGGGACTTCGACCGCGTCATTGCCGCGGTGTCGAAGGGGAGCTTCCGGGGGTGGGCGTTTGAGGAGATGGAGGGCGCCTTATTCCGCAGCGTGATCACCCAGCGAGGTCGGGTAACGCGCGCGGCGTCGTCTGGATTCGGCACCAAGCCGACCGTGACCTACGTCGCGGGGGACCGCGCGTGCACGCGCACGGCGGCCTCGCGCAAGAAGCTGACGATCGAGCGCGATCGGGCGTCGGACTTCGACTGCCGGGCTGCCGGGCGTCGCGACCTCCGCGGCAGGGAGTGGGTCACGACACTCACGCCAACGGGGTTCGCGAAGGACGGTGGCGCCGGCCTGGTCTACCTCGTGCGGCAGGAGACCGGCGCGCCCGAGGAGGGGGTGCTGGCCCGGATGATGGTCATCGCCATGCAGCCGAATGAGCTGAAGAACTACGGAGTGGTCGGCTTCGTGCCCCAGCGCCGCCTCGCGCTCGCTGTCCGCCCGGACCGGGTGGACAGCGACCTGTCGCAGGGCAACGGCTACGGCTGGGTCTACCAGTGGCGCACCATCGACTCCACCGACGTGCCCTCCCTGCCGTCCATCCTGCACTGAGCGCCTGCGGCAGGGTGACCCGGCGGCGGATCGCCTAGCCTGCCCTTATGACCCGGCCCGTCACCGACCTCCAGAGACGGGTGGCGCCCTTCTCGGTTCAGGCGCCTTACGAGCCGTCGGGTGACCAGCCGCAGGCCATCGAGGAGATCGCCCGACGCATCGAGGCCGGCGACCAGGACATCGTGCTGCTCGGCGCGACCGGAACGGGCAAGAGCGCGACGACGGCCTGGCTGGTCGAGCGCCTCCAGCGACCGACACTCGTCATGGCGCCGAACAAGACCCTTGCGGCTCAACTCGCCACCGAGTTCCGCGAACTCATGCCCGACAACGCAGTCGAGTACTTCGTCTCCTACTACGACTACTACCAACCCGAGGCATACATCCCGCAGAGCGATACGTACATCGAGAAGGACTCGTCCATCAACGAGGAGGTTGAGCGCCTGCGGCACTCGGCCACGAACAGCCTTCTCACGCGCCGGGATGTCATCGTCGTCGCGACCGTCTCGGCCATCTACGGCCTCGGGACGCCTCAGGAGTACGTCGACCGCATGGTGCGCTTGCGGGTGGGCGACGAGATCGACCGTGACACCCTCCTTCGGGCCTTCGTCGACATCCAGTACACGCGCAACGACATCGCCTTCCAGCGGGGCACCTTCAGGGTGCGTGGCGACACCGTCGAGGTCTTTCCGGTGTACGAGGAGCATCCGGTTCGGATCGAGATGTTCGGTGACGAGATCGAAAGACTCATGACCCTGCATCCGGTGACCGGCGAGATCCTCACCGAGGACACGGAAATCTATGTCTTCCCCGCGACCCACTACGTGGCGGGCCCCGAGCGCATGGAGCGGGCAATCGCGGGCATCGAGGCGGAGCTGGAGCAGCGCCTCGCCGAGCTGGAAGGACAGGGAAGCCTGCTCGAAGCGCAGAGGCTGCGCATGCGCACCACATACGACATCGAGATGATGCGTCAGGTCGGAACATGTGCCGGCATCGAGAACTACTCACGGCATATCGACGGGCGTGATCAGGGATCGCCGCCCAACTGCCTCCTCGACTACTTCCCCGAGGACTTCCTGCTCGTCCTCGACGAATCGCACGTGACTGTGCCGCAGATCGGTGCGATGTACGAGGGGGACATGAGTCGCAAGAGGACGTTGGTGGAGCACGGCTTCCGACTGCCCAGCGCCATGGACAATCGACCCCTTCGCTGGCAGGAGTTCCAGGAGCGGATCGGCCAGACGATCTACCTCTCGGCGACGCCCGGGCCCTATGAGCTGACGCGAGTCGAGGGTGATGTCGTGGAGCAGGTCATCAGGCCAACAGGTCTCATTGACCCGGAGATCGTGGTGAAGCCCACGACGGGCCAGATCGACGATCTCATGGGCGAGGTGCGGGATCGCGCCGAGAGAGGCGAGCGCTCGCTCGTGACCACTCTCACGAAGCGCATGGCTGAGGACCTCACGGACTACCTCCTGGAGCACGGAATCCGGGTTCGCTACCTGCACTCGGAGGTGGACACGCTGCGCAGGGTGGAGCTGCTCCGCGAACTGCGCATGGGCGTCTTCGACGTCCTCGTCGGCATCAATCTCCTCCGTGAGGGTCTCGATCTTCCGGAGGTCTCACTCGTGGCGATCCTCGATGCCGACAAGGAGGGCTTCCTGCGTTCCGAGACCTCCCTGATCCAGACCATCGGGCGCGCGGCACGAAACGTGTCGGGTCAGGTGCACATGTACGCCGACAAGGTGACACCCTCCATGCAGCGGGCCATCGACGAGACGAACCGAAGACGGGCCAAGCAGGTCGCCTTCAACCTCGAACGCGGCCTGGACCCCCAGCCCCTGCGAAAGAGGATCGCCGACATCACGGATCTCCTCGCGCGCGAGGACGCGGATACGCAGGAGCTGCTCGCGCAGTCGCGTGCCTCTGAAGGGGCGCCGAGATCTCGGGCAGCCGGAAGGTCGCTGGCGGGTGACGACCTCCGGCGCCTCATCGAGGACCTCACAGCCCAGATGCACGAGGCTGCCGCTGAACTGCACTTCGAACTTGCGGCCCGGCTGCGGGACGAGGTGGGGGAGCTCAAGCGCGAGCTTCGGGGAATGCAGGAGGCCGGGACCGCCTGAGGGGCGGCCATGCTGCCGCACCCGCGGGCACCAGATAGCCTCGCACTCTGCGGCATGTGTCGCGCATCGACAGGGAGGACCCGTTCGTGGATGTCACTCTCGGCCTGTGGGCCGTGACGATCTTGGGCATCATCGGGCTCATCGTCCTGGACTTCGTGACCGTCAGCCACAAGCCGCATGAGGTCCAGTTCAAGGAGGCGCTGTTCTGGTCGATCTTCTACATCTCGATCGCCATCGCCTTCGGCATCGCGATGTGGGTATGGCAGGGAAGCGACATGGGCACGCAGTTCTTCGCTGCCTATCTGGTCGAGAAGTCCCTCAGTGTCGACAACCTCTTCGTCTTCATCATCATCCTTGCTCAGTTCGCAGTCCCGATAGAACTGCACCAGCGGGTCCTGCTCATCGGCGTGATCCTCGCCCTGATCCTCCGGGCCATCTTCATCGCCGTGGGTGCGGCGGCCCTTGCGGCCTTCTCCTTCACCTTCGTGCTGTTCGGCGCCATCCTGATCTGGACCGGGATCCAGCTGGCCCGCCACCGCAACGAGGATCCGGAGCCCAAGGACAACGCCGTCGTGCGCGTGGTGCGCAAGAAGTTCCTCGTCAGCGACCACTACGACGGCACGAAGCTCTTCACCCGGATCGATGGGCGCAAGGCCATCACGCCGCTCCTTCTGGTCATGATCGCCATCGGCTCCACCGACGTCCTCTTCGCGCTGGACTCGATCCCGGCGACGTTCGGCGTGACGCAGGAGCCCTACCTGGTATTCGCGGCCAACGCGTTCGCCCTGCTCGGCCTCCGCGCCCTGTACTTCCTGCTGAAGGGCCTGCTCGACAAGCTCGTCTACCTGTCACTCGGCCTGGCGGTGATCCTCGTCTTCATCGGCATCAAGCTGGTGCTGACCTGGGGGCACGAGACCTGGCCGGAGACGGTCCCCAAGATCCCCACGAACATCAGCCTCGCGTTCATCGGTCTCGTGCTCGCCGTGGTCGCCGTGGGTTCGTGGCTCAAGGTCCGCAAGGACCCGACGGCCGTGGCCCACGCTGGCCGGCTCACGGAGCCGCGGCACGACGAGGAGTCGGCCGAGGGCTGACCTCCCGGTCACCAGACCAACTCGCGTCACCTCGGCAATGGGGTACTCGCCGTCCCGATCGCGATCTCTTCCGGATCACGGGCCAGACGGCCGACACATCCACCACGTCGTCGGTCCGCCCGGAACATCGAACTCCCGGCTCTCGGTGAATCCGCGTGCCTCGTAGTAGGCCTTGTTCCTGGGGACGGACGTTTCCAGCCAGGAGTCCCAGCAGTTGGCGTCGGCGACCTCGAAGCCGGGGTGCAGCAGCGCAGTTGCGCGGCCACGACCCTGGACGTCGGGATGGGTGGCCAGCACCTCGAGATACCAGTACGGCCGGGCGGGTGCAGCTGCGTTCACCGCTGCGTCGTAGTTGGCGATGCGCCTCCATGCCTCCTCGCCGATCTCGGTGCGGCACTCCGCCCACAGCGACTCGTGGTCCTCGTCGACGGAAAGGTCCGTCGACCGTAGTTCCCACATGGCGAGGGCCAGACAGTCGTCCGTGACCCAGGCGGTCCGTCGGCGGATCTTGGGAATGAGGAGCGCGCGGGCAAACGCGCGCATCGCGTCGACGTTGCCTGGGCCGAGCATGTATCCCCAGCCGGCTTCGCTGGAGAAGGCTGCGGCCACCATGGCAGTGAGCGCATCCGTGTCCTCGGCGGTTGCCTCGCGTACCTGGACCATGACAGCAGGCTAATCGCAGTGGCCTTCCCGGGGATTGCGCTGGGAGAACGGGTCGGCGAGATCGTGACGGAAGGCGCGTCGCCAGGCCGTGCCCTACCAGCGACGTTCGCGCCATTCGGCAAGGTGTGGCCGCTCGGCGCCGATGGTGGTGTCCCACCCGTGACCGGGGTACACCCATGTCTCATCCGGGAGTCGGTCGAAGAGCCTGGCCTCGACGTCGGCGAGCAGCGAGTCGAAGTCGTCGGGGGAGTGCGTCTTGCCCACTCCCCCCGGAAACAGGCAGTCCCCGGTGATCAAGTGCGGGGGACCCTCGGGGTCGTCGTAGAGCAGGGCGATGGAACCGGGGGTGTGCCCGACCAGATGGATGGCCTCCAGTGAGCAGGCACCGAAGGTGATCCGCTCGCCATCGGACAGGAGAACGTCGGTGGGCACGGGAATGCCGGGGGCGTCGTCGATATGGGCGGCGGTGGGCGCACCCGTGAGGTCCTTGACCTCCTGAAGGGCCTGCCAGTGGTCCGGATGACGGTGCGTGGTGATGATGAGCGCCACGCCTTGGGGGCCTATGAGGTCCATGATGCGTCCGGGTTCGGCGGCTGCGTCGACGAGAACCTGGGCCCCGGTCGTCCGGCAGCGCAGCACGTAGGTGTTGTTGTCGTAGGGCCCGACTGCGATCTTGCTGATGATCAGTCGCGGCAGCTCGTGGACATCCGCCGGACCAGCGACGGTGACCCGTCCGTTATACATTCAGACCTCCGATCCGTCGTCGGAACCATATCCGGGAAGAGGTGCCTGTGGGCGAGCGACTCGTCGTGCGTGGAGCGCGTGAGCACAACCTCAAGGACATCTCGGTGGACCTACCTCGCGATGCGCTGATCGTCTTCACCGGGCTCTCGGGATCCGGCAAGTCGAGCCTCGCCTTCGACACGATCTTCGCGGAGGGTCAGCGGCGCTACGTGGAGAGCCTGTCCTCGTACGCGCGTCAGTTCCTCGGGCAGATGGACAAGCCCGACGTGGACTTCATCGAGGGTCTGTCACCCGCCGTGTCGATCGACCAGAAGTCCACATCGCGCAACCCGCGATCGACCGTGGGCACGATCACCGAGGTGTACGACTACCTCCGACTGCTCTTCGCTCGCATCGGTGTGCCGCACTGCCCTGTCTGCGGCTCGGTCATCTCGCGTCAGACACCCCAGCAGATCGTCGACCGCGTCCTCCAACTGGATGAAGGAGCCCGGTTCCAGGTGCTGGCGCCCGTGGTGCGGGAGCGCAAGGGCGAGTACGTCGACCTGTTCCGCCAGCTGCAGTCCCAGGGCTACTCGCGTGCCCGCGTCGATGGTGTCGTGATCGCCCTCGACGAGCCGCCGACCCTGAAGAAGCAGGAGAAGCACACGATCGAGGTGGTCGTGGACCGTCTCGCCGTCAAGGCGAGCTCGCGTCGGCGGCTGACGGATTCGGTCGAGACGGCGCTGGGCCTCTCGGCCGGTCTCGTAGTGCTCGACTTCGTCGACCTGGCTGAGGACGACCCCCATCGTGAGCAGGTCTTCAGCGAGCACCTGGCCTGCCCGAAGGACGGACTGTCCTTCGAGGAACTGGAGCCGCGCTCCTTCTCCTTCAACTCCCCGTTCGGCGCGTGCCCCGAATGCACGGGCCTGGGGACCCGCCGGGAGGTGGACCCTGAGCTGGTCGTTCCCGACGAGGACCTCTCCCTTGACGACGGCGCCCTGGCACCGTGGTCGCGCGGCCAGGTCTCGGACTACTTCCGCCGTCTGCTGGAGGCGATGTGCGAGGAGCTCGGCATCAGCATGGAAACGCCGTGGCGCAACCTGCCCAAGAGTGCGCGCAAGGCGCTGCTCGAGGGGCATCCGACTGAGATCCATGTGCGCTACCGCAATCGCTACGGTCGCCAGCGCTCCTACTACACGGCCTTCGAGGGCGTGATTCCGTTCGTCCAACGCCGGCATGCGGAGGCAGATTCCGATGCCAGCCGAGAGCGCTTCGAGGGCTTCATGCGGGAGGTGCCGTGCCCGGCGTGCAACGGTGCCAGGCTCAAGCCGATCTCGCTCGCCGTGACCATCGAGGGTCACTCGATCGCCGACATCGCATCACTGCCCATCGGCGAGGCGGCGGAACTGCTTGCGGGGATGCGGCTGTCCAAGCGCGATGCGACGATCGCCAGCCGGGTGCTCAAGGAGGTCAACGAGCGGCTCGCCTTCCTCGTCGATGTCGGTCTTCACTATCTCTCCCTCGACCGAGGGGCGGCCACGCTTGCGGGTGGTGAGGCGCAGCGCATCCGGCTGGCGACGCAGATCGGATCCGGCCTGGTCGGTGTGCTCTACGTGCTCGACGAGCCGAGCATCGGCCTGCACCAGCGAGACAATCGACGCCTGATCGACACTCTGCTGAGGCTGCGTGATCTGGGCAACACGCTCATTGTGGTCGAGCACGACGAGGACACCATCTCAGCGGCCGACTGGGTCGTCGACATCGGACCGGGTGCCGGCGAGCATGGTGGGCGCGTCGTGGTGAGTGGCCCGGTTGCCGACCTCATGTCCAACCCGGAGTCGGTGACGGGTCAGTACCTCAGCGGACAGCGGAGCATCGAGATGCCCGCTATCCGCCGTCCTCGCGGAGATCGATCCCTCGTGGTGCACGGGGCGCAGGAGCACAACCTCCGGAATGTGTCGGTGACCTTCCCACTGGGGCTCTTCGTGGCCATCACGGGAGTGAGCGGATCAGGCAAGTCCACGCTGGTCAACGATGTGCTGTTCAACGTGCTCGCGCGTGAACTCAACGGTTCACGCACTGTTCCGGGGCGACACAAGAAGGTTGCCGGTCTCGAGCACGTGGACAAGGTCGTGCACGTGGACCAGAGCCCCATCGGGCGTACCCCGCGCAGCAATCCCGCCACGTATACGGGCGTCTTCGACCACATCAGACGCCTGTTCGCCGAGACCCCTGAGGCGAAGGTCCGTGGGTACCAGCAGGGCCGGTTCTCCTTCAACGTCAAGGGTGGGCGATGTGAAGCGTGTGCCGGCGACGGCACGATCAAGATCGAGATGAACTTCCTACCGGACGTGTACGTGCCCTGCGAGGTGTGCCACGGAGCCCGCTACAACCGCGAGACCCTCGAGGTGCACTACAAGGGGAAGACGATCTCGCAGGTGCTCGACATGCCCATCGAGGAGGCGCTGGAGTTCTTCCGTGCGGTTCCGCCCATTGCGCGGCACCTGTCCACTCTGGTCGACGTCGGCCTCGGCTACGTGCGCATGGGGCAGTCAGCGCCGACGCTCAGTGGCGGTGAGGCGCAGCGGGTCAAGCTCGCGGCCGAGCTGCAGAAGCGCTCCACCGGACGCACGGTCTACGTACTCGACGAGCCGACCACTGGGCTGCACTTCGAGGACATCCGCAAGCTCCTCGGCGTGCTGCAGAGTCTGGTCGACAAGGGCAACAGCATCATCGTGATCGAGCACAACCTCGATGTCATCAAGACGGCAGACTGGGTCATCGACATGGGCCCCGAGGGCGGCTCGGGAGGAGGCACTGTCGTGGCTGAGGGAACGCCTGAGGAGGTGGCCGCAGTTCCGGGCAGCCATACCGGCGCCTTTCTCGCGCCGATGCTCGGAGTGCGTCCTGCGGCCGCGAAGCCGAGCAGGAGAAGGAAGGCCTGAGCGACCGAGGCCACGAGGTAGCCACTGACCCGGCACCGGGCGCCGCAAGTCCGGGCATGGCACACTGCCGGGAAGAGCACAGGATCGGGAGGTTGGTCATGGAACGACGGACGCTGCTCGTCTCAGGCGGGGTTGTCGCCACCGCTGCGGTCGTGGCGGCCTGCGGGTCGAGCGAGGAGGCGGCGCCTGTGGAGTCCGCTGCCTCGGAGGCTCCTGCGGGCGACTCCTCGCAGGTCACCTCGGCTGCTGACCCCCTGGCCAGCACCGCCGACATCCCGGTCGGGGGTGGCCTCATCGTCGAGGAGCCCGCGGTCGTGATCACCCAGCCGACGGAGGGTGACTTCAAGGCCTTCACCGCAATATGCCCCCACCAGGGCTGCCTTGTCTCGGAGGTCGTCGACAACGAGATCATCTGCGCGTGTCACGGCTCGCGTTTCTCGGGGACGGACGGTGCGGTGCTCGAGGGTCCCTCTCAGCAGGGTCTCACTCCGGCTGGCGTCACGGTCGACGGCGGCTCCGTCATTCTCAGCTGACCTCTTCCACGGTGACCGATCCGGCTTCCTACCGACCTGCTCCGGGTGCGATTCCCACCGAGCCGGGCGTCTACCGGTTTCGTGATGCCTCTGGGCGCGTCATCTACGTCGGCAAGGCACGGAATCTGCGTTCTCGACTGAGTTCGTACTTCGCTGCCCTCGACGGACTGCATCCGCGCACTCGTTCGATGGTCACGTCGGCATCCAGCGTCGACTGGGTGGTGGTGCGCACCGAGGTGGAGGCCCTGTCCCTGGAGTACTCGTGGATCAAGGAGCATGACCCGCGTTTCAATGTGAAGTACCGAGACGACAAGAGCTACCCCTACCTCGCCGTCACAGTGAGTGACGAGTACCCACGTGCCGCTGTAGTGCGAGAGGCCAAGCGCAAGGGCTCCCGGTACTTCGGCCCCTATGCCCATGCGTGGGCCATCCGAGAGACCCTCGACCAGCTCGTGCGCGTCTTCCCCGTGCGCACCTGCCGGGACGGAGTCTTTCGGCGTGCAGCCCAGGTGGGCCGCCCCTGTCTGCTCGGCTACATCGACAAATGCAGCGCTCCCTGCGTCGACCGGGTGACTCCTGAGGACTACCGGACTCTCGTCGACGACCTGTGCACCTTCCTCGACGGCAACACTGATTCGTTCATTCGCGGCGTCGAGCAGCGCATGCGAAGCGCGGCCGATGCGCAGGACTACGAGGAGGCGGCTCGACTGCGCGACCGGTGGCAGGCGCTGAGCCGGGCGCTGGAGCGAAACACCGTGGTCTTCGACGATGCCACGGACGCGGACGTCATCGGAGTCTTCGAGGACGACCTCCAGATGGCGGTGCAGGTCTTTCATGTGCGCGAGGGACGCATCGTCGGCGAGCGCGGGTTCGTGCTGGAGAAGGCGGAAGACCTCACCCGCGGCGGGTACGTGGAGCGTGCCGTCCAGCGGATCTATTCGGACGCGGACGTGGTGCGCCCTCCCCGTGAGGTGTTGACCTCGGTGGCGGTTGATGATCCGTCCACGGTGGCCGAATGGCTCACCGGATTGAGGGGCGCGAAGGTGGCCGTACGCATTCCGCAGCGTGGTGACAAGCGTGCCCTCATGTCGACGGCCGTCGAGAATGCGCAGAATGTGCTCAGGCTCCATACGGCCCGCCGCGTCGGTGATCTCACCACGCGGAGCTTGGCGCTGCAGGAGCTGCAGGATGCGCTGGGCCTGTCGGAGCCGCCACTTCGCATCGAGTGCATCGACGTGTCGACCCTCCAGGGGCAGGACACCGTCGCGTCGCTTGTGGTCTTCGAGGACGGGCTGCCGCGCAAGTCCGACTACCGCTCGTATGTCATCCGCACGCCGGGTGCGGACGACCTCGCGTCAGTGGCCGAGGTGGTGCGGCGGCGCTTCGGTCGTGCGAGCGCGGTTGAGCGTCCTGAATCTGATTCCGAGGCGACCGAAACGGGATCACCCACGCGGTTCGCGTACCCGCCGAGCCTGCTCGTCATCGACGGTGGTGCTCCTCAGGTGAGGGCGGCGCAGGATGAACTCATGGCGACAGGAGTCGGGGACCTGATGGTGATCGGGCTGGCGAAGCGACTCGAGGAGGTCTGGCTGCCCGGGGATGAGGACCCGGTGATCCTGCCGCGCACGAGCGAGGCGCTGTACCTGCTCCAGCGCATTCGCGACGAAGCCCATCGGCGGGCCATCGGGCACCATCGCCAGCGTCGCGGAAGGCGGTCGACCGCGAGTGTCCTCGATGACGTCCCGGGGCTCGGAAAGACGCGCGCGACGGCACTTCGGCGGCACTTCGGCTCGGTTCGGGCGATGCGGGCCGCGAGTATCGAGCAACTTCAGGAGGCGCCGGGCATCGGACCGTCCTTGGCTGCTGCGATCCACGCGGCCCTGCATGCGGGGGAGGCTGATGGTCATGCGGGATGATGCGGCCATGCAGCACGGGCTCGATCTCGTCCTCGTCACGGGAATGTCCGGTGCAGGGCGCTCGACGGCGGCCCGAGCACTTGAGGACATGGGCTGGTTCGTCATCGACAACATGCCGCCATCTCTCCTGGTCTCCGCCGTCGATCTTGCCCGTCGCACGCCAGATGTGGACCGGGTCGGGGTTGTCGTGGACGCGAGAGGCGGAACCTTCTTCCGCGAGCTGTCCGACGCTGTCGATGCTCTCCCTGACGAGGGGGTGAGCCTGCGGACCGTATTCCTCGAGGCGTCCGATGAGGCTCTGGTGCGCCGCTTCGAGAGCTCACGCCGCCCCCACCCCCTTCAGGCTGGGCAGCGGATCCTCGACGGCCTGCAGGCGGAGCGGCAGATGCTCGCTGACCTTCGGGCGCGCGCCGATCTCGTCATCGACACGACGTCGCTCAACGTGCACGTGCTCAGGAGGCGCATCGAGCAGGCCTTTGAGGCTGGAGAGCCGCCGCGCCTCACGTGCACGGTGATGTCCTTCGGCTTCAAGTACGGGATCCCGGTGGATGCCGACATGGTCGCCGACGCGCGCTTCCTGCCGAATCCCTTCTGGGATGAGCAGTTGCGCCCGTTGACCGGGCTTGATGTGCCGGTCTCGTCAGATGTTCTGTCGCGACCCGGCGCCATGGAGTTCATCGAGACCTACGACTCCCTCGTCCGCATTGTGTCCAGTGGTTACCTGCGCGAGGGCAAGCGGTACGTCACCGTCGCTGTGGGCTGCACGGGCGGCAAGCATCGCAGTGTCGCCTTGGTCGAAGCGCTCGCCCGGAGGCTGCAACTCGATGACGTAGTCGTGCGCACCTTCCACCGAGACCTGGGCCGAGAGTGAGCCGACACGGACGCATGCGCTTGACGCCCACCTCGGGAGGGCGAAATGTGGTTGCTCTCGGAGGTGGGCACGGACTGGCGTCATCGCTTGCAGCCCTCCGGCGCGTGACAGACCAGCTCACTGCCGTGGTTGGCGTTGCTGATGACGGAGGATCGAGCGGGCGACTCCGATCGGAGTTCGGAGTGCTCCCGCCGGGCGACCTTCGCATGGCGTTGGCGGCCCTGTGCGGCGATGACGCGTGGGGTCGCACGTGGGAGCAGGTCGTTCAGCATCGCTTCGGTGGGTCGGGAGAGCTCGCCGGTCACTCGGTCGGGAACCTCCTGATCACGGCTCTGTGGGAGCAGACCGGTGACGCGGTCACCGGTCTCGACTGGGTGGGGGCGCTGCTTGGCGCAAACGGGCGGGTGCTTCCCTGCGCAACCGTGCCGTTGACCATCGTGGCGGAGGTGCTCGGCCATGATCCCGAGCGCCCCGATCAGGTCGCTGAGGTCCGCGGCCAGGTGGCTGTCGCGACGACCCCGGGTGACGTTCTGCACATCGCCCTGGATCCTCCTGCTCCTCCGGCCTGCCCAGAGGCTGTGCAAGCCGTGCGTGAAGCAGATGCCATCGTGCTTGGGCCTGGGTCCTGGTACACGTCGGTCATGCCGCACCTGGTGATCCCCGAACTGGCGCGTGCCATCGCGGAGAGCCCTGCGCGACGCATAGTCGTGCTGAACCTCAATCCCCAGGTGGGTGAGACCACGGGCTTCGCAGCCCACACCTACCTGGACGTCCTGTACAACTACCTGCCCGATCTACGCGTCGACACGGTCATCGCCGATCGCGATCACGTGGAGGATCTGACTGCACTGCGTCGCTCCTGTGCCGATCTCGGAGCAGAGCCCTTCCTCATGAGCGTCAGTCGTCCCGACGCAGGACAGGCCGGCATGCATGATCCGCAGCGCCTCGCCGTCGCCTTCGACACGGTGCTGGCCTAGGGTGTCCTGCGGGCCGTGGGCACCGGATCCTTGTGTTCTGGCCCAGGGACGCAGTCGTCGAGAACGACCTGGCTGGAAGGGGTAGCGGGAGCATGGCGATGACGTCGGCGGTCAAGGACGAGCTCAGCCGAGTCGACCTGGCGAAGTCCTGCTGCCGGAAGGCCGAGGTCTCGACCATCCTTCGCTTCGCCGGCGGACTGCACATCGTCGGCGGCCACATCGTCATCGAGGCTGAGCTAGATACAGGTGCTGCTGCTCGTCGCCTGCGCAAGGACGTCTTCGAGGTGTACGGCCACGAGGCAGAAGTCGTGCTGGTGCAGGCCGGCGGCCTGCGCAAGGGATCTCGCTACCTGGTGCGCGTCGTCGATGGGGGCGAGGCCCTCGCGCGACAGACCGGGGTCGTCGACGGAAGCGGGCGCCCGGTGCGCGGTCTTCCTCCGGCCATCGTGGCGGGTGGCGTGTGCGATGTTGAGGCGGCGTGGCGCGGCGCCTTTCTCGCCCACGGATCACTGACGGAACCAGGGAGATCCTCCTCCCTTGAGATCACCTGTCCTGGTCCGGAAGCGGCTCTTGCTCTGGTCGGCGCGGCGCGGCGCCTTGGAATCCCGGCGAAGTCGCGCGAGGTCAGGGGAGTGGACCGCGTGGTGATCCGCGACGGCGACGGCATCGGGGCGATGCTTACCCGTCTCGGAGCGCACGAGTCCGTGCTCGCGTGGGAGGAGCGGCGCATGCGCCGCGAGGTCCGGGCCACCGCAAATCGTCTCGCGAACTTCGACGACGCCAATCTCCGCCGTTCCGCTCGAGCCGCAGTCGCCGCCGGCGCCCGCGTGCAGAGGGCCATGGAGATCCTCGGCACGGATGTGCCCGAGCACCTGCTCTCCGCTGGTCGCCTGCGGCTGGAGCATCAGCAGGCCAGTCTCGAGGAGCTCGGTGCCTTGGCGGATCCGCCGATGACCAAGGACGCGATCGCGGGCCGGATCAGGCGTCTCCTGGCTCTCGCGGACAAGCGCGCGGCCGAGCTCGGCATTCCGGACACCGAGGCAGCGCTGGGTCCGGATCTCGTCCTGCCGTGACCTCTCGGGGGAGGGCGGCCTCCGATCAGGAGCCGGTCGGCGATCGTGATTGCGTGTACGTGACCCGAGGGTGGGGTGTGCATGACGAGCGCTGGGTCGCTGCGCTGCTTGAAGTGGGTCGTATTCCCTTCGTGATCTCGCTCGGGCGTGACGTGGGCGATGTTCTCGAACTGCGCGAGGCTGTTGCTGCGGCGGCGGTTGGCGGCCTTCCGGTCCTGGCGGGGCCCCTGGACTCCGTCACGTCATCCCTGGTCGATCTCGACGTCACCCTCGTCGGCCTCTCCTGGGGTTATGACCTGATGGAAGCCGATCGCAGGGAGACGGACCTGTCATGGCTGTCACGACTGCATGGGCTGATCGTCGACTCCACCTGGAATCAGGCCATTGCGGAGCGGGCCGGTCTGCCGGTCACGGCGATCACCTACCTTCCGTGGGGAGTGGACCTGTCGGTGTTCGAGTTCCACGGGCCGTGGATTGATGCCTTCCTGCTCGGGGTGCCCCCGCACGCGCCCCTCGTCGTGTCGCTGCGTGCCCACGAGCCGCTCTACCGGGTTTCCGACGTTGTTCGGGCTTTCGCGGCCATTCCCCGCCGTCGCGATGTGCACGAGGACTTCCCCGACCCCTACCTGATCGTCGGCCATGAGGGCTCCATGACGGCGAAGCTCCACGACCTCGTCCAGGCGCTGGGGATTGCCGACCGTGTCCGCTTCATCGGCCGGGTCGATGAGCGCGACCTGGTTCCCCTTCTCGGGCGAGCGGCCTGCTACGTGTCGGCCGCGGAGACCGACGGCACGTCGGTCACCCTGCTGCAGGCAATGGCCTGCGGGACCCCGGCGATCGTGAGCCAGACTCCGGGCAACCTGGACTGGGTGCAGGAGGGGATCACGGGATTCACCTTCCCGACCGGTGACGTGGCGGCCCTCACCGAGGCTCTCATCTCGGTGACGGCGCACTATCCGATCGCCGTGGTCGAGCGAGCCCGTCAGGAGGTGCAGAACCGGGCCGACTGGTGGGCCAACCTCGGGCGGCTGGGCGCGGCTCTGCCCCCCTCCGGGTCCATGGACAGCCGTTGATCGGACAGCCTCGGGCCCGCGCCTGATGCCCGCCTCCACGAGGGGCACCACTAGGATGGAAGCGTTTACGGACATCGACCCGAGCCCCACGAGGGCTCACCGTCTTCGAGGAGTGGGCAGTGACAGTCAAGGTCGGCATCAACGGCTTCGGCCGCATCGGTCGCAACTTCTACCGTGCCCTGCTCGCCAGCGGCGCCGACGTCGAGGTGGTGGGCGTCAACGATCTCACTGACACCACGACCCTCGCCCACCTGCTCAAGTACGACAGCATCCTCGGCCGTCTGGGCGTCAGCGTGGAGGCCGGAGACGGCCAAATCCTCGTCGACGGCAAGGCTCTGCCTGTCTTCGCCGAGCGTGATCCGGCCAACCTGCCCTGGGACAAGGTCGGCGCTGACATCGTCATCGAGTCCACCGGTTTCTTCACCGACGCGAGCAGTGCGGGCAAGCACCTGGCTGCGGGTGCCAAGAAGGTCATCATCTCGGCTCCCGCCACCGGCGAGGACATCACCATCGTCATGGGCGTCAATGACAAGGACTACGACCCAGCCGCCCACAACATCATCTCCAACGCCTCGTGCACCACGAACTGCCTCGCGCCGATGGCCAAGGCGATTGACGATGCCTTCGGCATCGAGCGGGGCCTCATGACGACGATTCATGCCTACACCAATGACCAGAACATCCTCGACTACCCGCACAAGGACCTCCGTCGCGCACGAGCTGCCGCCCTCAACATGATCCCGACCAGCACGGGTGCCGCCAAGGCCATCGGGCTCGTCATGCCAACGATGAAGGGCAAGCTCGATGGCTACGCCATGCGTGTCCCCGTGCCGACCGGTTCCGCGACCGACCTCACCGTCGAGTTGAAGACTCCGGCGACCAAGGATGAGATCAACGCTGCTGTGAAGGCCGCCGCCGAGGGCCCCCTCAAGGGCATTCTCGTCTACACCGAGGATCCGATCGTCTCGACCGACATCGTCACTGACCCGGCCTCCTGCATCTTCGATGCGTCGATGACCAACGCCAACGGCAACATGGTCAAGGTGCTGGGCTGGTACGACAACGAGTGGGGCTACAGCAACCGACTGGTCGACCTCGTCGGCCTCGTCGGCGCCAAGCTCTAGGGTCAGCGGATGAAGTCGCTCGACGACATCGACGTCGCCGGGAAGACCGTGCTGGTCAGGGCGGACTTCAACGTCCCCCTCGCTGACGGCCCCGATGGCGTGCGGGTCATCACCGACGATGGCCGCATCCGGGCCGCTCTCCCGACTCTCGAGCACCTGCGCAGCAACGGCGCCCGCGTGATCGTGGTGGCGCACCTTGGCAGGGCGAAAGGGGAGGCCGTCCCCGAGCTCAGCCTCCGACCGGTTGCCGAGCGCCTCGGAGAGCTTCTGGGTGCGTCCGTATCCCTTGTCAATCTGGCTGACGCGCCGGCGGCTGCTGCCACCCTGAAGTGGGGTGATGTCATGCTCCTGGAGAACATCCGCTTCGATGCCCGCGAAACCAGCAAGGTGCCGGAGGAGCGGCAGGCCCTGGCGGCCGAGCTCGCAGCGCTCGCGGATGTCTATGTGTCGGACGGGTTCGGTGTCGTCCACCGCAATCAGGCATCGGTCACCGACGTAGCCCGCCTGCTGCCCAATGCGGCGGGCCGCTTGGTGCATCAGGAAGCCTCGGTATTCGGCGCGATCATGGCGGAGCCGGCTCGTCCCTTCGTTGTCGTGCTCGGCGGTTCGAAGGTCAGCGACAAACTGGGCGTGATCGGCAGTCTGATCACCCGGGTGGATCGCCTTCTCATCGGCGGCGGGATGGCCTATACCTTCCTAGCGGCTCAGGGCCACGGGGTAGGAACCTCGCTGCTCGAGGCCGATCAAGTCGAGACGGTTCGCGGCTTCATCGAGCAGGCGCTGAGCAGTGGGGTGGAGCTCGTGCTGCCTGTCGACATCGTGGCGGCTGATCGCTTCGCCGCGGATGCCCAGACGGAGGTGGTCTCCGCTGACGCCATCCCGGACGGATGGATGGGGCTGGATATCGGTCCGCGCACACGGGAGCTCTTTGCTGCGCGGATCCAGGATGCAGGAACGGTGGTCTGGAACGGCCCGATGGGCGTCTTCGAGATGACCCCGTTCGCCGCCGGCACCCTCGCGGTGGCTCGTGCGATGGCGGCGTCAGCTGCCATGACCGTCATCGGGGGAGGCGACTCGGCTGCTGCCGTGCGCATCCTCGATGTCGACGAGGACCGATTCACCCACATCAGCACGGGAGGTGGAGCGAGCCTGGAATTCCTCGAGGGCAAGACGCTGCCCGGGCTGGCCGTACTGGAGGAGACCGCCTGATGGCGCATGACCGCAAGCCGCTGATGGCGGGCAACTGGAAGATGAACATGAACCACCTCGAGGCGATCGCCCTCGTGCAGAAGCTGGCCTTCGCCCTGAATGATGCCGACTTCGCGGCGGTCGACGTCGCAGTGCTGCCTCCGTTCACCGACATCCGCTCCGTGCAGACGCTCGTCGACGGAGATCGTTACGACATCCTCTATGGGGCCCAGGACATCGCTGAGAAGGACTCTGGTGCCTACACCGGCCAGATCAGCGGTCCGATGCTGGAGAAGCTCGGGTGCACCTTTGTGACCGTCGGCCACAGCGAGCGCCGCGAGTACAACGGCGAGACCGACGAGGTCGTGAATGCCAAGGTCCACGCGGCCCTGCGCAGCAACCTGACACCCATCGTGTGCATGGGCGAGGGGCTCGAGATCCGGCAGGCGGGCCAGCAGGTTCCCCACGTGCTGGGGCAACTCGATGCTGACCTGCAGGGCGTGACCGCTGGTCAGGTGGCGTCATTGGTGATCGCCTACGAGCCAGTGTGGGCCATCGGAACCGGTGAGGTCGCGACACCGGACGACGCGCAGGAGGTCTGCGCGGCTATCCGCGCGCGGGTGGGCGAGACCTTCGGGGCCGAAGCGGCTGCGGCGGTGCGCATTCTCTACGGAGGCTCCGTGAAGGCGTCCAACGTTGCGGGCATCATGGCCAGGGCGGATGTCGATGGCGCGCTGGTCGGCGGAGCGAGCCTGGACCCTGACGAGTTTGTCGGGATCGTGCGCTTCCGCCTGCACCCACCCGAACTGGTGTCCTAGCCGTACGTCTATCCTCTGGTAGTCCGGCACTGCCGGAGTGACCTGACTTCTCGGGAGCGTCGAATGATCACCGCATTCACGATTGTGCTCGCCGTGATCCTGGTGATCACCAGCGTGCTGCTGGTCGTGCTCATCCTGCTCCATCGGGGCAAGGGCGGCGGCCTCTCCGATCTCTTCGGAGGCGGCGTGAGTTCATCCGTGGGCGGCTCGTCCGTGGCGGAGAAGAATCTCGACCGGCTCACGGTCGGAATCGGACTGGTGTGGGCGGCGTGCATCATCGCCGTGGGGCTCCTCGTAAGCACGGCCTGACGGAAGGACGAACATGGCTGGTGGCAGTGCAATCCGCGGGAGTCGCGTCGGCGCAGGCCCCATGGGCGAGGCCGAGCGGGGCGAGGCCGCACCTCGGGTGTGGATCTCGTTCTGGTGCTCCCGGGGGCATGAGAGTCGGCCGAGCTTCGCCGCGGACGCCGCTGTTCCGGAGGAGTGGGACTGCCCGCGCTGCGGGCTCCCGGCCGGCCCTGACCGCGAGAACCCACCGGCGCCCCCCAAGATCGAGCCCTACAAGACCCACCTCGCCTATGTGAAGGAGCGGCGCTCGGACAAGGACGGCGCGGCGATCCTGGAAGAGGCCCTGGCGAAGTTGCGCGGCGAGGCGTAGCCCGAGCCCGGTGGTGCGCGAGGCGTAGTCCGAGCCCGGGGGCGCGCGAGGCGTAGCCCGAGCCCGGGGGTGCGCGAGGCGTAGTCCGAGCTTCAGGGCGCAGGTCAGGCTGAGGGACGTCCCATGTCCGGGGGCAGACCCGATGCGGCAGCCTCGTCCAGGCAGAACAGGGTGCGTACCCGACCGCGTGCTCCGGCCGCCGGTACCTGGAGGGGGCCGGCCTCATCCGTCAGGGCGAGCCGTACGGCGGTGGCCTTGGCCTCGCCGGAGGCGAGAATCCACACCTGCTTGGCAGCGCAGATCGCGGGCAGCGTCATCGTCATGCGCTGGGGTGGCGGCTTGGGAGAGCCGTGCACTCCCACAACGGGCCGATGATCGTGGAGCGCAGGCATCTCCGGGAATAGGGAGGCAACGTGGCCGTCCGGCCCGATTCCGAGCAGCAGGATGTCCATGGACGGAACCGCTGCGTCGGCACGCGCGAACCGCGCAAGCTCATGGGCGTAAGCCTGGGCTCCAGCTTCTACATTCCCGTCCACCTGATCTGGTGTGGGCATTGCATGAATGTTCGCCGGGGGAATGCCAACGTGGTTCAGCAGAGCAGCACGGGCAGCAGAGTCGTTCCGATCGGCGTCTCCCGCGGGAACGAATCGCTCGTCACTCCACCAGACGTGCACGCGGGCCCAGTCGATCGAGTCAGCGGCGCCAGACTCACGCAGGGCATCGAGAACGGCGGTGCCGATTCCTCCGCCGGTGAGGCACAGATGTGCGATTCCGGCTTCGCTGACTTGCTCGACCAGCGTGGTGATCGCGCGACCCGCGACCGCTTCGGCAAGTCCAGCAGCACTGGCGTGACGCAGTACGTCAACGATCACGGCAGAGCCAGGTGCGCGAGGACATTGCCGTAGACGTCATCAGGATCAAGGCGGCGAAGCTCCTCGGACAGCAGTCCGGCGATATCGCGCCGAGGCATGGCGATCCGCGATTCGGCCGTGCCGGGACGACGAAGGGTGGCCGTGTCACCTGACGGTCGCTCGATGGAGATCTCGCCCTCCGCGGTAGACATGACGACAGCGGTGATGCCCGGCCCTCGCGACGCAATCAGGTCAACGGGCACGCGAAGCGCCGTGGCGAGCCACGCCTGCAGAAGCACTGCGCTGGGATTGTCCGGCTCAGCACTGATTGTCACAGCAGACACGCGCGGATCGCCCTGGTCCATCACGGACGCCAGCGCCGAACGCCACGGGGTGAGGCGCGTCCAGGCAAGATCGGTGTCACCGGGGCGGTAGCCGACCTTGCGTCGCTGCAGCTCGCCTGAGATGTCGTCGGCCGTCGAGGTATCCGTGATCCGCCGCTGGGCATGCCGACCGATCGGATCGTCTGCCGGCACATCAGGAGCGGATGACGGCCAGTATGCGACGACGGGGGTGTCTGTCAGCAGCAGGGGGATCGCCACCGAGTTCGCATGCTCGGCCAATTCGCCGCGGAGGCGCATGACGGCAACCTCGCCCGGGCCGTCATCACCGCCCACGGCGATCTCGGCATCCAGGCGTGGCGCCTGACGGCTGGGGCGCGGAATGAGCGTCACGATCCGCATGGGATGCTCGCGTGCTGCAGCGACCGCACCAGCCGTCGCGTCCGACTCGAACTCCTCATCGCTCATGATCAGCAGCGTCAGCACCATGCCCGTGGCAGGGGAACCGTTGCGGTGGCGCTCCGCTGCGATCGCGGCCGCCACGGCGCCGCCGCTCGTGTCATCGAGTCGGATCACGGCCTTCTCCGCTTTCTGGGTCGAGGCCTCACGGCCTTCTCCGGTTTCTGGGTCGAGGCCTCACGGCCTTCTCCGGTTTCTGGGTCGAGGCCTCACGGCCTTCTCCATACCCGCCCATCGCGGGCGATCATCTCGTACGACGAACCCGGCCCCCACCCACCTGATGCGTACTGCTCGGGTGCACCATGTGCGGCCCAGTAGTCCAGGACCGGGTCGAGGATGCGCCAGCCCAGCTCGACCTCCTCATGCCTGGGGAACAGCGGGGGGTCCCCGAGCAGGACGTCGAGGATCAGTCTCTCGTAAGCCTCGGGACTGGTGTCGACGAAGGAGTCGCCGTACTGGAAGTCCATCGTGACGTCGCGCACCTGGATCGACGTGGTGTCCGGAACCTTGGAGCCGAAGCGCACCGTGATGCCCTCGTCCGGCTGGATTCGAAAGACGAAGGCGTTCTGGCTGAGTTCCTGAACGGCGGTCTCGGCGAACGGCAGGTGCGGAGCTCGTTTGAAGACGACGGCGACCTCGGTGACCCGACGGCCAAGACGTTTGCCTGTGCGTAGATAGAACGGCACGCCCGCCCAGCGGCGATTGTCAACATCCAGACGCATGGCGGCGAACGTCTCCGTCGTGCTGCCGGGGGAGATGCCCTCCTCCTCGAGGTAGCCGAGGACGGGAATTCCCCCCTGCCACCCGTGGGCGTACTGTCCTCGACTGGTGTGCCGGGAGATGTCGCGGGGAACGCGGATCGCCCGCAGAACCTTCTCCTTCTCGATGCGAACATCGTCGGCAGAGAAGGACAGCGGCTCCTCCATGGCGGTCAGGGCAAGCAGCTGCAGGAGGTGGTTCTGAATCACATCACGCGCGGCTCCAATGCCGTCGTAGTAGCTGGCGCGACCTCCGATCCCGATGTCCTCGGCCATCGTGATCTGCACGTTGTCGACGTAGTTGCTGTTCCAAAGCGGCTCGTACATGGTGTTTGCGAAACGCACGGCCAGGATGTTCTGCACCGTCTCCTTGCCCAGGTAGTGGTCGATTCGGAACACCGATCCGGAGTCGAACACCTGACCAACGATGCGATTGAGATCCTCTGCACTTGCGAGGTCATGACCGAAGGGCTTCTCGATCACTACCCGGCGCCACGACCCTGGGTCGCTTTGGGCAAGGCCCGAGGCCTGGAGCTGCTGCAGGACGACGGGAAACAACCCGGGAGGGATCGACAGGTAGAAGGCGTGGTTGCCGCCCGTTCCGCGGGTGGCGTCAAGCTCGTCGACTGTGGCCTTGAGCCGGGCGTACGCCGTGGGATCACCGAGGTCGCCCTCGACGAAACGGATGCCCTGGGACAACTGGTCCCAGACCTCCTCGCGAAAGGGAGTCCGGGAGTGCTCGCGAACATTGTCGTGAACGAGCTGTGCGAAGTCCTCGTCCGCCCAGTCGCGGCGGGCGAAGCCGACGAGCGCGAATCCTGGCGGAAGGAGTCCCCGGTTCGCGAGGTCGTAGATGGCCGGCATCACCTTCTTGCGCGACAGATCACCGGTGACGCCGAAGAGCACCACGCCGCAGGGGCCTGCCACCCGCGGCAGGCGCTGGTCCAGCGGGTCACGCAGAGGATTTCGGTGCTGATCGGCGTGGGAGGAACCCATGTCAGGCTCCGGCTGCCGCGGCCGCAACCGTGGCACGCAACTGCTCCCACGAGTCGATGAACTTCGTGACACCCTCCCGCTCGAGGGTTGCGCTGACGTCCTGCTGACTGATCCCGACGCCTTCCAGCGCGCTCCACACGGCACCTGATGCCGCCTCGGTCCCCGAGATGGTGTCCGTGGGCACCGGACCGTTGTCCGCGACCGCGCGAAGGGTGGCCTCGGGCATGGTGTTCACGCAGCCGTCGACCACGAGATCGAACACGTAGCGTGTTGGCGCCATGCTCGGATCCTTGACGCCCGTCGACGCCCACAGCGGACGCTGCGGCGGGCCACCCGCGGTGGCCACCGACTGCCATTCGGGAGAACTCAGGCTGCGCAGGTGGGCAGCCCACACGAGGCGTCCTGTGGCCACGGCGGCCTGTCCGAGCAGGGCGAGGGCTGTGGGCGACGCAAGTGCACGCAGGCGAGCGTCGACTTCGGTGTCGATTCGGCTGATGAAGAAACTGGCCACCGAGTGGATGGTCGAGAGGTCGTGGCCGCGCTCGCGCGCCAGCTCGAGCCCGGCCCGGTAAGCCTCCACCACCGCCTCATATCGCTCGACGGAGAAGATGAGGGTGACGTTGACGCTGATGCCCGAGCCAATGACCTCGGTGATCGCGGGCAGCCCCTCGGGAGTGGCCGGGATCTTGATCAGGACGTTAGGTCGGTCCACGATGCGCCACAGTTCGCGAGCCTGTTCCACGGTGGCGTGCGTGTCGCGGGCCAGGCGTGGATCGACTTCGATGGAGACGCGTCCGTCGACCCCTGCAGTCTGATCGAAGAGTGGCAGGAACAGATCGCAG
>CAIZPS010000126.1 GCA_903934925.1 uncultured bacterium | reverse complement strand
GTGTAGCGACCGAGGCCGGTCACCTTGTCCTTGCCGTCCTGGCGCTTGAATGCCCTGTTCTCGATCGCAGCCATGCTGCCCCTCCCTCGCTGTCACACCGTCGTTGAGGCTCATTCTACCGGCGCCCCCCCTCGTGCGCTATCGCATGCGGGGGATGACGATCGTGCGCGTCGAGGTTGTTTTGGCGCCACCGATCGGCGTGAAGGTGGTCGTCACGACCGCGCGGATTGAGCGCCGGCGGAGCTCGGCTCGGACGCGTGGGGTGAAGGCGCAGGTGATCGTGAGTGAGCCAGCCTTCGCGGTCCGCCGCACTGCGGTGCAGAGCGGCGCTCCTGCGGCACGGGGGCGGCGCGTTGCGATCTGTCGGATCACGCCGGGACCCGACATCGTCACGGTCGAGACGATCGCCCGTCGGGTGGTCCGCGGTTTGGAGACTCGAAGCTCGACAGCAGTGTCCTGCACGGGCGTTGCGGGCGTCACAGGTGACGACGGATCTGACGCGCCGGACGTCCCCGCGGCACTGGCTGCAGTGGCTGTGAAGGTGTACGCGGTGCCGTCCGTCAGCCCGGTGACGGTGCACGTGCCGGCTGACCCGACAATGCTGCACGTACGTCCGCCGGGCGAGGCCGTGACACGGATCTCCGACGGCGCGTTCGACGGGTATGCCACGGACGTGGTCACCGCTGCAGAGCCTGCCCCCGCGGTTGCCGTCGGCGTGGCGGGCGTCCAGGGCGGCGCAAGCGCCGTCGGTATTCCGCCGAGCGTCGCGGCCCAGCCGCCCGTGGCGGCGAGGTAGCGGACGGTGAGCGCAGCGCTCGTGCCGTCGAAGGCGCCCGCGCTCACCGTCGGCGCGGCGCCGAAGAAATCGATGGTCGTCAGATTCGAGGTCCCGTTGAAGGTGCGGGAACCGAAGGACGGCACGGTGCTGGGCCAAGCGAAGACCACGGAGGTGAGTCCGGTGGCGTTCCAGAACGTGTCCGCGCCCACGCTGGTGACACTCGAGGGAACGGTAATCGTCGCAAGATTCGGCACGCCGTAAAACGCCTGATTTTGGATACTCGTCACAACGCTCGGTTCGCGGAAGCGAATGGAGCGGAGTGCCGACTCGTAGAACGCAAGTTGCGGAATGCTCGTGAGTCCGCGGCCGATGCTGACGGTCTCGAGCGCGGTCGTTTGGAAGAACACCCCGTTGTCAAGCGTGGTGACCGAGTCGGGCAGCGTCACCGAGGTCAGACCCGATAGGCGGAAGGCGCTATTGCCGATGGTCGTGAGCCGGGCGTCAGCGGCAAAGGTGGCGGTCTTGAGGGCGGGAGTGTTGAAGAAGGCCTGCTCTCCGATCGTGGTCACGCTGGCGGGAATCGCGATGGAGGTGAGACCTGTTTGGTAGAAGGCGCCAACGCCGATAGTTGTGAGCGAGCTGGTGCCCCCGAACGTCACCGTCGTCAGAAATTCGGCGTCGCGGAACGCGCCTTCGCCCAGCGTGGTCACGCTGGCCGGAATCGCGATGGAGGTGAGACCTGTTTGCCTGAAGGCGCCAACGCCGATGGTTGTGAGCGAGCTGGTGCCCCCGAACGTCACCGTCGTCAGCAACCCGGCCGCGACGAACGCGCCGTTGCCGATCGTGGTCACGCTGGCGGGAATCGCGATGGAGGTGAGGCCCGTTTGGCTGAACGCCTGGGCTCCGATCGTCGTGAGCGAGCTGGTGTCCTCAAACGTCACCGTCG
>CAIZPS010000125.1 GCA_903934925.1 uncultured bacterium | reverse complement strand
GTCGCCCTCGCCGGATCGGGTGTCGCCCTCGCCGTCGACTCAGCCAGCTTCGTCATCGCCGGTCTGCTCGTGTGGTCGCTGCGGCATCTGTCACAGCGACGCCATTCGGGCGAGTCGATGCTCGCCGACATCATCAGCGGCTGGGCGGTCTTCGTCTCCTTCCGCTGGGTCGTCGTCATCGTGGTGGCGTTCAGCTTCATCGTCATGTCCTGGCACGGCTCGGAACAGGTGCTCGGCCCCGTGCTGGCCGACGATGCCTACGGCGGCCCTCGCGGGTGGTCCATCGTGCTCGCCGCCCAGGCGGTCGGACTCCTCGTGGGAGGGCTGCTGGCGGTCAGGGCCCGCTTCAAGCGCCCTCTGCTCATCGGCATGGTGGCGATGATCGCGCTGCCGGCATGGCAGGCGACTCTCGCCTTCGCACTCCCCCTCGTGATCGTCTCCTGCGGCGCGTTCCTCGTCGGCATCGCGATCGAGCTGCTCTACGTCCTGTGGACCACCGCTGTGCAGTCGCGTGTGCCACGTGAGTCACTGTCCCGAGTCAGCTCCTACGACGCGCTGGGCTCGCTGATGCTCGGCCCCTTGGGCATCGCGCTCGCCGGCCCGCTAGTCGGTGCACTGGGTCTGACGAACGTCTTCCTGATCGCCGCAGCGATCTCGGCGGCCGCGATCCTCGGCTCGCTGCTGTCACGCTCGGTGCGGAACCTCACCGTGCATGTTCCAGACACCCCCGCAACAGTCGATTAGGCCCGGCCGTCCTGCGCGGGAGTCAGGAACCTGCGCAGGCTGGCGAGCAGCACCGCTCCGGCCAGGAGCCCCACCATGACCACCCCCAGCCACGCCGCCGCTAGACCGGCTCCGAGCAGCACCCCGGCCAGCCCCGGCCCGACCACTCCGGACACCGCCCACGTCCAGCTCACCATGGCGTTGTATCGACCTCGCAGGTGATCGGGGGCGAGGTCATTGGTGATCGCTGGCGCCACGGGCGAGTAGATGGTCTCTCCGAAGGCGAAGATCAGCACGCCCACGATGATGACGATGGCGGCGAGGGACATCGGCACGATGACCGACGCCCCTATGGCCAGCCAGGAGACGGCCCAGAGCAGCCCGACGAGTCCGGCGAGGAGGCTCCGGGAGCGTCCCTGGATCATCGACAGGACGAACAGCTGGCCGAACACGATGGACCCTGCATTGACGGCGTACGCGACCGCGACCAAAGACAGGTCAAGGCCTGCCACCTCGGTGATGTACACCGGCAGTCCCACCTCGAGAGAGCCGTACCCGAAGGTGACCAGGAGGACGGCACCGAGCGCCAGCCGCACGGCGGCTCGATCTCGCAAGACCTCGCGATATCCGCCCGACGGCCGGTCTGCGGCTGAGTCGTCGCCGGCGTCCGATCCTGCGTGGCCGACCCCGACGCCGCGCATCGGAATGAGGATGCCCAGGTAGACGAGGAAGGTGATCGCGTCGACGAGATAGAGCAGGACGAACGATTCCGGTGCAGCGACGTCGGCGATGAGCGCCCCGGCGACTCCCCCGATGCTGAGACCGAGATTCAGGCACATGAACTGCAGTCCGAACAGCTTCTGCCGGTCCTCCCTCGGCGTGACGCGCGCGTACAGGGCGGACTGAGGAGCCCACAGGGTGGAATCCCCGATCCCGAGCACGGTAAGTGCCACGAGAGCCGACGGGATGGTGGAGACGAAGCCGAGGGAGCCGACACCGACGGCTGTCAGCACGAGGCCCACCATCAGGACCGGCCGCGGACCGAATCGGTCGACGACGGATCCGACGACGGGCGTGCACACCACCGCGATGAGCGCCAGGTAGCCGACCAGGAATCCGGCCGTGGCCGTGCCGAGCCCGCGGACCTGGCCGAGATAGATGATCAGGAATGGCAGCGTCACCCCGCTGCCGATGGCCGAGATCAGGTTGCCCACGAGGATGCGGCGCGCGGCCGGCGTGACCACCGCGAACGTCGACATCACTCGGGAGCGCATGACCCCATCCTCCACGCCTCGCACGCGTCAGCGGTGCACAGCGCGACCAGCATCCCCGCAGCGACTCTCACAGGGGTGACATGACGCTCGGACTCTCGAGCAGGGGTCAGCGACGCGCGAATGCGGCGTCGAGTGCGGCGATCGCCTCGGCGGCCACCGATGGCGAGGCGATCGGCCGGGCCCTGGCCGCGAAACCACCGCTGAAGCCGACGATGGACGGGAATCCGAGCACGTCGGTGAGCGGGTAGAACTCCGTCCATCGCAGGGCCGCCAGCGAGCCGACCGGAGCCCCGGGCACCCCGCCACCGATCACTCCCACGACGCTGAAATCGTCCCACCACTGCCGTTCGTAGCGCAGGATCACCTTCTCCAGGTCGCCGGTGCGCAGGCTGTCGAGCGCCCGGCGAACAGCACTCGTCATCGGCTCGATCACGATGACGCCCTGCTGCAGAAGGGCGACGGGAACGGCCACGACGACCGCGTCCGCCGCTAGCGACGTGCCGTCGGCGAGAGTCACCGTGACGGCACTTCCTGCCGCACGCACCGACGTGACGGGGCTCGACAGTCGCACATCCAGGTCGTCCAGAAGGCTCGACACGATCTGCGAGTAGCCGCCGGCCACGAGTACATCGCCGCCGCGCTGATCGGCACCCTCCTGGAGTGCGCGGACGCCCAGCGAGGCCGGGTCGAGGCCGTACTCCTGCGTGACCTCCACCTGCGCGGCCCATGATCCGAGGCGATCCTGGCGCCAGCCCCGTGATCGCAGCGCCTGCGCAACCGACTCTCCAGTAGGGCCGTCGGCGTCCTCGATCCGGCCCACCGATGCCGCCACCCGATCCTGCACCGCTGCACCCGCCGGGGACACGCGCCCGGTCATGGTGTCGCGGGTCTGCGCGTCGGCGTAGTCCGTCGGCACGAGTCGCAGCCCATTGGCCTCAGCGAGCGCGGTGATCGGGTTGCCCACCGTGCCGTGGATCCAGGCGGCTCCCTTCTCGACGGGCACGCCCCACGAGGTATCGGCATGGATGCGGCCGCCGACGCGATTCCGAGCCTCGAGGACGGTTACGCGCACCCCCCGGTCTGCCAGCGCGCGCGCCGCCGCGGCTCCGGCGATACCCGCTCCCACGACGATGACATCCTGCGGCTCGACCTCGTCGATCAGGAGCGCGGCGGCACGTCGACCTGAGGACTCAGCACCCGTCGTCGTGGCTGGAGCAGCGACGCTGACGTATTCCCCTGCCAGTGCGATACGCCCGCCCAGGAGTGCATCCGCGAGTTGCGCGCGGACTGCCGGCCTGACCCCCGGCGGAAGCGCGGAGTAGGCACCACGGGACCACGGATCACGGTCCCACGACGTGACGAGCGCTGCGGTCGGTCGAGGAGGACGACGAACCGCGGTGAGCGCGACCGCCCGCTCGGGAACAAGAGCGACCCCGGCCGCCGCGACAGCAGCACCCAGGAAGCCG
>CAIZPS010000124.1 GCA_903934925.1 uncultured bacterium | reverse complement strand
GGTGACGTCCTATGCCAAGGCACGAGCGGAGGCCGTCGGCGCCAGCGCCAATGTCGGGATCGCTGAGCGTGCGGAGCGACTCATCCTCGCGGGGATCGCCACGTTGATCGCCGGATTCGGCGTGCCTTATGTGCTGGCTATCGCACTCTGGATCGTCGGGCTGCTGGGTCTGGTGACGATCGGCCAGCGGATCTGGACCGTCCGAGCCCAATTGCGGGCGAGTCGCGACGGTGGGTGAGTCCACGTCCCTCGGTCGCCGGGCGACGGACGCGGTGACCGAATGGGCCTTCGCAACGGGTTGGCGGGTGGTGCGGCGCCTTCCCGAGAAATCCGCGTACGGCGTCTTCGCCCGTGCTGGGGATGCCCTCTACCGGCGAAACGGCAGTGGCGTGCAGCAGTTGCGACGCAATCTCCATCGGGTTCGCCCGGAGGCGCAGGCGGAGGAGATCGAGGATCTCGTCCACCGCAGCATGCGCAGCTACATGCGCTACTGGTGTGACACCTTCCGTCTTCCCATGTGGTCAGCCCAGCGGGTGAATGACACGTTCCTCCTCGACCGGCACTATCTGATGGATGACGCCATGGTCGCTGGCACGGGCGCGATCATGGTGGTCAACCACTCGGGCAACTGGGATCACGCCGGTGCTTGGGGGTGCCTGCGCTACGGGGGCCTCACCACCGTCGCCGAGCGGCTCCGACCGGAAGGTTTGTACGAGAGGTTCCTCGCGTACCGCACCACCATGGGCATGGAGATCCTGCCGACCGGCGACCCCGATGTCGTGCGCACTCTTGCCCGACGTCTGAAGGAGGGTCGGCTCGTGCCCCTCATGGGTGATCGAGACATCGGCCGCAACGGGGTCATCGTCGATCTTCTCGGGGCTCCGGCCTCGTTCCCGGCCGGTCCGGCCCTGCTCGGGCTGCTCACCGACGCACCGGTGTATCCCGTGACCCTGTGGTACGAGGAGGGCATGGCGCGAGGCCGTGTCCACGATCGTGTCCCGGTGCCGTCGAGCGGCTCACGTCAGGAGAAGGTGACGGTCATCACGCAGGGCATCGCCGATGCCTTCTCGCTGGACATTCGCGAGCATCCCGAGGACTGGCACATGATGCAGCCGGTGTGGGTCGCAGATCTCGAGCCTGGTCGAGGTGCGGCTTCAGGCTCCGCCGCCGTGGATGTGCAGGCATGAGAGTCGGCCTCGTCAGCCCCTACGCGTGGGACGTGCCCGGGGGAGTGCGCTCGCACATGGCTGATCTGGCGATGGCGCTGCGCGACCACGGGCATGAGATCAGCGTGCTGGCGCCGGTAGAGGACCCCGGTGAACTGCCGGACTGGGTCGTCGACGGCGGGCGTCCCATCGCGGTCCGCTACAACGGCTCCGTCGCGCGACTCAGCCTGGGGGTCAAGGCGACCAGGCGCGTCCAGTCGTGGATCCGCGAGGGTGACTTCGACGTGCTCCACGTGCACGAACCCGTGGCCCCGAGCCTGTCCCTGCTGGCGATGTGGGTCGCTCGCGGACCGATCGTCGCGACGTGGCACTCGTCGTACGACCGTTCGCGGATTCTGGCGGCGGCTTACTACCTGGGCCAGACCGCAATGGAGAAGGTTCGCGGTCGGATCGCGGTGAGCGAGGATGCCCGCAGAACCCTCGTGAACCACCTGGGCGGTGACGCCGTCCTGATCCCCAACGGTGTCCGCGTCTCAGCGTTCGCAGATGCCACCCGACTCCCGTGTGTTGATCCCACGCGGCCGGCCATGCTCTTCCTGGGAAGGATGGACGAACCCCGCAAGGGGCTCGGCGTCCTCATGGCGGCCCTTCCGGAGGTGGTGCGGGTGCTGCCCGATGTGCAGGTCCTGGTCGCCGGTCCGGGTGATGTCGACGAGCAGAGGGCCCAGGTGCCCGATGAACTGCTCGACTCCGTGGTGTTCCTCGGCCGGGTGAGCGACGAGGACAAGGTCCGGGCTCTGCGCTCAGTCGACGCGTACATCGCCCCGCATACGGGAGGGGAGTCCTTCGGCATCGTGCTCGTCGAGGCAATGGCGGCGCAGACGGCGGTTGTCGCCTCGGACCTGCCGGCCTTTCGTCGGGTGCTTCAGGACGGACGGTGCGGCCGGCTGTTCCCCAACGAGGATCCGTCGGGCCTGGCCTCGGCGATCATCTCCGTTCTGACCGACGCCGGGCTCCGGTCGGAACTCGTGGCGGCTGGCGACGTGCGTGTCCGGGAGTTCGACTGGGACGTCGTCGTCGACGACGTCATCGCGGTGTACGACAGCATTCGACTGCCGGGGGAGAAGGTGACCGAGGATCTCCGCGGCCAGATCATCGGGCGCTTGTCCCGGAGCGGACGAGGAGGCGAGGGGTGAGCGCGTGGTGGCTCGTGGGTGTGCTGGTCGTCCTGCTCGCACTGTTCGGCCTGTACCTGAGCATGACGGCGGGTCGGATCGACCACCTGCACAAGCGGATTGACACCTCTGCCCTCGCACTGGACTCGCACCTGATCCGACGCTCGGCGATCAGCACGGAGATCGCGACCTCGGCCCTGCTCGACCCCGCCTCCAGCATGCTCCTGGCCGACGCCGCGCATCGGGCCCGCACGTCTGCCGACGCGGAGGTCGATGAGCGGGCTCGGGCCGAGTCGGCGCTCTCGGGGGTTCTCTGTGCGGTCCTGAGCCCCGAGGATGCTGCCTTCGTGTCCGGTGAACCGGACGGAGCGGCGATGCTGGCCGAGCTCCAGGCGGCGTGCCGGCGCGTCCAGCTCTCCCGGCGGTTCCTCAATGACGCGGTCCGCGCCTGCCGGCAGTTGCGCGGCCAGCGCATGGCCCGGACCTTCCGGCTCGCGGGCCACACCCCCTGGCCCGAGACGTGGGAGATGGACGACACCATGCCCGAGGGGCTGGTTGCGCGTTAGGCGCCTAGGATGATGTCGTTTCCCCATAGTTGGGCAGTTGCTCAGTGCTGCTGCCCCGATCGAGCGAGGTTGACGTGACGGACTCCCCTGTCGTCGGTACGCAGCGGGTCAAGCGAGGCATGGCCGAGATGCTCAAGGGCGGCGTGATCATGGACGTCGTCACGCCCGAGCAGGCGCGCATCGCGGAGGACG
>CAIZPS010000123.1 GCA_903934925.1 uncultured bacterium | reverse complement strand
TACGCCGCCTTGGCTGACCAGAACACACGCGCGTGGTGGCAGGAGCACAAGCAGGACTACGAGCGGGCGGTGCGGCAGCCGATGCTGGCGCTCCTCGACGGACTCTCGGAGGAATTCGGCACCCCGCATGTGTTCCGTCCGTATCGCGACGCACGGTTCAGCAAGGACAAGAGCCCGATCAAGGATCACCAGGGCGGTGTGATCCAGGTGGAGGACGCGATCGCCTACTACGTCCAGGTCTCAGCGTCCGGCTTGCTTCTTGCGGGCGGCTGGTACTCACCCGAGGGCCAGCAGGTCGCCCGCTTCCGGGAATCGGTGGTCGGCCCTGCGGGCGCCGAGCTCGAGCGCATCCTGCGCTCCTTGCCGCGCACCTGGACGATCGACGGCAATCCGCTCAAGACGCAGCCGCGCGGCTATGCGGCGGACCATCCGCGCATCGACCTGCTCCGCAACCGTCGCATCGTGGCCACGCGCACCTACGACGTGGCCCCTTGGATGGGCACCGCGAAGGCCCTGACCACAATCCGGTCACAGTGGAGGTCGGTGCGACCCCTGGTCGAGTGGCTGGCGGACTATGTCGGCCCGGCCGGGGATCCTGCCGACTCCGCGTGACCTGTGCTCCGCAGGGCTGCGGCCCTGCCATGCCGCCGAGATGGTGATCGCCGCGAGCCCGGCTCCGAGGGTCATCAGTGCGACGGTGAGGGCTGCCGGAGCGAGTGACAGCGGCGTCATGAGAGCTCCGCGATCCACGAGCACCCCAGCGCTAGCGAGGAGCGCCGTGGCGACAGCCGCCAGGGACGTCAGCACTCCCGGGTGGACACGATGAGGATGGTCCGAGGGCAGGCTGGCAGCCTCGCGGATCGGTGAGCTCGCGACGTCAGAAGAGCGCTTGCGCTCGTGCCGGGCGGGGAGATTGGCGGAGTGAGGGTCAGAAGGGAATTGGTCCATCACGACCTCCAACCGGGAACTCGGGAGTAGATGCGCGCTCAACGACTGGCGGTGGATCTGACCACGAGGGCGGCGCGTGCCGGTACTCAAGCCCCAGCGGCGATCGCCAGGTACAGGAGCCGCTGAGGTCGCTGGTGATGATTCGCCAGCCACTGTGGGTCTTGAGCTGGTGATGGCGAGTGCACAGTGCGCCGAGGTTGCTGCGGTCCGTGGTGCCGCCGGACTCCCAGGGCGAGGCGTGATCCATCTGGCTCAGGTGCGCGGCACGGGAGCATCCCGGGAATCGACAGGTGCGATCCCGGGCCACGAGGAAGTGGCGCAGCGCGTCCGTGACGCGGTACGTGCGGCGCCCGCGATCTAGCAGGTGACCGGTGAGCGGATCGGTGACAAGTCGGCGCAGGGTCACGGATCCGGCGTCGACGAGCAGCTTCCGAATCTCGGCTACGTCGGTCCACGAAGCGCCCGCCGGGCCACGACCACGCACGGTGACCGGACCCTCGGCAAGACCCAGCAGGGTCGTCAGGTCGACCGTCACGTCAAGGTGGACGACGGCAGCGGTGCGCGACCCGTCATCGACGGGTGGTGACGAACTGTCATCGACGGGTGGTGACGAACTGTCATCGACGGGTGGTGACGAACTGTCATCGACGGGTGGTGACGAACTGTCGATCGACGGCAGTTGGCCGATCACCCGGTAGATCAGCGCCTCGCTGCGTCGCTCACCGATGCCCGCGTCGGCGGCAGAGTCGGATGAGAGGGGAAGTCGGGGATCGCGCGCCAGTGTGTCGATCGCACCCAGACAGGCGTGCGCCTGACCGATGCCCATCCGAGCCAGTAGCAGGGCGGTTCCGTCAGGCTCGACCTCCATCCAGACATCTCGCCGGCGCAGGGCGCGCTGCCGGCGGATCCGAACGTGATCCGCGTCGCGGCGACGCAGCGCCCGGTCCGCCGCCTGACGAGCGGCCGACACGCCGGCTCTGCGAGCCGCGCCCACCGCCCGATGCTCGATGAAGGCCGCATCGTCAGCGAATTCCGCAGTCGCGGCGATGCCGGCCGTGCCATCGAGCACCGCGATCGCACCGGAGTGGCGGCCCACGACGTCAGCAATGGCCTCGGCGTGGCGGTAGGTGATCATGCCGGAGGCCAGAGCCTTGCGGGTGAGGGGCAGGACTCGGTCGAGCAGACGAGCGACGGTGATGCGATCGTAGGCCTGAGCCTCCGTCCACCGCAGGGCAGCAGCAATCTCGGAGCGAACCGAATCGCAGATGGTCACGGTGCTGCCGTCGCCGGTGCCGTGCTGCTCGGTGCGGACGGTGCCACCTGCGAGATCGACGAGAAGGCGTGTCTGCAGCGCATGGAGGCCGGCGATCAGGCGTTCGGTCTGCTGCAGGTGCGCGAGTGTGGCGGCGTCGTCCGTCCACGCCTCGCTCGACCGATGCATGGCGCTGTCGAGTTCGTGGATGGCCCGCACGAGCCAGGAGGTCGACGAGCGGTCACGCAGAGTCGGACGAGACCCGGCGGTGTCACGGAATCGGACGGCAGGGTAGGAACGAAGTGCACACGGCTGCTCGGCCGACTCGTCGACGAGATGCCCGAAGAGCTCGAACCACTCCTCGTTGCTCAGAAAGTCGTCAGGGTCGTCCTGGCCACAGGCCTCCTCGGGCAGAACAGGCAGTTGCCCCGCATGTGCCGGCCTCGTGCCGGGGCTGCGACGCCGCTTCCTGTCCATGCCGCGAACGTACGCGGGGGGTCTGACAGTCGTCTGCCCGCGAATTCGGCCCGGCGACGCCGCGGTGCCGCGACCCTCCGGTCATCACACGCGCACGCGCTCCCCGAGTTCGGGGACGTCGACGGCGATGTCCAGATCAAGGCGGATCCGTTCGGCCAGAGCCTCCGCGGACTCCGGCTCGCCATGGTTGATGAACACCTGGGTCGGGGGAGGCTGGCACTGCGACAGCCAGTCGAGCAGCTCACCTGCGTCGGCATGCACCGAGAAGGCCTCGATCTCCGCGATCTCCGCACGCACCGGCACGTACTGACCGTGGATCTTGATCTCGTGGGCTCCGTCGAGGAGCATCCGGCCGGGGGTGCCAACGGCCTGGAAGCCCACAAGCAGCACGCAGTTGTCACGATCAGGCAGGAGCGCCTTGAGGTGGTGCGTCACGCGTCCGCCTGTGCCCATGCCGGACGCCGAGACGATGATGCGGGCGCCTCCTCGGTCCAGGGCCATCGACTGCTCGGGCGTCGTCGCCTCATGGAGATTGGGCAGATCGAGTGCCGCGACTCCCTCGGCGAGCACGGCCGTCTGGATCTCGGGGTCGCCGTCGCGGATGGCATCGAGATACACCTCGAGCGCGGCCAGCGCCATGGGGCTGTCGACGTGGATCGGCGACACCGGTATGCGCTGCTGCTCCTGGAGTCGACGCAGTGCCACCAGCAGGACCTCGGTGCGATCCACCGCGAAGGCGGGGATCACCACCGTGCCACCGCGCTTGAGGGTGCGCGTGATGACTGCCGCCATCTCGTCGATCTCCTGATCGAACTCCCCGTGTGCGCGATCGCCGTACGTGGACTCGATGACGATCGCGTCGGCCCCGGCCGGGGATGTCGGGGGACTCAGGAGCGGATGGTTGCCGCGTCCGAGGTCGCCGCTGAACACCGTCGTGCGATCACGTGACGTCTCGTGCACGGTGACGACGGACGAGCCCAGGATGTGGCCGCCGACGTCGAGACGAACGGAGAGGTCGGGTACCGGAGTGAAGTCACGCCCGAATTCCGTCGGCGTCAGGAGTGCGATCGCGCGTTCGGCGTCGTCGATGTCGTAGAGCGGCTTGGGTTGCGCGTGTCGGGAGAAGCCCTTCTTCCGCGCCCACGCGGTGTCCTCCTCCTGCAGGCGTGCACTGTCGCGCAGGATGATGGGCACGAGTGCCGCGGTGTTCGGAGAGCAGTGCACCGGGCCGGAGAACCCGTCGCGCACCAGCGCGGGCAGGTAGCCGCAGTGATCGAGGTGCGCATGCGTCAGCACGATCGCGTCGATCGACACAGGGTCGATGGGGAAGGCATCCCAGTTGCGTGTGCGGACCTCCCTCGGTCCCTGGAACAGCCCGCAGTCGATGAGCAATCGGTGGCCGTTGGGCGAACCCCCGGCTGACTCGGGCTCGACGAGGGTCTTCGAGCCCGTCACTGTCCCGACGCCGCCGAGGAATGTGAGGAGCATGCTTCAGGTGTAGCACCTGCCGTGTCGGGTGTCAGCGCGAGCGAGCAGCCGCGGGTGTCAGCGCGAGCGAGCAGCCGCGGGTGTCAGCGCGGAGCGGGCCCGTCAGCGCAGGAACAGGGCATTCAGGCGTCGCGTCGTGGCGATGAGTCCGACGGACGCCATGACCGCGAAGTAGAGGACGTGCCAGAGCAGGCTGAGGTCCACCAGTCCGAGGAACAGTCCGCGGCACAGGGCGATCGCCTGCCATAGGGGCGTCGCCATCACGACTCCCTGCAGCCACTCGGGGTAGGCGGTGATGGGGAAGAAGGTGCCGGAGAACAGGAACAGGGGCATGAGGACGAACTGGATCCAGTTCAGCTGCTGGAAGCTCTTCATGAACGAGGTGAGCGACATGCCGACCGACGCGAACGCGAAGGCGATGAGCATCGCCGACGGGATCAGCAGCAGTGACCACCAGGTCGACGAGATGCCGAGTGCGGTGACGACGCAGAGGAAGCCGACCGCGTAGGTCGCCCCGCGGATCATCGCCCACCCGATCTCACCTAGCGCCACGTCGAGTGGCCCGAGCGACGTCGACATCATCGCCTGGTACAGGCGCATGAGGTGCATCTTGAAGTAGACGTTGAAGGTGGAGTCGAAGATCGCCCCGTTCATCGAGCTCGCCGCCAGGAGGGCCGGGGCGACGAAGGCGGTGTAGGGGACGGTCGCGCCCTCGTAGGCGACGGTGCCGACGAGGGCGCCCACTCCGTATCCGAAGGCCAGCAGGAAGATGACCGGCTCGACGAAGCCGGTGAGGAAGGCGATGGCGTTGCTCGTGCGCAGGGCGATGACGTTTCGCTCGATGAGGGTTCGGGATCGTCCGGCGCGGTGCTCGGCGATGGCAACGGCGGCGGAGACGGCGAGGGCCTGCGTGATCACTGGGTCAGCCGCCCCTCGAAGAGACGGCGGCCCAGCAGGAGTCCGCCGAGGCCGAGGGC
>CAIZPS010000122.1 GCA_903934925.1 uncultured bacterium | reverse complement strand
GGCCCACGAGACCCTGGCCATCGCGATGAACCGGATCGGTGCGAAGTCGAACACCGGTGAGGGTGGCGAGGATCCCGAGCGCTACGTGGCGCTGGAGAACGGCGATTCCAAGCGCTCGGCGATCAAGCAGGTCGCGTCGGGGCGCTTCGGCGTCACGAGCGAGTACCTCGTCAACAGCGACGACATCCAGATCAAGATGGCCCAGGGAGCCAAGCCCGGTGAAGGCGGCCAGCTGCCCGGACACAAGGTGTACCCGTGGGTGGCCAAGACCCGTCACTCGACGCCGGGCGTGGGTCTGATCTCGCCTCCGCCGCATCACGACATCTACTCCATCGAGGATCTCGCCCAGTTGATCCACGACCTGAAGAACGCCAATCCGCGGGCGCGCATCCACGTCAAGCTCGTCTCCGAGGTGGGCGTCGGCACCGTGGCGGCGGGCGTCGCGAAGGCTCATGCCGACGTCGTGCTCATCTCCGGCCATGACGGAGGCACCGGTGCATCGCCGCTGACGTCGCTGAAGCATGCGGGCGGCCCGTGGGAGCTCGGACTCGCCGAGACCCAGCAGACCCTGCTGCTCAACGGTCTGCGCGACCGCGTCGTGGTGCAGACCGACGGCCAGCTCAAGACCGGACGCGATGTCGTCATCGCTGCGCTGCTCGGAGCGGAGGAGTTCGGCTTCGCCACTGCCCCGCTCGTGGTCAGCGGCTGCATCATGATGAGGGTCTGCCACCTCGACACCTGCCCCGTGGGCGTGGCCACGCAGAATCCGGTCTTGCGCGAGCGGTTCAGCGGCAAGCCGGAGTTCGTCGAGACGTTCTTCGAGTACATCGCTGAGGAGGTCCGCGAGCTGCTGGCTTCCCTCGGGTTCCGCACGCTCGAGGAGGCGGTCGGTCAGGTGGAGCTGCTCGACATGGAGCGGGCGGTCAACCACTGGAAGGCGTCCGGGCTCGATCTCACGCCGATCCTGCACGTGCCGCACCTCGAGCCCGGAGCGGTGCGTCACCAGGCCGTCGCCCAGGAGCATGGCCTAGAGAAGGCGCTCGACCAGGAGCTCATCACCCTTTGCGCCCCGGCACTCGAGCAGGGGGAGCCTGTCCGTGCCCGCCTGGCCATCCGCAACGTGCACCGCACCGTGGGCACGATGCTCGGATCGGAGGTCACCCGCCGCTACGGGGGCGAAGGACTTCCCGACGGCACCATCGACCTCACCTTCGTGGGCTCGGCGGGACAGTCCCTCGGCGCCTTTCTCCCCGCTGGCATCACCCTGCGTCTGGAGGGCGATGCCAACGACTACGTCGGCAAGGGCCTCTCGGGCGGGCGAGTCGTGGTGCGTCCGCACCGTGACGCCATCCTCGTCGCGGAGGAGAACATCATCGCGGGCAACGTCATCGGCTATGGGGCCACGAGCGGCGAGCTCTATCTGCGGGGGCGGGTCGGTGAACGCTTCTGTGTGCGCAACTCCGGCGCGACGGCCGTGGTCGAGGGCGTCGGCGATCACGCCCTGGAGTACATGACGGGCGGGGTCGCGGTGATCCTCGGATCGACGGGCCGCAACCTGGGAGCGGGCATGTCGGGTGGCCGTGCCTACGTGCTGGATCTCGACTCCAAGCGGGTCAACCGCGAGATGGTCGACCTCGAGTCGCTTTCGGTCGATGATCTGGATCGACTGCACGGGGTGCTGCGCAACCATGCTGAGGAGACGGGCTCCACGGTCGCCTCGGCCATCCTGGCCGACTGGCCGGCGTCGGCGTCGAGGTTCACCCTCGTCATGCCGCGTGACTACAAGCGCGTGCTGCTCCTCGCGGCCGAGGCGGAGGAGCAGGGCATGGATCCGATGGTCGCGATCATGGGAGGCGTCAATGGCTGATCCGCGTGGATTCCTGTCCACCGACCGTGAGCTGCCGAAGCGTCGGCCGGTCGATCTGCGCCTGCAGGACTGGCGCGAGGTGTACGAGGAGTTCGATGCCGGGCGACTGGAGAAGCAGGCGGGTCGCTGCATGGACTGCGGCATTCCCTTCTGCCACAACGGCTGCCCCCTGGGCAACCTCATCCCGGAGTGGAACGACCTCGTGTGGTCCGGCGACTGGCAGGACGCGATCGAGCGGCTGCATGCCACGAACAACTTCCCGGAGTTCACCGGCCGTCTGTGTCCTGCCCCGTGCGAGGCCGCATGCGTGCTCGGTATCAACGCGGACCCTGTGACGATCAAGCAGGTCGAGGTGTCGATCATCGATCGGGCCTGGGACGAGGGCTGGGTCACCCCTCAGCCCCCGGATCGGCTCAGCGGGCGCACGGTCGCCGTCATCGGCTCGGGCCCGGCGGGCCTGGCCGCCGCGCAGCAACTGGTGCGCGCGGGGCACACGGTCGCGGTCTATGAGCGGGCGGATCGCATCGGCGGCCTCCTGCGCTACGGCATCCCCGAGTTCAAGATGGAGAAGCGCCACCTCGATCGACGCCTTTCCCAGATGGAGGCCGAGGGCGTGAAGTTCCGAGCGGGCGTCGAGATCGGCATCGATGTCACGGGCATGGACCTCCGTCAGCGGTACGACGCCGTTGTCGTGGCCATCGGCGCGACGAACTGGCGCGACCTCTCCGTGCCCGGCCGACAGCTGTCGGCATCTACCAGGCCATGGAGTACCTGCCCCTGGCCAATCGCGTCCAGGAGGGGGACCTCGGGCAGTCGCCGATCGACGTCGCCGGCAAGCACGTGGTCATCATCGGCGGTGGCGACACCGGTGCGGACTGCCTGGGCACGGCCCATCGACAGGGTGCGGCGTCCGTGACGCAACTGGAGATCCTGCCCACTCCTCCTGCGCAGCGGCCGGACTCGCAGCCGTGGCCGACCTATCCCATGACGTATCGGGTATCCAGCGCTCACGAAGAGGGCGGGGAGCGGCTCTTCGCCGTCTCGACCGAGCAGTTCCTCGACGACGGCGCCGGCAATGTGCGTGCGCTGCGGCTGGTCGAAGTAGAGCCGCACGAAGGTGGATTCCGGCCGGTCGACGGTTCGGCCCGCGACATCCCGGCCGACTTCGTGTTCCTCGCCATGGGCTTCGTCGGACCCGAGGCCGAGGGCATCATCGACCAGCTGGGCCTGGAGCTGACCGATCGAGGTGCGATCGCCCGGAACGCGGACTACTCCACCGACGCACCCGGTGTCTTCGTGACCGGAGACGCTGGTCGGGGCCAGTCGCTCATCGTGTGGGCCATCGCCGAGGGTCGGGCTGCCGCCGCCAGCGTCGACGCCTACCTGATGGGCAGCACCAACCTGCCGGCGCCGATTCCTGCGACAGCGCGCCCCCTGCTCGTCTGACCTCCGTCGTCCTGCAACCGTTTACGGATAGGCTGAGGGTCATGCGCCGCGCGAAGATCGTCGCCACCCTGGGGCCTGCCACGAGCTCGCTCGAGGCGATCACCCGACTCGTCGAGTCGGGCATGGATGTCGCGCGGCTGAACCTGTCGCACGGCAAGCACGCCGACCATGAGGTCGTGTACGGGCACGTGCGCGCGGCGGCAGACGCCGTCGGGCGGGGTGTGGGCATTCTGGTCGACCTCCAGGGGCCCAAGATCCGCCTGGGCACCTTCGCCTCCGGCCCCGTCCTGCTCGAGCCGGGCGACGAGTTCATCGTCACCACCGAGGCCGTGCCCGGTGATCGCGTCATGGTGTCGACCACGCATGCGGGACTGCCGAACGACGTCTCCCCGGGTGACCTCGTCCTCGTCGACGACGGTCGCATCGAGCTGCGTGTGACGAAGGTGGACGGTCCCCGCGTGCACACCGAGGTGGTGGAGGGCGGGCGCGTCTCGGACAACAAGGGCTTCAATCTCCCCGGTGTCGCCGTGAGCGTGCCGGCCCTCTCCGAGAAGGACAAGGCCGACCTTCGATGGGCACTGCGCACCGGTGCCGACATGATCGCGCTGTCCTTCGTGCGATCGGCGGCCGACATCGTCGACGTACACGCCATCATGGACGAGGAGGGTGTGCGGCTGCCTGTACTCGCGAAGGTCGAGAAGCCCCAGGCAATCGAGAATCTCGAGGAGATCATCGCGGCATTCGACGGGGTGATGGTGGCGCGCGGTGACCTCGGCGTCGAACTGCCCCTTGAGGCTGTGCCACTCGTCCAGAAGCGCGCTATTCAGCTGTGCCGCGAGGCGGCCAAGCCGGTCATCGTGGCCACGCAGATGCTCGACTCCATGGCCGTCGCCACGCGCCCGACACGGGCCGAGGCCAGCGACGTCGCCAACGCCGTGCTCGACGGGGCGGATGCGCTGATGCTCTCGGGCGAGACGAGCGTCGGCGATCACCCGAGCCTGGTCGTCGAGACCATGTCGCGGATCATCGAGCACGTCGAGACGTGGGCCCTGCACCAGCTGCCGGGCCTGTCCGACCCCTGGACGGGCTCCACTGCACGGGCCCTGACGCATGCGGCGGTCGGGGTCGCGGAGGGTGTCGACGCAACCCACCTGATCGCCTTTACCGAGACCGGCTCCTCGGCTCGCCTGATCGCCCGCTGGCGCAGCCGTACGCCACTGCTCGCCTTCACCCCGAATCCGCGCACGCGCAGCATGCTGTCTTTGGTCTGGGGAGTCGAGACCTTCCTGGTGCCGCAGGTCAAGCACACCGACGACATGGTGGTCCAGGTCGACCGGGCGCTGCTCGACATCGGTCGGGCCACGTTCGGTGATCGCGTCGTGATCGTTGCCGGCGTGCCGCCGGGCGTCCCAGGCACCACGAACGGCATGCGCGTCCACAAGATCGGCAACGCCGGCCCCGCCGCCGGCGTCTGACGCCCTCCTCTGCCCCCGCTCGGCTGGGGCAGATTTCATCCGCTTCCCGGATCAATTCGGCATTTCGTGGGCGATATGCCCACTTCGCTGCCGAATTGATCCGGGAAGCGGATGAAATCTGCAGCAGCCGAGTGGGATAGGGTGAGGGCGTCCGACATCCTTTAAGCCCGTCCGGAGAGGCGGGGAAGGGGGTCTAGCGTGGAAGCACGCGCCCGAATCGTCCTTGACGACGCCGACATCGGCCGGGCCATCCGCCGCATCGCCCACGAGATCGTGGAGAAGGCACGCGGATCCGAAGATCTCCTGCTGCTGGGCATCCCGACGCGAGGTGTTGCGCTCGCGCACCGCATCGCGACTGCCATTGACGAGATCGAGGGCACGCACGTGCCCGTCGGCTCCCTCGACATCACGCTCTACCGGGACGACCTCCGGCTCCGCCCGGCGCGCGCCCTGGAGGAGACATCGATCCCAGCGGAAGGCGTGGACGGGCGCATCGTCGTGCTCGTCGACGATGTCCTGTTCTCGGGGCGTACGGTGCGGGCGGCCCTTGATGCCCTCAATGACATCGGTCGGCCCGCGGCGGTGCGCCTGGCCGTGCTCGTGGACCGCGGTCACCGCGAGCTGCCCATCCGGCCTGACTATGTCGGCAAGAACCTGCCGACATCGCTCGAGGAGCAGGTGCGCGTCGCACTGATCGAGGTCGACGGCACTGATCAGGTGACCATTGGGGAGGAGGCGCGATGAGGCACCTGCTCTCAGCGGCCGACCTCAGCCGTGGCGACGCCGTCCTGATCCTCGACACTGCCGCTGAACTCGCCTCCGTCACCGATCGATCGATCAAGAAGCTGCCGACCCTGCGCGGACGCACCGTCGTCAACCTCTTCTTCGAGGACTCCACCCGGACCCGGATCTCCTTCGAGCTCGCAGCCAAGCGGCTCTCGGCCGATGTCATCAACTTCGCGGCCAAGGGATCCTCGGTGTCGAAGGGTGAGAGTCTCAAGGACACCGCCCTGACCCTCGAGGCCATGGGTGCCGATGCGGTCGTCATCCGGCATGGAGCGAGTGGTGCGCCCCATCGGCTCGCGACATCCGACTGGATCCAGGGGTCCGTCATCAATGCCGGTGACGGCACGCACGAGCATCCGACCCAGGCCCTGCTCGACGCATTCACCCTCCGCCACCACCTGCGCGATGGATCGGGCGACCTCGCCGGCCTGCGCGTGGCCATCGTCGGCGACATCCTGCACAGTCGGGTAGCGAGATCCAACGTGCTCCTCCTCCAAACCCTCGGTGCCGATGTCACGCTCGTCGCACCGCCCACCCTCATGCCTCTGGGTGTGGAGTCGTGGCCGTGCCGTTTCTCGTACCGCATCGACGAGGTCCTCCCGGACGTGGACGCCGTGATGATGCTCCGCGTGCAGGCCGAGCGCATGCAGGACGCCTACTTCCCCTCCGCGCTGGAATACTCGCGTCTCTTCGGTCTCGACGCAGCACGGATGGCGCACCTGCCTGAGCATGCGATCGTCATGCACCCCGGGCCCATGAACAGGGGCATGGAGATCAGCGCGGATGTGGCTGACTCTCCGCGTGCAGTGATGGTCGAGCAAGTCGCCAATGGCGTCAGCGTCCGGATGGCCGTGCTGTACCTGCTTCTCGGTGGACGACAGGAGGAGACGTCATGACCCTGGTCCTGCGTGGTGTCCGGCCGTACGGCGAGGATGCCGTCGACATCGTGATCGCCGACGGAGTCATCGTCGACCTCGCCGCTCCCGGAAGTGCCGATGGCGAGATCGTCGATGCGGACGGCCTCGTCGCCCTTCCGGGATTCGTCGACCTTCACACGCATCTGCGCGAGCCGGGCCGCGAGGACGCGGAGACCGTGCTCACCGGTTCGCGGGCAGCTGCCCTCGGGGGGTTCACGTGCGTGCACGCCATGGCGAACACCAGTCCTGTCGCCGATACGGCTGGTGTCGTCGAGCAGGTCTGGCGCCTGGGCCAGGAGGCCGCGCTCGTCGACGTACGGCCGGTCGGCGCTGTCACTGTCGGGCTGGCAGGGGAGCGCATGGCCGAGTTGGGCGCCATGGCCGGCAGTGCGGCCGAGGTCAGGGTCTTCAGCGATGACGGCAAATGCGTTCATGACGCCGTCCTGATGCGGCGTGCCCTCGAGTACGTGAAGGCTTTCGACGGTGTCGTGGCCCAGCACGCACAGGAGCCGCGCCTGACCGAGCATGCGCAGATGAACGAGAGCGAGCTTTCCGGCCGACTTGGCCTCGCCGGATGGCCCGCGGTGGCGGAGGAGGCCATCATCGCGCGGGACGTGCTCCTCGCGCAGCACGTCGGATCCCGCGTGCACATCTGCCACCTTTCTACGGCCGGCTCGGTGGAGATCGTCCGTTGGGCGAAGTCGCGCGGCATTGACGTGACGGCAGAGGTGACCCCGCATCATCTGGTGCTCACCGAGGACCTTGTCGCCACATATGACCCGATGTTCAAGGTGAATCCGCCGCTCCGCACAGCCGCCGACGTCGCGGCCCTGCGCGCGGCCCTCGCCGACGGCACCATCGACATCATCGCCACGGACCACGCGCCGCACCCCCACGAGGACAAGGACTGCGAGTGGGCCGCTGCTGCCATGGGAATGCTCGGGCTGGAGACCGCCTTCGGCGTCGCCATGGAGACGATGGTTGCGCCGGGCCTGCTGTCTTGGCGGGCACTCGCGCAGCGAATGTCGGTCGCTCCGGCGCGCATCGGACGCGTGCGCACGCAGGGTCACGACCTCGTCCCCGGGGCCATTGCCAATATTGCGGTCGTCGATCCTTCGGGTACCTATGTCGTCGACCCGATGCGACTGTCGTCCAAGAGCAGGAACACACCGTACGCCGGGCGCGAGCTTCCCGGGCGTGTTGTGCACACGATCTATGCGGGAACGCCGACCGTGCTGGACGGTGCTCTCGCATGAGTCCTGTCCTGTTCGGTTCTGTGGCTATGGAGGATTACGTCGAGCAGGCCCAGGTCACCGACTGGCCGCAGAGGCTGATCCTCGTCGGCATCGTGGTGGCCGTCATCGCGCTGGCCCTGTGGGCGATGCGACGCGGATGGCGGGCGCGGCAGCGACGCCAGCACGACATCCCCGCACCCATGGAGGTCCCTCCCGGGACGTGGATGCTGGGGGAGCCCGTCGCCGGCCTGTTCGCGGGCACCGGCATGGCTGGGGACTGGATGGACCGCATCGCCGTCCACGACCTGGGTGTCCGCAGTCGAGCTCGCCTCCTCTGGGGAACCGAGGGGATCGTCCTCGAGCGGGAGGGTGCCCGCAGCCTGGTGATCCCAGCTGACGTCATCCAGGGAGTACGCGCCGACCGCGGGGTCTCAGGCACGGTGCGCGCCAAGGACAGCATGATCGTCATCACCTGGCGCCTGGGTGATCGGCTGGTCGACACCGGCTTCCGGGCGGATGCATCACCCGACCACGTCACTGTGTTGGATGGCCTCATGGCCGCGTTCCCGACAGGAGTCCGATGACCACTGCCCGACCCTCGCGCGCCCCGCTGCCTGCTGTGCTCGTCCTCGAGGATGGCCGCACTATGCACGGTGACGCCTATGGCGCCGTCGGCACGACATTCGGCGAGGCGGTGTTCTCGACGGGCATGAGCGGATATCAGGAGACCCTGACTGATCCCTCCTATCGACGGCAGGTCGTCATCATGACGGCTCCGCACATCGGGAACACGGGCATGAACGACGAGGACGGCGAGTCCCGGCGCATCTGGGTAGCGGGATACGTCGTGCGCGATCCCTCGCGCATCACCTCCAACTGGCGGGCCACGCGCAGCCTCGAGGACGACCTCTCCGATCAGGGGATCGTCGGCATCAGCGGCATCGACACCCGCGCCCTGACGCGCCACCTTCGCGAGCGCGGAGCCATGCGCGTGGGCATCTTCAGCGGTCCGCAGGCCGAGCGTGCTCCTGAGGAACTGCTCGCGCAGGTGCAGGCCAGTCCCGCCATGGCAGGAGCCGACCTCACGGGCGAAGTCACCACGGAGATGGCCTATGTCGTGCCTGCCATCGGAGAGCGACGCTTCACCGTGGTGGCCGTCGACCTCGGCATCAAGGCGATGACGCCGCACCAGATGGCTCTTCGCGGGATGGAGGTGCACGTGGTCCCGGCCACGTGGAGTGTCGATCAGGTGCTGGAACTGGCGCCTGACGGAGTGTTCTTCTCCAATGGTCCTGGTGATCCGGCTACGGCCGACCATGCGGTTTCAGTGATGCGCGAGCTCCTCGCCAGAAGGGTCCCGGTGTTCGGCATCTGCTTCGGCAACCAGGTGCTCGGCCGTGCCCTCGGCCTGGGCACCTACAAGCTGCGCTACGGCCATCGCGGAATCAACCAGCCGGTCATGGACCTCGCTACCCGCAGGGTGGAGGTCACGGCTCACAACCATGGGTTCGCCGTCGACGCCCCGCGCGACGGTGCCTTCGACACCCCGTACGGACGCGCGGTGGTGAGCCATGTGTGCCTCAACGATGACGTCGTGGAGGGCCTTCGCTGCCTCGACGCCCCGGCCTTCAGTGTCCAGTACCACCCGGAGGCCGCTGCAGGGCCGCATGATGCGGACTACCTCTTCGATGAATTCGCCACACTGATGGCTCAAGCACGGGAAGGACGGAGCGCCTGATGCCGCGCCGCGACGACATCCGGTCGGTGATGGTGATCGGCTCCGGCCCGATCGTCATCGGACAGGCCTGCGAGTTCGACTACTCCGGCACTCAGGCCTGTCGCGTCCTCCGTGACGAAGGGCTGCGCGTGGTGCTCGTGAACTCCAATCCGGCCACGATCATGACCGACCCGGAGTTCAGCGATGCCACGTACGTCGAGCCCATCACTCCCGCGTTTGTCGAGCGCATCATCGCCAAGGAGCGTCCAGATGCGCTCCTGCCGACCTTGGGAGGCCAGACAGCGCTGAACACGGCGATGGCCCTGCATCGCAACGGTGTCCTCGACAAGTACGGCGTGGAGCTGATCGGTGCCGACGTGGATGCCATCGAGCGTGGCGAGAACCGTGAGCTCTTCCGCGGGATCGTGGAGCAGGTCGGTGCCGAGAGCGCTCGCTCGGCGATCTGTCACACACTCGACGATTGCCTGGCTGCGGTCGGCGACCTCGGCTACCCCGTCGTGGTGCGCCCCTCCTTCACCATGGGCGGAGCCGGGTCCGGCATCGCCTACGACGAGACGGATCTCCGGCGCATCGCGGGAGCCGGACTCCAGGCCAGCCCAACCTCCGAAGTTCTTCTGGAGGAGTCGATCATCGGCTGGAAGGAGTACGAACTCGAGCTGATGCGCGATCGCAACGACAACGTCGTTGTCGTGTGCTCGATCGAGAACCTCGACCCCATGGGTGTGCACACCGGTGACTCCATCACCGTGGCACCGGCCGTGACCCTCACGGACCGGGAGTATCAGCGCCTTCGAGATGTGGGCATCGACATCATTCGAGCCGTCGGGGTCGATACCGGCGGCTGCAACATCCAGTTCGCCGTCAATCCCGATGACGGCCGGCTCATCGTGATCGAGATGAACCCGCGTGTCTCTCGGTCGTCGGCGCTTGCTTCCAAGGCGACGGGCTTTCCGATCGCCAAGATCGCCGCGCGACTGGCCATCGGGTACACGCTTGACGAGATTCCGAACGACATCACGCAGGAAACCCCTGCCTCGTTCGAGCCGACCTTGGACTACATCGTGGTCAAGGTGCCTCGATTCGCCTTCGAGAAGTTCCCGAATGCGGATCCGACGCTCACGACCACGATGAAGAGCGTCGGTGAGGCCATGGCCATCGGTCGCAACTTCCCCGAGGCGCTGCAGAAGGCCCTGCGCTCCCTGGAGCGTCATGAATCCGTGTTCGCTTGGCCGTCGAGCCGATCCGAAGTTGACGTGGCAGCGCTGCTGGAGGCCATGCGTGTGCCCCGCGACGGTCGGCTCACCCAGGTGCAGCAGGCTCTTTGGGCGGGTGCCGGTATCGATGCTGTGCATGAGGCCACGAACATCGATCCATGGTTCCTGGACCAGATCTGCCTGATCAACGAGATGGCGGACGAGGTGCGAAGCGCGGAGTCCCTCGACCACCGACTCCTGCGCCGGGCCAAGCGCCTGGGCTTCTCCGATGCTCAACTCGGGGCCTTGAGAGGCCTTGCTGAGCACGAGGTGCGCGAGATGCGGCACGACTACGGCATCCGCCCTGTGTACAAGACGGTCGATACGTGCGCCGCAGAGTTCGCGGCCCGCACCCCGTACCACTACTCGGCCTACGACGACGAGACCGAGGCTGAGCCAAGCGATCGTCGCAAGGTGATCATCCTCGGCTCGGGGCCGAATCGGATCGGGCAGGGAATTGAGTTCGACTACTCGTGCGTCCACGCCGCGCTGACGCTGCGTGAGGCCGGCTACGAGACGATCATGGTCAACTGCAACCCGGAGACGGTCTCCACTGACTACGACACCTCCGACCGTCTCTATTTCGAGCCGCTGACACTCGAAGACGTCCTCGAGGTCGTGCATGCCGAGCGGCAGGCAGGCACCCTCGTGGGGGTCATCGTCCAACTGGGTGGCCAGACGCCGCTCGGGCTCGCCCAGCGGCTGAAGGACGCCGGCGTGCCCATCATCGGCACGAGTCCGGAGTCGATCCATCTGGCGGAGGAGCGCGGTGCCTTCGGCCGGGTTCTGGCCGAGGCGGGCCTGCTCGCCCCGAAGCACGGCACCGCGCTCACCTTCGATGAGGCGAGAGGGATCGCCGCCGAGGTGGGGTACCCCGTGCTGGTGAGGCCGAGTTACGTCCTCGGCGGCCGCGGTATGGAGATCGTCTATGACGACGACATGCTGGCCGATTACCTGGCGCGGGCGACTCAGATCAGTCCGGACCACCCGGTTCTGGTGGACCGTTTCCTCGACGATGCCGTGGAGATCGACGTCGATGCCCTGTACGACGGGCAGGAGCTGTACCTCGCCGGTGTCATGGAGCACATCGAAGAGGCAGGCATCCACTCCGGCGACTCCGCGTGCGTCCTGCCGCCGATCACGTTGGGCGCGGAGGACATCGAGCGCATTCGGGCCGCGACCCTGGCGATCGCGGACGGAGTGGGCGTCCGCGGACTGCTGAACGTGCAGTACGCGATGGCCGGGGATCTCCTGTACGTGCTCGAGGCGAACCCACGGGCCTCGCGCACCGTGCCCTTCGTGTCCAAGTCGACCGCGGTACCCGTGGCGAAGGCGGCGGCCAGGGTCATGGTGGGGCAGACGATCGCCGAGCTTCGTGACGCGGGCATCCTGCCGGCCGACAAGGATGGTGGAGTGATGCCGCAAGGGTCGGCCATCTCGGTCAAGGAGGCCGTGCTGCCCTTCGGCCGTTTCCATGGTGTCGACACCGTGCTCGGGCCGGAGATGAAGTCCACCGGCGAGGTGATGGGCATCGACAACTCCTTCGGCATCGCCTACGCGAAGTCGCAGGATGCTGCCTTCAGCGGTGGTCTGCCGACGTCGGGCACCGCCTTCGTGTCTCTCGCGAACCGCGACAAGCGTGGCGCTATCTTCCCCATCAAGCGGCTCGCTGACCTCGGATTCCGCATCGTCGCCACCTCCGGCACTGCGGCAGTGCTCCGGCGCAATGGGGTTCCGGTCGACGTCCTTCGCAAGCAGCGCGAGGGGCGCGGTCCTAACGGAGAGCCCACGACCGTGGATGCCATCCTCGCCGGCGACATCCAGCTCATCGTCAACACTCCTTACGGCGTCGGACCTCGACTCGATGGCTACGAGATCCGTACCGCCGCCGTGGTGCGCGGAATTCCGTGCATCACGACCGTGCAAGGTCTGGCTGCCGCGGTGCAGGGGATCGATTCCCTACAGCACGAGGAACCCAGCGTGCGTTCACTGCAGGAGCACGCTTCAGACCTGGCGCGGCTTCGCGATTCTGCCGCAGTCGACGGGAGCCGCTGACGATGGTCGTTCAGGTGAAGGGCCAGATCCTCGACGTTCGGAGGGCGGGGTCGTACTACGTGATGTCGTTGACGGCTCCGGGTATCTCCGAGAACGCCCGCCCCGGGCACTTCGTGACACTGGGCATTGGCGGGGCGGAGACGAGCATGGTTCTGCGTCGCGCCTTCGCCATCCATCAGGTGCAGTCCCGGGGGGTCTATGGCGGCACGCTCGACATCGTCGTGAGCGTTCACGGCAAGGGAACCCAATGGCTGGTCGACCGCCGCCGTCATGACCCGATCGACATCGTCGGTCCACTGGGGCGTCCGTTCGTGCTGCCCAAGGAAGCCGTCTCCACGGTCCTCGTGGGCGGTGGGTACGGCTCTGCGCCGCTGTTCATGCTCGCGGAACAGCTTCGAGAGCGGGGATGCCGCGTCGATGTCCTGCTGGGTGCGGGCACGGAGGAGAAGCTCTTCGGGGCGCTGGAGCTCAAGAGGCTGGCGTCGACGCTGACGATCACCACCGATGACGGGTCACTGGGTCATCGGGGCCGCGTGACCGACCTGCTGGCAGGAGTCATGGATTCCAGTGACGCGGCGGTCGTCTACGCGTGCGGGCCGATGGCCATGCTCCAGCGCGTCGCGCAGATCGCTGCGTCTCGTCAGGCCTACAGCCAGTGCGCCGTGGAGGAGGCGATGGCATGCGGCATCGGCGTGTGCATGACCTGCGTCCTGCCGGTGATCGGCGAGGACGGCGTCACGCGCATGCTGCGATCCTGTACTGAGGGACCGGTCTTCCGCGGTGACCGCGTGCGATGGGCCGACATCGGCACGGTGCCAGCTGACACTCTGGGCGCACCCACGGGCGGAGGACACTGATGACGCGCGCGCTGATCTCCCATGCCCCGCTGGGCGACACCAGCCTTCCGAACGTCGATATGAGCACGAGCCTCGGCGGTTTCCACCTCCCGGCTCCCATCCTCACTGCGTCGGGGTGCGCCGCAGCCGGCCGCGAACTCGACCAGTTCTTCGACATCACGACCATCGGCGGAATCGTGACCAAGAGCGTGATGCTGAATCCGCGTTCTGGTCGTGCGACACCGCGCATGGCGGAGACGCCAAGTGGCATGCTCAACTCCATCGGCCTCCAGGGTCCGGGCATCGATCGCTTCCTCGAGCATGACCTCGCATGGCTCGAAGAGCGAGGCGCGCGAGTGGTCGTGTCCATTGCGGGGGGAACGGTCGACGAGTTCGGCAAGCTCGCGGCACGGCTGCGCACCGCGCGCAGCATCGGTGCCATCGAGGTCAACATCTCCTGCCCGAACGTCGAGGATCGTGGTCAGGTGTTCGCGTGCCGCGCGGGAACCGCGGCCGAAGTCGTCAACGCGGTGCGCCGCCACAGCGACCCCCGCATGCCGCTGTTCGCCAAGCTCTCTCCTGACGTCACGGACATCGTCGAGATCACCGATGCCGTCGTGCGCGCGGGGGCGACGGGTGTGTCGGTCATCAACACGGTGCTCGGCATGGTCATCGACACCGACACGATGCGTCCGCACCTGGCTGGCGTCACAGGTGGGCTCTCGGGGCCTGCCATCCGGCCGGTCGCCGTGCGCTGCATCTGGCAGATCCGCCAGGCCTTCCGCGACCTGCCCATCATCGGTATGGGCGGAGTGCGCAGCGGCATTGATGCTCTCGAGCTGGTGCTGGCGGGTGCCGATGCTGTTTCGGTCGGAACGGCGGTGTTCCACGATCCCTCGGCGCCGATACGGATCCAGCAAGAGCTCCAACGTGCACTGGGATCACGTGGCTTCGCCCGCTTCAGGGATGCCGTGTCGTTCGCACACCGTCCCGTCGACACTCGAACGGAGGTCGACGATGAGTTCGACTTCATCACCGAGTAGGCGGGCACCGATCGCGGTGGCGATGGATGCGCCCTCCCTTGCGGTGCTGGGGCAGTGGTCGAAGGCCGTGGCCCCGGTGGTGTCGACACTGAAGGTCGGGCTGGAGGTGTACTGCCGCGACGGCGCCACGTCGGTGAGCACGGCCCGGGAGGAGGCAGCCGCGGCCGGACATCCCGGCATCGACATCTTTCTGGACCTCAAGCTGCATGACATCCCGGCTACCGTGCGCGGTGCCGCCGAGGCGGTAGCCCATCTGCGACCGACCTTCCTCACGGTTCATGCTTCGGGTGGTGCCGCCATGATCGAGGCCGCGGCCCAGGCCCTCCCGGGTACCCGCATCACCGCGGTCACCGTCCTGACGTCGCTGGCGGAGGCGGATCTGGCGGCCGTCGGCCTTCAGGGACCCTCGCGTGAGGCCGTCGTGCGGCTGGCCCGGCTGTCCGTCGAGGCCGGTGCGCGGGCGATCGTCTGCTCGCCCCAGGAGGTGGCGGCCGTCCGCGCCGCTGTTCCGCACGACGTCACGCTCATCACGCCCGGGGTCCGTCCTGCGGGCGCCTCGCTCGACGACCAGCAGCGAGTGGCGACCCCGGAGCAGGCGCTCTCGGACGGTGCGGATCTTCTGGTCATTGGCCGTCCGATCACCGCTGCCGCGGATCCGCGGTCGGCGGCCCAGGCCATTGCGACGGCACTGGCCGGCGCGGCATGAGCACGGCGCCGGTTCGCACCGACGAGCAGAGGACCCAGGCCCTGGCGAAGGCCCTGGCAACCCGTCAGGAGCGAGCCCGGGTGCGTGCCGCCCTGCGAGATCGCTCCCTGCAGCCCGTCGACGTTCTCCTCGGGGCGGGGGATGAGCCGGTCTGGGCGGCGATGCGGGTGTCGTGGCTGCTTGAGGCCGTCCCGGGAATCGGCCCGGCGCGTGCGCAGCGCATCATGGACTCTGTGGGCATCGCAGCGAGCAGGCGGATCCAGGGCCTGGGGGATCGTCAGCGGGCGGCACTCATCGCGCTCCTCGGCGATCGCCCATGACGCCCCAGCAGCAATCGACCCAGGCACCTCTGGTGGTGGTGTCGGGTCCGTCGGGCGTCGGCAAGAGCACCGTCGTGGCCCGCGCTCTGCAGCGGGACCCGCGCGTCTGGCTCTCGGTCAGTGCGACGACGCGTGCCCCGCGAACCGGCGAGCAGGACGGTCGGGAGTACTTCTTCGTCGACGACGCCGCATTCGACCAGCTCGTGGCCACCGATGGGCTGCTGGAGTGGGCGGCCTTCGCCGGGCACCGCTACGGAACGCCGAGCGCCCCGGTGCTGGAGCGGCTCGCCCACGGGACCCCGGTCCTGCTGGAGATCGAGGTGCAGGGGGCGCGGCAGGTGCGCGAACGCGTGCCAGGCGCGCTGCTCGTCTTCCTGGCTCCCCCCTCCTGGGACGTGCTGGAGGCTCGGCTGAGCGGCCGTGGCACGGAATCGCCCGATGCGGTGGCCCGGCGCCTGGTGGCCGCCCAGGAGGAGTTGGCGGCGGCATCGGAGTTCGACCGGGTGCTCGTCAATGCCGACGTCGAGGAGTGTGCGCAGGCCTTGCTAGACTTGGTGGCTGCTGCTTTCTCGTCTGAAGGTGGCACCTGAGCATCTAAGACGCTCGAGCATCTAAGGCGCTCGAGCATCTAAGGCGCTCGAGCACCGAAGCGATCTGCCCATCCATCCGCACCGCGATTCCCCTGAGTGAGGCCCTGACGTGAAGAGTGCGACCCGCCCCGAGGGCATCACCCACCCCTCCATCGACCAGCTGCTGGAGAAGACCGACTCCAAGTACTCCCTGGTGATCTACGCCTCCAAGCGTGCGCGTCAGATCAACGCCTACTACTCCCAGCTGGGTGAGGGTCTTCTGGAGTACGTGGGTCCGCTCGTCGAGACGCACGTGCAGGAGAAGCCGCTGTCGATCGCCCTGCGCGAGATAGACGCGGGCCTGCTGTCGAGCGAGCCGATCAATCCGGACGAGATCGTCGTGGCGGTCGCGGTCGCGGCTGACTCCGCCGATCCCTTCGCCTCCGCCGACCCGTTCACGGACGATTCTGGAGCCTGATTCCATGCCCGGCCGGGTCGTCCTCGGGGTGGCCGGCGGGATCGCCGCTTACAAGGCCGCTGAGGTCCTGCGCGGCCTGAGCGAGTCAGGGTGCGACGTCACGGTCGTGCCGACCGCGGCCGCGCTGCGTTTCGTCGGCGCGGCGACCTGGGAAGCCCTGTCCGGCAAGCCCGTGTCCTCGGATGTCTGGACCTCTGCCGCTGCCGTTCCGCATGTGCGGCTCGGGCAGGTGGCCGATCTGGTGCTGGTGGCTCCGGCGACGGCCGACCTCCTCGCACGCAGCGCCCAGGGTCTGGCTGACGATCTCCTGACCAACGTCCTGCTCACGGCGCGAGCGCCCGTGCTCATGGCCCCCGCCATGCACACGGAGATGTGGCTGCATCCTGCGACACAGCGCAATGTCGCCCTTCTGCGCGGGCGCGGCGTCCGAGTGCTCGAGCCCGCATCAGGTCGGCTGACAGGTGCGGACTCCGGCCCGGGTCGGCTCCCAGATCCGTCATCGATCGTGGCTGCGGCACTCGACCTCCTTCGCCGACCCGCTGCGCCCGACCTGGCGGGCCGTCGCATCCTGATCAGCGCCGGTGGCACCCGCGAGGCGTGGGATCCGGTCCGCTACATCGGCAACCGCAGCAGCGGGATCCAGGGTGTCGAGCTCGCACGCACCGCGATCTCTCGCGGTGCGGACGTCACGCTCGTCGCTGCCGTGATGGACGTCGAGCCGCCCGCGGGTGCGCGCGTCGTGCGCGTCGAATCCGCCGAGCAGATGCACCGGGCCATGGCCGACGAAGCCACCGGGAGTGATGTCGTGGTGATGGCTGCAGCTGTCGCGGACTTCCGTCCGCAGGCGGCGCCGGCCAAGGTCAAGAAGGACGGCGGAGCCGGGGTGGACCTCCACCTTGAGCAGACCGTCGACGTCCTCGCGGATCTCGTGCGACGCCGCAAGGGGGCCTCACCCCTGATCGTGGGCTTCGCGGCGGAGACTCCAACGGATGCTGCCGATCTGCTGCACCTCGGCCGCACCAAGCTG
>CAIZPS010000121.1 GCA_903934925.1 uncultured bacterium | reverse complement strand
TCGCTGGCCACGGGTGCGGCACTGGACGGCGGCGACTCGATGGCGGACGGCTCTGGACTATCGGGCGCCGGACCGCTCACGGAGAGGGCTGCGAGGGCAGCGGTCGCCGTCGGACCGGGCGGCGCATCCGGCTGGTCGGACGAAGATGCGAAGGACGAAGGAGCTTCCGTCGGTGACTGACTCGACGTCGGGGATGCCACCGGCGCTGCCGACGCCGTTGGGAGTTCACTCATCGCGGGCGGCGAGGACGCGTCACTCGATGTCGTGGGCTCAGGCGAGGGCTCCACGGTCTCGACGCAGATCGAGAGCACCTCGGGTGCCGGTGCAGACAGGGAGTCCGCCGAGGCGGACGGGCTCTGGGCGATGACGAACGAGATGACGAGGGCGCCAGCCATCGAGGTACGAGCGTGCCGGGACGCCCTCTTTCGCGGACGGTCGACGTCGCCGCTGCGCGGGACGGCTCGCCCACGGGCTCCTCTCACGACCCGAGTGACTCATGCCGACGCCGTTCTGGCCATGCCCGAAAGGCCGTCCGGTCGGCTTTGGGGGTACGTACCCCCAAATACCCCATGCGCCAGCGGCAGGTCCCCATACTCGGCTGGCGATGCAAGGATCAGGTGCTCGGCCCAACACAGAGGTCCCCCATGCAGACACGGGAGGTGAGCATGCCTGCTGCCATGGTCGTCGACGATGACGGCTTTCTCCGTGCGCTGATCGGCTCCGTGGTCGCGAACCTCGGCTTTGATCCGGTGCAGGAGGCGGCTACCGCGGCAGCTGCCATGAAGCTGGCCCACGAGGTACAGCCTCAGGTGGCGATCCTGGACCTTGACCTCGGGGAGGGGCCAACAGGCATCGACCTCGCCCACGGTCTACGCCGCCTCATTCCCGGCCTGGCGATCGTCATGCTCACGTCGTACTCCGATCCCCGACATGCCGGACTCAGTCGTCAGCTTCCTCCCGGCATTGCGTACGTCGTGAAGTCCGCCGCATCGACAACTGCCGCCATATCGGCAGCGATAGATCAGGCACTCAGTGGGACGTCGACGCCTCGCCCCGGCAAGGGTCGCGGCGAGTTCAGCGCAGGACAGTGGGAGACCTTTCGACTCGTCGCCGCGGGCTACTCCAATCCCGAGATCGCCCGGCGACGTCACCTCACGGACGATGCGGTGAACAAGTCCGTCAGTCGCCTCATCTCAGCTCTCGGCCTGGAAGTCACCAAGGAGGAGAACATTCGCGTGCTTGTCGCGCGGGAGTACTTCCGCATGACCGGCACAGTGAGCGAACGCCGTGACTGACGCCGACTGGCCACCCTGGTACGAGCGTGTCGCCACTCGGCTTCCCTTCTGGCGCAATGAGGGGCTCCTGCTCTTTCCGCTCGGGATCATCGCCGTGGTCACCGCGAATGCCTCGAGCATCGAGTCGGGGGTGGATCTGCTCGGGTGGGCGCTCGCGGCCCTTGTCGGGGCAGCCTTGGGCGTTCTCTTCATTGGCCTGTTTCCCCTCCCCTTCACCCGGCGTGAGACTCCACGCCTCGGTGCAACCGCAGTCATCGCCGCCGCCTCCGGGACAGGGGCGATCTTCGCCCTGGGCGTGTCCATCACCGCACGAGTCCTGGGGCTCCCCGACCCGGATCCCCTGTGGTGGCTGGTCCTGGGCTCGGCCATCATCATCGGCTGGTTTGCCATAGTCCTCACCCTCGCCCTTGACGCTCGTTCGCGTCTTCGACGCCAGGGAGATCACCTCGTCGACGAGGCCATCGCCCTGGAGTCCGCGCGGCTGTCGACCTCCGCCATCGGCGAGGAGATGCATCGAGCGGTGACTGAGGAGGTGGAGACGGCCCTCGCAACTGCGAGAGAGTCCTTGGGCGATCGGACGACCGATGCGGCTGCAGCTGCCGAATTCGCCCGGTGGCCGCAGATCGCGGCTGAACTGCGAGCCACGGCAGCCGAGACAGTGCGACCCCTCAGCCGCCAGCTCTGGGATTCAGCACCCGGTGATCTCCATCGACCACGTCCTTGGTCCCTTCTCGCCTACATCGTCAACCGGCAGCCTCTACGGCCCTTGGCAACCTCGACGATCTACGCCTTGGGTCAGGTCTCCACTCTCCTTCAGCAGGCAGCGAGCCCTGCCGCGCTCACCGGAACGGTGATCGGGATCGCAGAGATCTGGATCATCATGACGATTGCCAATGTCCTGATGCGGCGCGCGCCGAGGTTCCACGCGCTCCTCTTCATATCGGCAGCACTGCTACTCCAGGTCCCCGTTCTCCTGAGTTACCTCGCTGAGGCGGCTGGCGGGACTGATGCGGGGTCGTTCACCGGAATGGTGGCAACAGTCATCGCAGGCCTCATCGTCGTTCTGGCCACCTCGGCCTTCGGCGCCGTCCGCGGGCTGACCCAGGCGCGACTTGACTCGATCTCGATCCAGATCGACAGCGCATTGGTGGAGTCCACTGCGCGAAGCAGAGCTCTCGCACACGTTCTTCGAGAGGCGAGCGCCATCGTTCACGGTGCCGTGCAGGCGCGCCTCCTTGGCTGCGCCATCGCAGTGGAGGAGGCCGGGCAGAACAAGGATCCCGAGCAGTTCAGCGCGGCGCTTGCCCGTGCTCGAATCGCTCTGGAGTACCCACTGGAGTCCCTCGGACGTCCGGCAGCATCGTCGCTGCTCGATGAACTCATCCGGCGAAGGGAGCTCTGGGACGGCCTATGCGACGTCACGTATTCGATCGCTGACGACGTACCTGAACTCCCCACTTCCACCGTGGCGGACTGCGGGCGAATTGTCGAGGAGGCGATCTCCAACGCCGTCCGTCACGGCGACGCGCAGCATGTGAGCATCGTCGCGGAGGTTGAGGCGGATCCCTATGCAGATCGATACCTGCGAATCTCGATCACCGATGACGGCAACGGAGTGGCCGCCGAACCCCAGCGCTTGGGGCTGGGGCTGCACATGATCGAGTCGGTGGCCGAGAGTTGGGAACTCACCACCGCGCAGGCTCGCACCACTCTCGCCGTTCGGGTAGCCCTGGCCTGACACCCCTTCTCGGCGAGTCGATCAGATAGCCGATATCGGAGCCTGGTGAACCTGGCCGTGCGGGGCCGGATCTAGAACCGTCATCCCCGCGCACCGCTGGAGGCGCTCCCGTTCGGGACTCCCTAGCGCACCAAGTGCGCAGTCACGTGGGGAATGTGACTGGTAGGGCTAGGCCCGAATCCCCATGGCGAGAAGGTCCAGTTGCCAGAGGGACTGAAGCGTCGTCCGAGCCGCTTCGAATACCTCTTCTGTCTGACTGGATGCCCCTCGTTCCTCGACAAGCGATGCGATCTCACCGATTTCGCGCTGGGCGAGAACTCACGGTTCCGCGAAAAGCGACATCCCCGCACGAGACTGCTCCCCCGCGCTCCAGGGTGTGAGCACCTTGCGCCGCCTTCGTCGACATTCACCATCGTCACGCAGTGAGGTCAACGAACGCTGTCCAGAAATGCGATCCGGGCCTGGCGGATGCCGGGTGGCGTAAGGAAGCAGTGCGGTCAGCCCACACAGGCACGGCGCGACGCCCACGGGTCATCCGTCCCGGATTGGGCTCACCTTCATCCCCCCAACCCCCCTCGCGAGGCTTCACGCCTGAGGATCGACGAGCGAGCGGGGGGACATGGCTCAGAGCCCCAATACCCTCAGGCGCCCACCCGCATCGCTCTAAACTCCGGCCATGACCGCCGTGCGCGCCAGTGGCGACTCCAGCGAGCGGTCAATTCTGATCGTCGAGGACGAGCCACTCACTCGCATGCTGCTCACGGACACTCTGGAGACGGCTGGCTTCAAGGTCACCGCAGCTGCCGATGCTAAGCATGCCCTGGCCGCATTTGCCGCATCCGACCCCGACGGGGTCGTCCTTGATGTGGACCTCGGGCACGGACTCACAGGCTTTGATCTCAGCGATGCATTCCGCCGGCACAATCCGTCCGTCGCCATCGTATTTCTCACCCACCTTCCAGACTCCCGCTTCATGTCTCGAGATCCCGCATCATTACCGAAGACCGTGGCCTATCTGCGCAAGGATCAGTTAGCCGATCGAGGACTTCTCCTTGCCGCGATCGATGCAGCACTTCGCGGTGAGATAGGTCCTGAGCATCGACATGATCGTGACGAAACCCGAAGGGTGGCGGAACTATCTCGAACGCAGCTCGAAGTCATGATCATGCTGTCAACGGGCATGACCACCACAGAGATTGCCGCACAGCGTGGCACGCAGCCAAGGACAGTGCAGAAAGTGGTCCATCGATCACTTGAGATCATGGGGATCGACGCCCACCTCCATCAGAGCGAGAGGCTCCGCGCTATCCGGGAGTTTCTCCGCGCATCAGCCTCCTCCTCGATGAAACCCTGACGCATGCGATCACACCTGCATCGACTGGGTAGACCATCGGCGATCTCCGACACCGCATTGGTGTGGGTCTTCATCATGGTGAATACAGGCACCCTTTTGACGTTCAACCGGAGCACTGAGGTCCCAAGAATCGCTCTGGTGCT
>CAIZPS010000120.1 GCA_903934925.1 uncultured bacterium | reverse complement strand
AGCATGCGCTTTTCTCCTGCGGACAGGCCGCGCTCGCGCTCGCGTCGCCACAGGTCGCGAACGACCTCCGCGACCATGATGACGTCTCCGGATGCGAGTTTCTCCAGATTCGCCTTGTACCGGCGCGACCAGTTGGTCGGCTCCTCGGTGTAGGGCTGACGGAGCACATTGAACACCCGGTCGAGGCCCTCCTGGTTTACAACGTCACGAACACCCACGAGATCGACGTTGTCAGAGGGCACGCGAACGGTCAGGTCGCCCTGAGCCACGCGGAGTACGAGGTACTCGCGATCCTCACCCTTGACCTTGCGAATCTCGACGGACTCGATGACTGCTGCCCCGTGATGCGGGTAGACGACTGTGTCGCCCACGTTGAACGCCATATAGATGGACCCCTTTCCAGGAGGGCCAACTTTACCACGTGATCAACGCCCTATTTCCCGATCGAGTGCCGCCGAGAATCCCCCTAGGGTCCCCCTATAACCTGGGTCCGTGAAGCGATCAGCAGTTACCTCAGCAGCCCTGGCCGTGGCCCTCGTGGCCGTCTCCCCCCTCCTGGGTGGGTGCTTCCAGGGTCTTGGCGCCACGACCACCGCCCAGGCCACCATGAACAGTGGCGATGGCGTCCAGGTTCAGGTGGGCAACCTCAAGGCCCAGGGCCTGACCTTGGTCCTCGACCCCTCCACCCCCGGGGCCGCCACCCTGGTCGGCCGTTTCACCAACGTGGGTACCGAGACCGAGTTCCTTCGCGGCGTGACCATTGGCGGCAAGACCATGATGAACGGCGACGTCGCCGTGACCAATGGCTTGGCCCAGGTACTGCCCGGCCAGTCGCTCGGATTCGGCTTCGACTCCGATCAGTCGATCTCAGTGAAGGGTCTCGAGGCCGCCGTCAGCACCTACGTTCCGATCACTATCTCCTTCGAGGTCAATGGCACTGTCGAAGCCAGCGTGCTGACAGTCCCGGCCACCGGCATCTACGCGGGCATCACGCCAAGCTTCCCGCCGGCCCCGGTCGCGAGCACTTCCGCCCCGGAGCCCGTCATTGCCGAAGCAAGCCCGGCTGCAAGTTAGTCACACGCACGACGTGACGAAGGCCCCGCGCGATTGAGCGGGGCCTTCGTCGTGCAAATCGCGTGGTGGACTAACCCTCGTATTTATAGCCAAGTCCGCGGACGGTCACGAGGTGAACCGGATTCGCCGGATCTTCCTCGATCTTGGCGCGCAGACGCTTCACGTGGACGTCGAGAGTCTTGGTGTCACCGACGTAGTCAGCACCCCACACGCGATCAATGAGCTGTCCGCGAGTCATGACGCGACCTGAGTTGCGAACCAGCATCTCGAGCAAATCGAATTCCTTCAGCGGCATCGGCACCGAACTGCCGCGCACGGTCACGACGTGACGATCGACATCCATGCGCACCGGACCGGCCTCGACGACCAGCGGGACAAGCTCATCAACTTCACCGTGGCGACGCAGCACCGCACGCACTCGAGCGAGCAGCTCGCGTGAGCTGAACGGCTTGGTGACGTAGTCATCGGCACCCAGCTCGAGGCCGAGCACCTTGTCGATCTCGCCGTCCTTGGCCGAGACCATGATGATCGGGATCGCGGTCAAACCCGCGGCACGAATTTTGGTCGCGACTTCCCATCCATTCATGTCATCCATCGTGATGTCGAGCAGGATCGCGT
>CAIZPS010000119.1 GCA_903934925.1 uncultured bacterium | reverse complement strand
GTGACGATCACCGGTGCGGGGTCGGCCACGATCACCGCGACGTTCACCCCGACCTCAGGGAACTACACCGGCAACACGGTGTCGATGACCCTCACGGTGATTCGAGGCTCGCAGGCGGCGTTGATGGTGACGTCGACGTCGTGGGATCAGGCGACCCAGACGGGTGCGCTGCTCTACGGCGAGGACTACACAGCGGTCGCTTCGGGTGGGTCGGGCACCGGTGCCATCACCTACCTGCCGGGCACGAACTTCCCGGGCACGGCTGGGTGCAGCATCACGACGGGCACCGGAGTGCTGACCTACAGCTCGGTGGGTGAGTGCCAGATCAAGGCGCAGCGGGCCGGTGACGCGAACTACACCGTCGCTACGTCCAGTGAGGTGACGATCAAGGTCGCGAAGGCCGGTCAGACCGTGCTGTTCACATCGGCTGTGCCGGCCTCACCGCTGCCGAACGGCACCTACACGCCGACCGCATCGGCGACCAGCACAGTCACCGGTTCTGCCTCCGGGGTGGCGCCGACCTTCGCGATCCGTGGATCCTCGGCCTCGGTGTGCTCGATCAGCGGAGGGGTCGTCACCTTCCTCGCCACCGGCTCCTGCGTCATCGATGCCGATGCGGCACTGAACACGAACTACACCGCCGCGTCCACCGTCTCGCAGACCATCAGCGTGGGCTCGCTCAACCAGAACATCACCTTCACGCAGCCCGCCAATGTCGCCTTCGGTTCCTCGAGCGTGGTGATGTCGGCGACCGCGACCTCGGGAGAGTCGGTGTCCTTCACGCCCGGCGCGGGCACCACGGGCTACGGCACGTCAGGAGCCACGTGCTCCGTCTCGCTGCTCGGAGTCGTGACCATCCTGGCGGTGGGCACCTGCGAGGTCGTCGCGGACGCTCCCGGCAACGCCCAGTACGCGGCTGCATCGCAGGTGACGCGTGCATTCCAGGTCGTTCCGGCGCTGGCGACGGCACCGACGCTGACTTCTGCGTCAGCCTCCTCGCAGTCGATCACGGTGGGCTTCACGGCTCCGGGATTCACCGGTGGCGTGGCGATCTCGGCCTACCGGGTGGTCGCCACCCCGGTGTCGTCGGGCACGACGGTGACGTCGACGTCCTGCACCGCATCCCCCTGCACCATCACCGGCCTGGCCAACGGCACCGCGTACACCGTCACCGTGGCCGCGATCAACGCCGCGGGTACGGGAGCGGCCTCCTCGGCATCGACGGCTCTCACTCCTGCTACTGCGGCTTACGCGGTCGGCGCGCTGGCGGCCACTCCCGGTAACACGACGGTGACGCTGACGTGGACGGCCCTGACGAATGCCCAGCTCGGTGGCGGCACGTTCACCCGGTACGAGATCTCCATGCGGCCGGCGGGGACGTCGACCTGGAACCTGGTGTCGAATGCGCTGACGAGCCAGTCGGCCGACAACCTCACGATCCCGGGCCTGGACAACGGGAGCAGCTACGACTTCCAGGTCGTGGCGATCACGTCGGCGAATACCTCCGAGATCCCTGGGAACACCGCTCAGGTCGTGCAGTATCCGTCGACGGTGCCGACGGCTCCACGATCGCTCTCGGTGCTGGCGTCGACGGCGACGGATGTGCAGGTGTCGTGGCAGGCGCCCCTGTCGGACGGCGGCTCGGTGCTGATCTCCCCGTACTACTCGGTGTCGCTCACGTCGACGTCCCCGGGCGCGACGACGCCGGTCACGTGCACGTTCGCGTCCACGACGGATCGCTTCTGCACCGCCAACGGCCTCACGAACGGCGCGGCGTACTCAGTGACCGTTGCGGCGATGAACCGGATGGGTACGGGTGCAGCAGTGTCAACGACGTACAGCGTGCCGTCATCGGATGCGTCTCTCTCGAGCCTTGAACTGGAAAGCGAGACCGAGGCGATCGCCCTGTCACCGGCGTTCACCGCGGCGACCACCGTGTACGAGGCCGACGTGGACAACACCATCGAGTCGGTGAGCGTCACTCCCACGGCGACGATTGCCGGCTCGACCATCGAGGTCGACGGAGTCGCGGTGGCCTCGGGCACGGCATCGACAGCCATCCCACTGATCGTCGGATCGACTCTTGTCACCATCGAGGTGACGGCGACTGATCCGCGCTACTCCCGGACGTACGCGATCACCATCACACGCGAAGCCGCCACCGGAGCCGGCGACAACTTCGACCGTCGGGGTCAGGCGAAGCTCCCCGTCACACCGCCGTCCGCTGTTGCCTCGGGCCGGGAGGCCGGGGCAGTGATGGTGGATGGCGAGGTCCTGCAGGACGTCGTCTTGCAGCGCAATGCGACGGAGTCAGGATGGAACGCATCGGCCGGTGGCTTCACGATGTCGATCCGCACCGAGGCTCCGTCGGGTGCACCTGAGCGACTCGACGCCGACGGTGTGATGCGGGTGCCGATCGGCGGCCGACTCGTCATCGACGGCACCGACTACCTGCCCGACACTTCCGTCAATGTCTTCGCCGTGCCCCGCAACGCGGCGGCGCTCGGCTACGGCGGCACGCTCGTGGCGCAGCGTCTGGCCGTCCGCTCTGCCGCCAGCACGGTCTATCTCGGTTCAGTACCTGTCGGCAGCGACGGACGTGTGTCGGGTGTGCTGACCGTTGACGCCGACCTGAATCCGGGTGCCTATGTGCTGCAGGCCAACGGAGTCACGAGCACCGATCAGATCCGGTCGGTCAACATGCTCCTGGATGTCATGGACCGAGCATCCCGAATGCGCGCGGGTCAGGTGCGTGATGCGGCGTTCTACGTCGGCGGCACAGCACGGATCAGCGATTCGGGGGAGGCCAAACTGCGGGCCATGGTCACGAGCATTCCCAAGGATGCGGAGAACGTTCAGGTGAACGTCGTGGGCGTATCTCTGTCGCAGGACTCTCCGGAAGCGGATCTGGAACTGGCGCGCAAGCGCGCGCAGGGCATCGTGGATTTCCTGCAGGCGAGCGGTGTCAAGGGGAGCTACACCGTGTCGGTGTCGACCACCTTTGAGGTGCGGGATGCGGACAGATCGATCGTGACGGGAGTCGCCCTCGACCAGCCCGCGACCTCGAGTTCCGGCAAGCCGCTGACGACGGCGACGATCAGCTTCGATGCCCCCGCACCGTGATCCCGGGGTCTAGACCACGCCCCGACACCGGTAGACGTCGCCGCCCAGACTCGTGGGGCTCGTGATCGCGAAGCCGGTGACCTCCGTGCACAGAGTCGTGGCACTGAACCCGGCGGGTGCGTAGACCAGGGTCTCGTAGAGCCCAGAGGCCGTGCCCGACGTGCAGGTGCTGTTCGGGTACACCGTCAGGGCGACGAAGTCGCGAATGCTGTCGAGATACCAGCCCCCGTTGAACTGGTAGAACGTCGATCCCGCACCCTGGCAGTAGCCGACGGGATGCGAACTGCGGGCCCAGGTGATCTGGCGGTCGCAGGTGAAGCCACCCGTGCCGCCGTTCGGCCACTGGCTCCACGACGGCCGCCAGGGGCGCTCGGCTGGATCCCAGTTCGACTGCCATGGCGTGCCGAAGTCGTCGGCAGGGCACGTCGCTGTGGCGCTGGTGCGACCCACGGACTGGTGCCAGACGCTGTCGGCTTGTGCTGACGTGGGGACCAGCACGGCGGTCACCGCAGCGACCGTCATCAGGAAAGCGGCACAGCTCCGGCTCCTCATGGCTCTCCTTCGACCCGGCCCCGTGGCGACGACCCTACCTGTGAACATCCCGTGTTCCCATGTATGGCTCTTTCAGGTCATCGTTGCGACCAGCACCGCCTTGATCGTGTGCATGCGGTTCTCGGCCTGATCGAAGACGATGCTGGCGGGTGACTGGAATACTTCGTCACTCACCTCGACTCCGCCGGTGATCCCGAACTTCTCGGCGATCGAGCGACCCATGGTCGTGTTCTCGTCATGGTAGGCGGGCATGCAGTGCATGAACTTCGATGATGGGTTGCCGGTGAGCGCCATGAGCGCTGAGTCGACGCGATAGGGGTGCAGCAGCGCGACGCGCTCGGCCCACGTCTCCTTGGGTTCGCCCATCGACACCCACACGTCGGTGTGGACGAACTCCGCACCGGGCAGTCCGACAGTGGGATCGTCGGTGAGCGTGATGCGTGCACCCGTGCGGTCGGCGAAGTCCTGGGCTATCTGCTGCACCTCCGTGCTGGGCCACAGCGCCGTCGGCGCGATGATCCGGACGTCAGCTCCCATGATCGCACCCATCACGAGCAGGGAGTTGCCCATGTTGCTGCGGGCGTCACCCACATACGCATAGCGAAGGGGCGCTGCCGGATCCGCGGCGTGCTCGCGCATCGTGAGGAAGTCGGCGAGCATCTGGGATGGGTGCCAGTCGTCCGTAAGGCCGTTGAAGACGGGTACATCGGCGGACTCCGCCAGAGCCTCGACGTTCGCGTGGGAGGATCCGCGATACTCGATCCCGTCGAAGATCCCCGAGAGCACGCGCGCGGTGTCGGCGATGGACTCCTTGTGGCCGATCTGGCTGGCGCTTGGATCGAGCACGGTGACGTGGCCGCCTTGATCGCGCATGGCGACCTCGAATGCGATGCGCGTGCGGGTCGAGGTCTTCTCGAAGATCAGGGCGATCTGCTTGCCGGTGAGGCGAGGTACCTCCGTGCCTGCGGCACGCTCCGCCTTCAACTCAGTGGCGAGGGCCAGCAGGAAGTTGAGCTCGGCGGGGGAGAAGTCGGCTTCCTTGAGGAAGTCGCGTCCGGTGAGGTTCACCGGCGCAAGGCTACGCGATGCCGAGCGCCCTCGGCGAGATGGCCTCGCTCAGGTCTGCGCCCGCTGCCCGCAGGCCGTCGCCCTTGCCCCGTGGGTAGTGCCGGGAGTCCAGGCGTGCGTAGATGGCCTCGCGGTCCTCCTCTGACAGGCCGCCCCACACGCCGTAGGGCTCACGTGCGCGGACGGCGTAGTCCGCGCACTCCAGGCGGACCGGGCAGGCGGCGCAGACCGTCTTGGCAGCACGGTCACGACGGATGCGGGACGAGCCGCGCTCGTTCTGCGGATGGAAGAACAAAAGTGGGTCGGCCTGACGGCAGGCCCCGTGCTCCTGCCAGAACCACTGGGCATCCTTCGGAACCTGAGCTAGCGGTTGCTGCGGCATGGTGTCCTCCCGTTGTCTGATGCATCCACGGTAGGGCGTTTCGCGTGGGTACCGGCACGGCCAAAGGTCCCGACCTGCGGGGCCTTCAGGCTCAGATGAGTCAGGCCCGGGTCACTCCGCGACCTGCTCCTGCTGCGATGCGATCTGCCGCCGCACCTCGTCCATGTCGACGTCGCGTGCGGCCTGCACGAGGTTGGCCAGCGCGGGCTCGGGCAGGGCCCCGGCCTGGGAGAACAGGACGACGCCCTCGCGCACCACCATCAGGGTGGGAATGGACGAGATGCTGAAGGCTCCGGCGAGTCCCGGCTCGGCCTCGGTGTCGACCTTGGCGAAGACGATGTCCGGGTTGGCCTCGGACACGGTCTCGTACACGGGGGCGAACATGCGGCAGGGTCCGCACCAGGCGGCCCAGAAGTCGATCAGCACGATGTCGTTGCCGGAGATGGTGTCGGCGAAGGTCGCCTCGGTCAGGTTCGTCGTCGTCATGGGCCCAGTCTAACAGATACCCTAGGGGGTATGTAGACCGATTCTCGTCCTACACTCCCTCCATGCCTACTGAGCCCCTTGAGACGCCGGGACTGTCCGGCGGCACCCTCCTGGAGGAGCGCACCGTCTCCGGTGACGAGGGCGATCACGAGCGCTTCGCCCACTACGTCGAGAAGGCCAAGATCGTCGAGAGCGCCGTCACGGGCTCGCCGATCAAGGCCCTGTGCGGAAAGGTGTGGGTCCCCAACCGCGACCCCTCCAACTTCCCGATCTGCCCGGACTGTCAGGACATCCACGCGAAGCTGCCCCCGGGCGGCGGCTCCTGATCGCGGCCCGGGCGCTCTGCGCGGGTCGCGTCGCCGGGGTCCTGCTGCTGGCGGCGGCGCTTTCCTCCTGCTCGTCGACCGATGACCCATCGGGGCCCTCGGCCCCCTCGGCATCAGCCGCCTCTGCTGCCCAG
>CAIZPS010000118.1 GCA_903934925.1 uncultured bacterium | reverse complement strand
TGGGGCGGGGTCCGTCTCCAAATAGACGAGGTAGTAATAGGTCCCGGACTCGTCTGAGGTGAAGTTCAGGTCCGCGGTCGTCTCGGTGAGAGTGTCGACCGACACGGCAGAGAGGATCGGGTCGGTGGTGTCAGGTGTTGCCGTTGTTGTGAAATCTATGGCGGAAACTCCGAAGGACTGGTTCCCCGCCGCATCTTCGACGATGAGGTAGACCGTGTAAGCCGTGCTTGCCGTCAAACCCGACATAGTGACGTCTTCGGCCGTTGCCGCCGTCGCCGCGGCGGAACCCTTAGCCTCCGCCACACCCTGGGCCTTAATCGTGGCCGGGCTTGGGGCGGAGTCCGTCTCCAAATAGACGAGGTAGTAATAGGTCCCGGACTCGTCTGAGGTGAAGTTCAGGTCCGCGGTCGTCTCGGTGAGAGTGTCGACCGACACCAACGTCAGGACGGGAGCGGTGGTGTCGTAAGTTGCATTATCAGAGGCAGTTACATCCGCAACGGGACCATCGTTGTTTGCGGCGTCCTTCACAGAGTCTTGAGCGAGTCTCGGCTTGATTGTCCCATCTGCCGAACACCCAGACACGGTTACCCTGAAGGTTGTTTGTCCCGAGGGATAAGTAGTACGCCTACCGACCGTGAATGAGCAGTCTGGCGCAGTTCCCGCATTCGAGATCTCCCCAGAAGTCACTTGTCCTGGAGCAATGAGTTCATCAAACGCAAGTGTCCACTCAAGATCTGAAAGCGTGTCCGTTACGAGAGTCTCTTCGCTCCAGTCAGCGTTCGGTGGCGTTGTGTCAACGGCGCGCACTGGCGGGGCCGCAATCGCCGCTACGACGATTCCGACACTTAGCAAACAAGTCACAAGCTTCTTCACAAACCCTCCGCAAATGTCACCCTGCTGCTCCGACTATCCGGAGATCTAAGAAACGCCGGTAGATTACCTCGCATTCGCTAGAAGGTCAACCTGTCAGCGAAATTGCCCAGCGCTACCTAAGGAGTAAGACCACCCAACCCTCGGCATCCACGCTGACATCATGCACAGTGAGCGGCTCCTCGGCTGGCGGGTCCAGCGGCGCGCCCGTCAGGAGGTCGAATCGTGAAAGGTGAAGCGGGCAGGTGATCGTTGGGTGGGCGGCGCCAGCGGGGGCGACGAAGCCGCGATCAAGTTCGCAGTACTCGTGCGTGCAGACACCGTCCACGGCGTAGAGGGTGCCGCCGCGGTTGACCACCAGGATCGCCTTGCCGTTCGGCCAGGCGAGGCGCGCGGCGCCGTCGGGGAGTTCGGATGCGGGGAAGAGTCGTTCGCTCGGCACGTGAGCGAGAATACGCCGCGGAGGCGGCGGCCGCTGACTGCGCGGCGAAAGCGGCGTCAAGCTTTGTGGCGAGCACCTCGCGAAGTCGGTCGGCCTCCTCTTCGAGCGGGAGGGCGGCGACGACCGGTTCGAGGTAGCCCATGACAATCTCGCTTCGTCGCCCTATGCTACCCCGCACGCTGCGAGATCGCCCCTCTGGAGCTCTAGAAGCGAGCATGCCGCATGCGGGATCTCCGCCGCAGCCGCGAGTCAGTTCGCGATCAATCCAGTTGAGCGGCTCATCCTGAAGCCCTGTCCAGCAGCCCCAGTTGCCGTCACGCGCGCCCTCAAGAAGAAGCCTGCGTCCGCAGCCGTCACCGTATACCTCTTCGCGTTAGCCCCGGTGATCAGCGTGCATGAGGTTGGCACGCTGCGCGGGCTCTTCAGCCCAACCTTTGTGCAGCGATACCACTGGTAGGCATACGTAGTCGGTGCACCAATCCACTGGCCGCGCTTTGCCGTCAGCAGCTGGCCGATGGCCGCGAACCCAACGATGCGCGGCGGCACGGCCTTCACGCTGAATGGCTTCTCCCCTACCCCTACCGCTGCACTGGTGGCCGAGAAGATATCTGTTGATCCGCCATCGCCAATCGCTCGGATTCGAACCGATAGGTAGCTTCCGCTGTACGCAGCCTCCACCGTGTAGGTTGCGAACGTTGCACCACCAATCCGCACGCAGCCAAGCGGCGCAGTGGCACTGCCACCAGCGCTCGCGGTCGTGCAGTAGTACCACTGGTAGGTGTAGTAGTTGCTATTGCTCCAGGTGCCTACGTTCGCAGTAACGATTGATTCCGCACTCGTCGATCCGGTAATGGTCGGCAGCACGTTGTTTACTGGCGCTGGTCCTGACCCACCGCCGCCACCTCCGCCGCCACCGCCGGTTGGCGTCCACTTCGCGTAGAGGGTGACGTTGGCAGACGGAACGTATGGGTCGCCCGCGTCACCAACCTCGCTTCCAGTAAGCCCTTCGTTGTCATACCAGCCAGAGAAGGTGTAGCCAGATCGTGTTCCTGGGCTTGGCAAGTTGACCGCTGAGCCGTCGGTTGAGGTGTCTTGAGACAGGGCCGCATCCCCACCATTCGTGTCGTAGTCAACGGTGTAGGTCTCTCCAGTGTCGGCGACCCACTTCGCATAGAGGGTGACGTTGCCAGTCGGCACATATGGGTCACCCGCGTCACCGACTTCGCTTCC
>CAIZPS010000117.1 GCA_903934925.1 uncultured bacterium | reverse complement strand
GGGCAGCACACGCGCGCACTGCTCGACGCAGGGGGCAGCAACCCAGGCGCATAGGAAGGGCCCCCACCCCCGGGGGTGGGGGCCCTTCCTATGCGCCTGGGTTGCTGCCCCCTGCGTCGAGCAGTGCGCGCGTGTGCTGCCCGAGAGGCGGAAGACCGGCGTGCATGAGGTCAGCGGGGGTGTCGACGTCGCATCGTGCTGCAAGGACCGCCGCTGCGAAGTCAGCGTCGAGGGTCGCGACGAGGTCGACGGAGCCCGCGACCCGGTGCCGCTCCCTCGACCCCACCCCGAATGCCGGCGGCATCCAGGCACGGGACTCCGCCAGCCAGATGGTTGTTCCGGTTCCGGCCAGGTCCGCGACGAAACTGGTCTGGTGCTGCTCACCCGCTGAGAGTGCGCGGTCAAGGGCGGACGTGGTCAGCCGTGGCAGGTCCGACACCACTACGGCGATCGCGGTGGACGTACCGCGGTGACCGGCGGCTGCCGTGACTGCGGTGTTGATGCCCTCGTGGCCGGTGTCATCGACGACGTTCGCGCCGCATGCCCGGGCTAGGGCAGACACGTCGGTGTCGCCCGTGGCAACGACGACCTCGCGGACGGACGTTGAGGCGGTCACTGACGCAAGGACGTCGGTCAAGAATGCGCTCGCGAGGGCCGACGGTGAGGGCGATGTGCCGCCCATGCGTGACTTGGCGTGAGTCAGTGCCTTCACGGGGACGATGATCGTCCACAACTCTCCGCTCACGTGGCCATCCAACACCGGACCCGCGCCCGTGGAAGCAACGGCTGGGCACTGGCCCTCGGTGGGAGTCCTCAGGCATTAGTGTCGGTTCGAGCCTGCCCGTGCCGCAGGCTCGTGAGGAGAGGCGCAGGTGGGAGCCGTGGGGCCGCGCGTGAGCCGTCGGCATCCCCTCGGGTTCGGGTACCGCCTCGCCGTAGTGGTTCTGTGGCCAATCATGCGCACATCGGTGTCCTGGGACATCCGCGGAACTGATCGCCTCACCGACGCACCGGGCGGGATCATCGTTGCCGCCAACCATCTGTCGTGGTTCGACCCGCTCGTCGTGGCATACACGCTGTGGACCGCGGATCGGCCCCCGCGATTCCTGACCAAGGAGCCGCTGTTCCGGGTGCCCGTCATCGGGCGGATCATCCGCAATGCCGGTCAGATCCCCGTGTACCGCGAGACGGCTGATGCGGCGAGCGCCATCCGAGATGCCCTTGTTGCTCTCGGGCGAGGTGAATGTGTCGCCGTGTATCCCGAGGGAACGATCACCCGGGAGCCGAACCTGTGGCCCATGTCGGCGAAGACCGGGGCCGTGCGCATGGCCCTGCTCTCGGGGGCGCCCTTGTTCCCGATGGCGCAATGGGGGCCCCAAGCGGTCATGGCCCCGTACAGCAAGCGTGTGAGGCTCCTGCCGCGCAAGACGATGCATGTGTGGGTGGGTGAGCCGGTAGACCTGTCCGACCTCGCTGAGCGACCGCTCGACGCCGACACCATGCGAGAGGCCGGGGACCGATTGATGGAGGCGATCACCGACCTGCTCGCCCAGATGCGCCACGAGACACCACCAGCAGAGCGCTTCGTCTATCGCAGGGAGGCACCATGACCAGGGTTGCGATCATGGGGAGCGGGTCCTGGGGCACCGCGTTCGGCATGGTGCTGGCTGATGCCGGCAGCGAGGTCGTTGTCTGGGGTCGGGACGCAGTGGTCGTCGACGACATTGTGGTTCGGCATCGCAACGAGGCGTACCACCCGGGAGTCGAGCTCCCCGAGCGCATGACGGCGACGGTTGATGCCCTCGAGGCTCTGGAAGGTGCCTCCCTCGTGGTCCTGGCTGTGCCGGCGCAGGTCCTGCGGGCCAACCTCGGTGACTGGGGCATGGGGATCGATGGCGACGCCGTCCTGGTGAGCCTCATGAAAGGCATCGAGATCGGCACGACCAAGCGGATGAGTCAGGTCATCATGGAGTCCGCCGACGTTTCCGTCGATCGCGTGGCTGTGGTGTCGGGCCCCAATCTTGCTCGTGAGATCGCTGAACGGCAGCCCGCGGCCACGACGGTCGCGTGTGTCGACGAGACGAGTGCCAGAAGACTTCAGGACGCCTGCACCACCGATTACTTCCGTCCGTACTGGACCACCGACGTGGTGGGCACGGAGATCGGTGGCGCCGTCAAGAACGTGATCGCCGTCGCGAATGGAATTGCTGTCGGCATGGGTCTGGGAGAGAACTCGCAGGCCTCATTGATCACCAGAGGACTGGCGGAGATGGCGCGCCTGGGCGTAGCGCTTGGTGCTGATCCGCTGACCTTCCAGGGACTTGCGGGCGTCGGCGACCTCGTTGCAACGTGCCAGTCCCCGCTGTCGCGCAACCGCACGTTCGGATTCAATCTCGGCCGCGGACTCACCGTCGAGGAGACCGTGGCGGCCACCAAGCAGACCTGCGAGGCCTACAAGAGCTGCCAGCCGATCCTTGCCCTGGGCCGCGAGAACGGGGTCGACCTCCCGATCACGGAGCAGGTTGTCGAGGTGCTCTACCGCGGCCGCTCACCACGGACGATGGCCGCGTCGTTCATGTCGCGTGACACCAAGCCCGAGGTCCTGCTGCGCGAGTGAGCGCGGTCAGGTGCCAGGCAGCTGGTCGAGCGCTGAGCGAAGGTCAGCCCAGAGGTCGCCTGCATTCTCGATGCCGAAGGACAGTCGCACGAGGTCCTCGGGGACCACGGGACTCTCGAGCGGCCAGCGGCGACGCCGCTCGAGGAGAGACTCCACCCCGCCAAGGCTGGTCGCGTGCACCCACAGTCGCACCGAGTCACAGAGCTTCTCGGCGAATGGCACTCCTCCGGTGAACTCGATCGCGGCGATCGTTCCCCAGCCGGGATAGCGCACGCGAGACACAGCCGGATGGTGCGCGAGGGAGGCGGTGATCTCGCGCGCATTGTCCTGTGCGCGCGAGATCCGCAACGCGAGACTGCGCAGGCCACGCAGCGCCAGGTAGCAGTCAAAGGCACTCGGCGCAGCCCCGAGCAGCACGCGTCGGGTGCGCACCCGCTCGGTGAGCGCTGAGTCGGCGCAGACGATCGCGCCCATCAGCAGGTCGGAGTGCCCGCTCAGTGCCTTGGTGACGCTGTGCAGAACGACGTCTGCCCCGATGGTCAGCGGCTGCTGGAGCATGGGCGTGGCGAAAGTGTTGTCGACCAGCACGAGAGCACCAGCATCGTGGCCGGCGGCGATGCAGGCGGCCAGATCGGCAACCTGGAGCAGGGGATTGGTCGGCGACTCCAGCCACAGCAGTGCCGCACCCGAGCAGGACTCCCGCAGGCGATCGGTGTCGTCGACATCAACGATGGTGAGTCGAATGCGCCCGATGTCGGCCAGCTCGCGCAGCCGGACGGCGACACCGGTGTAGGCGGCGCTGGGAGCCACGACAAGGCCACCGGCCGGAACGAGGTCCATGACGGCATTGGCGGCTGCCATGCCGGAGCTGAAGACCGTGGCCGTTCCGTGCTCGAGGGTCCCGATCGCGTCCTCGAGTGCTGCGGTGGTCGGCGCGCCCTCGCGCGCGTACTCCCACGCCCCGCCCGCATGGAATGTCGATGCGGGCACGATCGGAGTGTTGAGCGGGGCGTCAGGCTGGGCTGCAGGGCGTCCGGCGGTGACGACGAGGGTGTCGGGCGACCATGGTGATTCCTGCATCACGGCAGCGTAGCGGGGTTGCGCTGAAGGCGACACGGATGACGATAGCGTCGCCTCGTGGATCGGACTCGGATCGCCGTGATCTTGGGTGGGCGCAGCAGCGAGCACTCGATCTCGTGCATCAGCGGGCGAGCCATCGTCGCGGCCCTGGATCCGGACCGGTACGACGTTCGCGTCATCGGCATCCGACGGGACGGCGCCTGGGTGGTTGCGTCGGACCTCGGTCTTGATGTCGTGGTCGATGCGGAGCCGCTTCCCGAGGTATCGGCCGACGCCCGGTCGATCACCATCGAGCAGGCCCTCGATGTCGACGTCGTATTCCCGGTGCTGCACGGCCCGTGGGGCGAGGACGGATCGCTGCAGGGCCTGTTGGAGACGCTCCAAGTCTGCTTCGTGGGCTCCGGTGTGCTGTCGTCTGCCGTTGCCATGGACAAGGGGTTCATGAAGACGCTGCTCGCGTCGGCCGGTCTTCCCGTCACCCCCTTCGTCGCCATCAGCGACCTGCGCTGGCGCGAGGACCGCATCGGTGTTCTCGACGCCGTGACCGACCTCGGACTCCCGGTCTTCGTGAAGCCTGCTCGCGCGGGCTCGTCACTCGGGATCGCGAAGGTCTCCAGGGTCGAGGATCTGGTTGGTGCGATCGAGCATGCCCGCGAGCACGATCCGCGGGTCGTCGTGGAGTGCAGCGTGGAGGGCGCGCGCGAGATCGAGTGCGGCGTGCTCACCGACACGACCGGACGCCCGCAGTCCAGCCGCTGTGCGGAGATCGTTGTGCGCTCAGCCCATGAGTTCTACGACTTCCATGCCAAGTACCTCGACGACTCCGCGGATCTCATCGTCCCCGCGGCGCTTCCCGTAGGTGTGGAGGACGCTGTCCGGGAGATGGCGCTCGTGGCATTCGAGGCCTTGGCCTGCGAGGGCCTCGCCCGCGTCGACTTCTTCGTCAGGCCGGACGGCGCCATCATCGTCAACGAGGTCAACACCATGCCCGGCTTCACCGGGATCTCGATGTACCCGCGCATGTGGATGGCCACGGGCATGGACTATCCGGAACTCGTCGATGCCCTCGTTCGCGATGCGCTGCGCAAGGGCACCGCACTGCGCTGAGTCGTGGCGTCGCTGCCAGACTGTTGACCATGGCGACGGACGCGACCCTCCACGGTACGGGTGAGTTCGGACTGATCGATCGGATCACGCGGGGCTTGGCCCACGATCCACGGGTGCTCGTCGGTCCAGGCGATGACTGCGCGGTGCTTGCCGTGGCTGGATCCTCCGTCCTCGTGACGTGTGATGTGCTCGTCGAGGGACGGCACTTTCGTCGTGACTGGTCCAGCGCGATCGACATCGGGCGCCGGGCTGCGGCAGCCTCACTCGCGGATATCGCGTCGATGGGCGGCACGACCACGGGCCTCGTGGTGGGCTTCGGGGCACCGGCGGATACCCCGGCAGCGTGGGCGGTGGAGTGCACGGCGGGCATCGTCGAGGAGGCGTCTTCCGTGGGTGCCTCGCTCGTGGGGGGCGACGTTGTCGAGTCACCCGTGATCACCATCAGCGTCACCGGCCTGGGGGAGGCACTCGGTCAGGCACCGGTGCTGAGGTCCGGGGCACGGGTGGGCGACGTGATCGCCGTGTCGGGGCGGTTGGGTTGGGCGGCCGCCGGCCTCGCGCTGCTCTCGCGTGGCTTCCGGTCACCGCGGGCACTGGTTGATGCCCATCGCTTTCCTGTCCCGCCCTACGCGTCGGGGCCCTGGGCTGCGGCCGCAGGTGCCACCTCCATGATCGACGTCAGTGACGGCCTCATCGCGGATGCAGCGCACATCGCGCGGGCCTCGGATGTGGTGATGAGCATCGACACGACGGGCTGGGAGGTGCCGGAGGAGCTGCAGTCCGCGGCGTCGGCCTTCCACGTGGATCCGCGCGAGTGGATGCTCACCGGAGGCGAGGACCATGCCCTGCTCGCCACTTTCCCGGCCGGGGTCACGCTCGGGGGCGGGTTCCGCACTATCGGCACGGTGCTGGAGAGGGCCGAGGGAGATGACACCCATCGCTCGGGTGTGGTGGTGGACGGAGTCGAGCGGTCAGGCGACGAAGGCTACCGACACTTCTCGCAGGGGTAGTGCTTCCGGTGACGTTGTGCCGTCACGCTAGGCGCGGGTGAGCCGTGCCGAGTCGGGCACGACACGTGTCAGGCGCGGGCGACCTTGCCGGACTTGATGCACGACGTGCATGCGTTCAGGCGCTTGGGGGTGCCGTTCTGCACCGTGCGCACGGTCTGGATGTTCGGGTTCCAGCGTCGCTTGGTGCGACGATGCGAATGGGAGATGCTGTTGCCGAAGCCGGGACCCTTGCCGCAGACATCGCAGTTGGCAGCCACGGTGCACTCCTTCGTCATCCGTCCGGGACGGTGGTGGTGTCCGTCCACAGGACGGGGTGGGTTGCGACTCTTAGTGTCGCGAGGGAGAAGACTAGCCGACAGCACTGCGGCGGCCCAAATTGAGGGTAGCGTCGGCGGGCGGGAGTGCCGCCGAGCGGCCCGGGATCGCCGGGTGCTGACCAGTGAGGGCGTGGGCACCTCAGGAGGAGGGACAGTGGCGTCGGAGCCAGCGGTCCTCTCCGCAGAAGTGGTCCGGGACTGGGCCCGACACGCCCGGGTTGGCCTCGTGGCGGCCCGCGATCGCATCGACGCCCTGAACGTCTTCCCGGTCCCGGACGGTGACACCGGGACGAACCTGCTCCTCACCGTGGAGTCCGCAGCCGCATCCGTCGACACGTGTTGCGCTGAAGGTCGTCCGTCCCCAGCCGAGGCGGCACGGGCCCTGGCCAAGGGTGCGCTTCTCGGCGCCCGCGGGAACTCCGGGGTGATTCTCTCTCAGATCCTGCGTGGGTGCGCGGAGGTGGTCTCCGGGACTGGCAATGCAGTCCTCGACGGGCGGGGGATCCACCGGCTGCTGGCCCGCGGCGCGGAGCTGGCATACGAGGCGGTCGCCCACCCGGTCGAGGGCACCATCCTGACCGTGATCCGCGAGGCCGCCGAGGCCACGTCGGGGCAGCAGGCGGAATCCGCCGTCAACGCGATGGACGTCGCGATCCGGGCGGCCGAGGAGGCGCTGGCCCGCACGCCCACCATGCTTGAGGCGCTGCGCCAGGCGGGGGTGGTCGATGCAGGTGGCCAGGGGCTGGTCCTGGTGCTCGAGGCCCTGCGCTCTGCGCTGGCGGGAGCCCCGGTGCCTGACGTGGCTGACGAGCATCCGTTCCTGATGGCGCCGGACCCTGAAGGCGGTGCTGCGGTTGCGCGGACGCCGGACTATCGCGGTCCGGAGTTCGAGGTCATGTACCTGCTCCGCGCGGACGACGCCGCGGTCACGGCGCTGCGCTCGACCCTGGATGGCCTCGGCGACAGCCTCGTCGTGGTCGGTGGCGACGGACTGTGGAACGTCCACGTGCACGTCGACGACGCGGGGGCTGCGGTGGAGGCCGGAATCGCTGCAGGCGAACCCCATCGGATCCGCATCACGCACTTGGCGACGGGGCGGCCGGACGTCGCTCCGGTGGCGGCGACTCGTCGCGTGGTTGCGGTTGCGCACGGTCCGGGGACACGTCGTGTACTGGAGGAGGCAGGTGTCGTCGTGCACTCAGCGCAGCCACGCGTCCGGCCTTCGACCGCAGAGCTGCTGAACGTGATCGATCAGGCGCATTCGGCGGAGGTCGTTCTTCTGCCCAGCGACTCGGACACGACCGCCGTTGCTGAGGTGGCCGCAGAGCAGGCGCGTGCACAGGGAGCGCGTATCGCCGTCATCCCGACGCGGTCCATCGTGCAGACCCTCGCCGCGGTCGCGGTCCATGACCCGGAAGTGGCCTTCGAGGAAGACGTCATCGCCATGACCCGCGCGGCAGGAGCGACTCGGTACGGAGCCGTGACGATTGCCAGTCGCGCTGCCCTGACCACCGCCGGTCCCTGCAACCCGGGCGATGTGCTCGGCCTCGTGGACGGCGACATCGTCGCCGTGAGCGGCGACATCCAGGAAGCGGTGCGCGCCATCCTCGCCGGGATGCTCGCGATCGGCGGCGAACTGGTCACCGTGGTCTTCGGCGCCGAAGAGGAAGACGTGCAGCGGCGTGAGCTTGTCGAATGGCTCGAGCGGACCTTCCCTCTGGTCGAGGTGGTCGCGCTTGACGGTGGTCAACCCCTATGGCCGGTGATCGTGGGGGTGGAGTGACGACCGACGGAGACATCCTCACGACGCGCCTGTCGCGGGTTCTGGGCGCCAAGACGGCGGAAGCGCTGAGAAAGGGACTGGGACTCCAGACCATCGACGATCTGGCGCACCATTACCCCCGACGCTACGCCGAGCGAGGTGAACTGACCGATCTGGCATCCCTCGCGGAGGGTGAGCAGGTCACGGTCATGGCCGAGGTGACGTCGGTGACCGTACGCCCGATGCGCCAGAAGCGGGGCACGATCCTCGAGGCGGTCATCAGCGACGGTCGCGAGTCAATGTCCCTGACCTTCTTCAACCAGAAGTGGCGGGAGCGAGAACTG
>CAIZPS010000116.1 GCA_903934925.1 uncultured bacterium | reverse complement strand
GCCCCAGCGGGCCCGAGCCCCCCTCGGTCTACTGGGTGCGGCGCGCGGCCATCGCCGTGGTGCTGATCACGGCAGCCGTGGGAGTCTGGTGGCTGTTCGGCGCTCTCACCGGTTCGAGCACTCCGACCTCCTCCGAGGCGACGCCGACCTCAACGGCGTCCGATGCTGCGGAGACCGCCATCACCGAGTCGACGACTCCGGGAGTGCCGGCCGAGCCGGCCGAGCCGCAGCCCTGCCCGGACTCCGTCATCGTCGTCGAGGCGACGACGGACGCCTCCACCTATGGGGTGGGAGAGAAGCCCAAGTTGACGCTGACGATCACCAACACCGGTGACGTCGCCTGCATCCGTGACGTAGGGCCGAAGGCGAACGAACTGGAGATCACGTCGGGCGGCTATCACGTGTGGTCGAGTGACGACTGCAACGCCAGCGGGAAGAGCAAGGAAGCGGTCATCGACCCGGGGCAGAAGGTGGCCTCGAGCATCACCTGGACCGGCCGGCTCACGCAGAAGGGCTGCCCCGATGGCGAGGGGGCCAAGGCCAAGGCCGGTCGCTACGACCTCCAGGGACGCAACGGCAAAGTCCGCAGCGAGCAGACCCCCTTCGCCCTGCGCAACAAGGACTGACCTCAGCCGTAGCGCTCCAGCAGACTCGCCTCGGCGAGCCGGGATAGTCCGTCGCGCACCGAACGGGCGCGGGTCTCGCCGACGCCCTCCACGCGCTGGAGATCCTCGGTGCTGGCGGCCAGCAGCCGCGGCAGCGTGCCGAAGTGACCCACGATGCGGTCGGTGATGACCTCCGGCAGTCGGGGCACGCGGGCCAGCAGGCGGAATCCGCGCGGCGTCACGGGGGATTCCAGTGCATCGGCACCGTCCGGTTGGCCCAGGGCTGCCGCGATGGTGGTGAGGTCGACGAGGTCCGGTCGCTTGCCCAGGGCCTCGAGGGTGCGGTCGACGGCCCGCCTCCGACGGTAGAGCGCCGGTGCCAGATAGTCGCGGACCAGCAGCCGACGGCTGGTCTCGACACCTCTGATCAGCTCGTGCACCTGCAGGGCCAGGAGTCGTCCGTCGGTGCCGAGCATGAGCAGCTGAGCGTCGATCTCGTCTCGGATGCGGACGACCATCTCCAGGCGCTGGGCGACGAGGCAGACATCGCGCAGGGTGGCGGTGTCCTCGATCTCGAGTGACGACAGCGAGGCGTCAACCTCGTCGAGTCGATCCTTGTAGCCCTCGAGTGTCGCGACGGCCTGGCTGGCGCGGGCCATGACCCGCGTGGACTCCTCCAGCAGGTGATGGCGCCCGTCGACGTAGACCGCGATCGTGTTCATCGACTTGCTCACGCTGATCACCGGATGCCGGGTCTGCCGCGACACCCGATCTGCCGTGCGGTGGCGGGTGCCGGTCTCGTCGGTTGGCAGTGAGGGATCGGGCACCAGCTGCACTCCGGCACGGACGATGGCCTGGCGCTCGCGGTCGATCACGATCGCGCCGTCCATCTTCGCGAGCTCGCGCAGTCGCGTGGCCGAGAACGGCACATCGAGCACGAACCCGCCGTTGGTGATCTGCTCGATCGATCGGTCCCAGCCGATGACGATCAGTGCGCCTGTGCGACCCTGCAGGATCCGCTCGAGGCCGTCACGCAGAGGCGTGCCCGGCGCCATGAGCGCAAGGGCCTCCTGAAGTCGGGTGTCGGTGTGCTGATCGGGTGTCATGCGTGCTCCGGCTTGAGTGGGAAGTGTGCGTGGGGAAGAGCCAGCGGAACTCCGATGCTGCTTCGGCTGTCAGGTGGCCCGCGATGACGCAGCGGCGAGGCGCCTGGCGACCGCGATCGCATCCTGCAGCGATCCCACCTCATGCAGCGACATTCCCTGCGGTGGCGCGCCGGAACTGCGTGATCGCGACGGCACGATCGCGTCGGTGAAGCCCAGGCGGCCGGCCTCGGCGAGGCGACGGCCCAGGGATGTCACGGGACGAACGTCGCCAGCCAGACCAACCTCGCCGAACGCCACGAGCCCGGTGGGCAGGGCGAGGTCGGTCGCGCTGCTGGCGATAGCGAGGGCCAGCGCAAGGTCGGTCGCGGGTTCGCCGAGCCGGACCCCGCCGACGGTCGCGGCGAAGCAGTCCTGCTGCGCCAGTCGCACACCCCCGCGGCGTTCGAGCACGCCCAGCATCATCGCCACACGGGCGGAGTCCAGGCCGGAGGTCACCCGACGCGGCTGCGGCGTAGCCGTCGGGGCGACAAGCGCCTGCACCTCGGCGACGAGTGGACGCCGCCCCTCCATCGTGACGGTCACGCACGTGCCGGGCGTCGACTGCTGCCGATCGCCGAGGAACAGTCCGGAGGGATCGGTGAGACCGACGATGCCGTCGTCGACCAGCTCGAAGCAGCCAATCTCATCGGCGGCCCCAAAGCGGTTCTTGACCGCGCGCACCAGCCGCAGCGGCCCATGGCGGTCGCCCTCGAAGTGGAGCACCACGTCGACGAGGTGCTCGAGGGTGCGGGGTCCGGCGACGGCGCCGTCCTTGGTGACGTGACCGACGACGATGACGATGACACCGCGCGTCTTGGCCACGGCGATCAGGGCAGCCGCCACCTCCTTGACCTGCGTGACGCCGCCGGCGGCTCCCTCCACCTGCGCGCTCGACACGGTCTGGACCGAGTCGAGAACAACGAGTGAGGGCTCTACCGCGTCGATGTGGCCGAGGATGCTGCCGAGGTCGGTCTCGGCGGCAAGGAACAGTTCGTCGGCGACCGCACCGATGCGCTCGGCTCGCAGCCGCACCTGGGCCGCGGACTCCTCGCCGGTGGCATAGAGCACGCGGCGCCCGCGGCGGGCCCACGTGGCGGCGGTGTCGAGCAGCAGGGTCGACTTGCCGACTCCGGGCTCTCCCGCGAGGAGGACGACGGCGCCGGCGACGAGACCGCCGCCGAGGACGCGGTCGAGCTCGTCGATGCCGGTCGGGACGGCGCGCGCCGCGGCGACGTCGACGGAGCCGATCGGGACGGCGGGAGTCGAGCCGACCTGGGCGGGTGTCGTGCGGGCGCGCACGGCCCCGACCTCCTCGACCGAACCCCAGGCCTGGCACTCGCCGCAGCGGCCGACCCACTTCGCGGTGGTCCAGCCGCACTCGGTGCAGTGGTAGGCGGGAGTGAGGGCCTTGGCCATGCGAGTGTCAGGCCTGCGGTTCGTCGGCGGTATGCGCGGCGTCGGCGGGATGCGCGGCGTCGGCGGGATGCGCGGCGTCGGCGGGATGCGCGGCGTCGGCGGGATGAGGCGACAGCCCGAGCGGGGATCGCCCCTGCTCGAGCAGTACCAGGCGTGCGCGGCACAGGCGGGCGAGCTCCTCGTACGCGGCCTCGCCGAGGAGCGCGATGAGTTCCTCGCGACCGGACTCGAAGACCGCCGTCTGGCCGACGTGGGCCTCGGTGTTCGACGAGCAGTACCACGGGAAGTCGTGGCCGCCCGCACCCCAGTCGGCGCGCTCGTACTCACCGATCACGACGACGAGCAGCTCCGTGCCGTCCTCGACCTTGCGGCGCTCGTAGGACCGGCGGATCGGCAGCTGCCAGCACACCTCGGGCTTGGTCTCGATGAAGGAGACCCCCTCGCGCTCGGCGAGATGGTGCAAGGCGCATCCGTAGCCACCGGGGAAGTCGATGTCATTGTGGAAGATGCAGGCGCCCTTCACGACTCGGGTCTTGTCGGCGCCGTCCTCCTTGACGATCCAGCCCTTGCGCTTGCCGGTGTCGTGGCGCTGCCACAGGTCGGGGGTGAGCTTCTCCACCCACCGGGTGACGCGCTTGCGATCGGCCTTGTCGGCGAAGTGGGCGCCGTGCACGCAGCAGCCCGCGTCTGGTCGTGCCGCGTCGATGCCCTGGCATCCGCGACCGAAGATGCAGGTCCAGCGCGATGTGAGCCAGGTGAGATCGGCCTTGATCACCTGCTCCTCATCGGCAGGGTCGGGGAACTCCACCCACTGACGGGGGAAACCGATGAGCACCTCAGGCATGCGGTCACCCTATGCGCTCAATGTGACATGCGAACCGCTGGTCCCGGGCTGCGCATGCCCGCCTGGGGACGCTAGTTTCGGACCGTGAGACTCGGCGTGCTCGACCTCGGCTCGAACACCGTGCACCTGCTCCTCGTTGACGCCCATCACGGAGCGGCGCCCGTGCCTGCCTCGAAGCTGAAGATGCCGCTGCGGCTGTCGGAGCACATCACCCCAGACGGCCGTATCGACACCGCCGCCGTCGACTCCCTGCTCGACTTCATCGTCCGCGGCCAGGTCATGGTCGAGGACCTGGGTGCGACCGAGCTCATGGCGTTCGCCACGTCTGCGATGCGCGAGGCGGCGAACGGCGAGCAGGTGCTCGAGCAGATTCGCGAGCGCACCGGCCTGGAGGTGTCGGTGCTGTCGGGCGAGGATGAGGCGCGCATGACGTTCCTCGCGGTACGTCGCTGGTTCGGCTGGTCCAGCGGCCGGATCCTCGCACTCGACATCGGGGGCGGCTCCCTGGAGATCGCCTCCGGTACCGACGAGGAGCCCGATATCGCCGTATCACTCCCGCTGGGTGCCGGACGCCTGACCCGTGACCTCCTCGTGGGTGATCCGCCCAGCCCCGAGTCCGTCCGCGACCTGCGTCGCCACGTCCGGGCGTCCATCGCCGAGGTCGTGGGCCGCCTGCGCCGCGTGGGTGAGCCACGCATGGCCGTTGCGTCGTCCAAGACCTTCAAGCAGCTGGCCCGGATCTGCGGGGCGGCCCCGGCGACCGACGGCATCTACGTGCCGCGGACCCTCAAGGCCGTCGACCTCCGCGAGGTCGTGCCGAGGCTCGCCGTCATGTCGGCTCAGCAGCGTGCCCAGTTGCCCGGAGTGTCCGAGGGTCGATCCGCGCAGATGGTCGCCGGTGCCGTGGTCGCGGAGGCGGCCATGGACCTGCTCGAGCTGGAGGAGCTCGTCATCTGCCCCTGGGCGCTGCGCGAGGGGGTCATCCTCCAGCGTATGGACGGCCTGGCTCCGTGACCTCCCCGAGCCTTGCTCGTCCGGCGACCGATCCCGTCCGCGGCCTCTCCGCGGCCGAGGTCGCCGAGCGGATCGCCCGGGGCGAGGTGAACGTCGCACCCGATGCCCGCAGTCGCAGCCTCAGCGACATCGTCAAGTCGAACACCTTCACGTGGTTCAACGGCCTGATCGGCTCGCTCTGGATCGTCATGCTGCTGGTCGCGCCCATCCAGGACTCGCTGTTCGGCTTCGTCATCGTCTTCAATGCCGCCATCGGCATCGTTCAGGAGTTCCGTGCTGCTCGCACCCTCGCGAAGCTGTCGGTCCTCGGCGAGGCACGGCCGACCGTGCGCCGCGACGGTATCGATGCGCAGATCGGCAAGGACGACGTCGTGCTCGACGACGTCATCGTGCTCGCCGTCGGCGACCAACTCGTCGTCGACGGTGTTGTCCTGACCAGCGACGGCCTTGAGATCGACGAGAGCCTGCTCACGGGCGAGGCAGATCCGGTCGACAAGGCTCCCGGTGACGAAGCGATGTCCGGGTCGTTCGTGGTGGCCGGATCGGGCCTCTACCAGGCCACGCGGATCGGGCGGGAGTCGTTCGCGGGGCGCCTGACGGAGCAGGCGTCCAGCTTCCACCTCACCAATTCCGAGCTGCGCGACTCCATCAACGGCTTCATTCGCGTCATCTCCTTCATGCTCGTGCCCGTGGGTCTGCTGCTCCTTTGGTCGCAGCTGGTGCGGGCTGACCTTCCCTTCAACGAAGCCGTACGCGGCACGATCGCCGGCATCGTCACGATGGTCCCTGAGGGACTCGTGCTGCTGACGTCCATCGCGATGGCGGTGTCGGTGATCCGCTTGGCGAACAAGCGCGTGCTCGTGCAGGACATGCCCGCCGTCGAGGTGCTCGCGCGCGTCGACACGATCTGCGTCGACAAGACGGGAACGCTCACCGAGCCGGGCATGACGGTCCAGCAGATAGTGCTCCTATCCGACGCGGGCGAGTCATCGGTGCGTGACGTTCTCGGAGCCGCAGGCGGTGCGGAGGCGAATCCCAACCCGACTCTCGAGGCCATTGCGACGGCCTGCCCGTCCCCGGGCTGGCCGGTCGTGGCAAGCACCCCGTTCTCCAGTGCCCGCAAGTGGTCCGCGGCTGACCTTGGTCAACACGGAGCGTGGGTGCTGGGCGCACCGGAGATCGTCGGCGCCTCTGCCCCCGAGGATGTGCGGCGGCGTGCCGACGACCTCGCGGCGGGCGGCTCGCGCGTGGTTCTGCTGTCACGTGCGAGCACCATGCCGACGCCCGACGACCCCCTCGTCGGACTCACTCCCGTGGCACTGATCGTGATCAGCCAGCAGTTGCGTCCGGACGCCGCCCAGACGGTGTCCTACTTCCTCGATCAGGGCGTCACGGTGAAGGTGATCTCCGGCGACAACGCGGCAACCGTGGGAGCCATTGCCGCGCGCGCGGGAGTACCCGGGGCCGATCACCCTGTCGATGCCCGCGATCTGCCCGACGATCCCCAGGCACTGGCCGAGCCCATCTCCTCCTCGAACGTCTTCGGACGCGTCACTCCGCTGCAGAAGCAGCAGATGGTCGCAGCTCTGCACCTTCGCGAGTCGACTGTGGCCATGACGGGAGACGGCGTCAACGACGTGCTCGCGCTGAAGAAGGCCGATCTGGGCATCGCGATGGGCTCGGGTTCGGGTGCGACTCGCGCAGTGGCGCAGCTCGTGCTCCTCGACGACAAGTGGTCGGTCATGCCGAGCGTCGTGGCCGAGGGTCGGCGTGTGCTCGGCAACATCGAGCGAGTCTCTGACGTCTTCCTCACGAAGACCGCCTACTCGGTTGTGTTCTCCGTCATGACCGGCCTGTTCGCCTTCGCCTTCCCGTTCCTGCCACGGCATCTGACCCTGATCAGCGCACTCACCATCGGTATCCCGGGATTCTTCCTCGCGCTCATGCCCAACACCGAGCGCTTCCGTCCCGGGTTCCTGCGCAGGGTCCTGCTCTTCGCCGTTCCCTCCGGTGTCATATGCGCGTCGTCGGCGCTGATCAGCTACACGGTGGCCCTGCGAGTGGGTGAGCCGCTCGCGAACGCGCAGGCCGCGGCGTGCGTGACCCTGTTCATCGTCGCCGTGAGCGTGCTGGCCATGTCGGCGCGGCCGCTCAACGCCATCCGGCTCGCCATCGTCGGCTCGATGGTGGCCATGTTCCTCGCAGTGCTGTTCATCCCGTTCCTGTCGCGCTTCTTCGCGCTGTCTCTCGCACCCGAGCGGTACTCCCTCGTCGCCGTCGTCACGGGGTTCGTCGGAGCGGCCCTCGTGTGGGTGGTGGGGCGGTACGTCGACCGCTGGCGCCGACCTCCGGCCCGCGCATGACGATCAGGGTCGGCCTGTCGACCTCGTCGGTCTTTCCCGAGTCGACGGCTGCCGCCTTCGAGACAGCTGCGTACCTGGGATATGACGGAGTCGAGGTCATGGTGGGTACCGACGCCACCAGTCAGGACCCCGAGGCGCTGCGGGCTCTCTCGGACCACTACGAGGTGCCGATCCTCGCCATCCACGCGCCATGCCTGCTCATCACCCAGCATGTGTGGGGCACCGATCCGTGGGGCAAGCTCCAGCGCGCGCAGCGTGCCGCCGAACGCGTGGGCGCGAGCACCGTCGTCGTCCACCCGCCCTTCCGGTGGCAGCGGGAGTACGCGCGGGAGTTCGTCGAGGGCCTTGGACGCATGACGTCGGAGACCAATGTGCGATTCGCCGTGGAGAACATGTTCCCGTGGCGGGCTGGTCCAGGGTCGGTTGCCGCCTACCTGCCGGACTGGGACGTCCGCAATGACGACTATCCCCACACGACCCTGGATCTCTCGCATACGGCCGTCTCGCGCACAGATGCCCTCGAGATGGCTGCGGACCTCGGATCGCGACTGACCCACGTGCACCTGGCAGACGGCACCGACTCCAATCGCGACGAGCACCTCGTTCCCGGCCGCGGTGACCAGCCCGTTGCGGCCGTCCTCACGCAGCTCGTGGGCACCGGCTTCGACGGCACGGTCATCGCGGAGATCGGCACGCGCAAGGCGCCGGATCGCGCGGCGCGCCTCACGGATCTCGCCGAGACACTCGCCTTCGCGCGACTGCACCTCGGTCAGGGACCGCACGGCCGCCGTCCCGCGCGTGACGACGGCGACCTGCATGACGATGGCCGCGCGCCGGGCACCAGGGGCGAAGGGTCGGCATAGGCTGGCGTCGTGGCCCAGATCTCCCCTCAGGACGCTGCGGGTGCCGTCCTGCAGGCGGCACGGCTGGCCTTCGGCGCTCGGGGGTATGCCGGCGTGACGATGAAGTCTGTCGCCGTAGCTGCAGGGGTGGCCCCCGATGTGGTCCGGTCCCTGTACCAGAACAAGGAGCGACTGTTCGCGGCGGCCATGCGGCTGCCGTTCGACCCCGCAGGGGCGGTTCCCGAACTCATTGCGCCCGGCATCGACGGACTGGGTCGTCGACTCGTTCGGCTCGTGCTGACGCTGATGGGCGACGAGCAGGTGCGTGCCGATCTCACGCGGCTGCTGTCCTCGGACTCCGTCGCGGATGCCTCGACGGGGGTCGCCCGCGCAGCAGCCGGGTCCGACGGCGTCCACCAGCTGCGTGCCCTGTCCGAGTACTTCTCCACCGTCGTCGTCGACCCTGTGGTGACGGCCGTCGGGATACCTGATGCGCGTCTTCGAGTCACGGTCATCACCTCCCACCTGCTGGGCCTGGCGACGACGCGATACGTGCTCAAGGTGGAGCCGCTGGCATCCGCGTCCGATGACGAGGTCGTCCGGCTCGTAGCGCCCGCCATCCAGTCGCTGCTCGACCCGACCCGGCGCGAGTCGTGATTCGATGATTCGGGAGGCGTTCACCGCGCTGGCCCGCAACCCGTCGGTGGCAGGCGCGCTGGCGCGCACGCCCGTCGCCCGCGATGTGGTTTCGCGCGTCGTCGGCGGCGAGGACCTCGACGAGGTGATGCCCCTCGTGAGCGACCTGGCCGACCGCGGCTTCCACGTCGCGCTGGAGCGCGTGGCGCCCGGGGTCGCGACCTCCGCGGAGGCGGACGAAGCGGCCGCTGGATACGCGGCTCTTGTCGATGCCGTGGCGGCCGAGGGTCTGGCCGGAGCCGGTGAGGTGGCCGTGTTCACGGAGTCGCTGGGCCAGGGCGTCGTCGGAGGTCGCCCCTGGGAGCACCTCGACGCGCTTGCCATGCAGGCGCGCCGACGGGGGGTGGCGCTGCAGTTCGGCGTGGGGCCGTTGGCCGACATCGACCAGACCCTGGCGTGGGCGTCGGCCCTGCGTGACCGCGGCGACGACGTCGGGGTGACCCTGCCGGCGATCCTGCGCTCTGCCGAGGGGCTGGCGCCGCGATGGTCGGCGCACCGCGTGCGACTGGTCAAGGGTGCCCACGGGGATGGTGCTGCGGCGTACCGCCAGCCGATCGAGACCGACAAGGCCTTCGTCCGAATCGCCAAGATCCTGCTGAAGGGCACCGGCCAGCCGTCGTTCGCGACGCACGATCCGCGGCTGATCGAGATCGTCGAGTCCCTCGCCCGTCGGTTCGATCGGCCCCGCCACAGCTACGAGTTCGCCTTCTACCTCGGGCGGCAGGTATCCGAGCAGGAGCGACTGCTCCGCGAGGGTGAACGGGTGCGCATCTACGTGCCGTACGGTCATCGCTGGCTGGAGCGCCTCGTGGGAGGCTTGGCCGAGCAGCCCGCTGGTGTCACCGGGGCCCTGCGCTCGCTGCTCCCGGGTTGAGCACCCCGGGGATGTGAAGGGAGGCGGCTGGCATGCGCATCGCAGTCCTCGGTGGCGGCGTCATGGGGGAGACCCTCGTGGCTGGCCTGCTGGCACTCGAGCCCCGGCCTGAGGTCGTGATCGCCGAGAAGCGCCCGGAGCGTGCCGCGGAGCTGGCCGCGACCTACGGCGTCAGCCTTGCCGAACCGGCTGCGGCCGTGGAGCAGGCCGAGGTCGTCATCCTGGTCGTCAAGCCGCAGGACACCCCGGCCCTGCTGGCCGAGGTCGGGGCGCTCATCGAGCCGGGTGCGGTCGTCGTCTCGATCGCCGCGGGCATTCGCACGGAGACCATCGAGTCGGCCGTGCCGGAAGGCGTCCATGTCGTGCGGGCCATGCCCAACACCCCGGCCCGGGTCGGGCGCGGAGTCACGGGCATCTCGGCCGGTATCGGCTGCTCCGCAGACTCCGTCGCGCTGGTCGTACGCCTGCTGGGCAGCGTGGGCGTGGTCGAGGTGGTGCCTGAGAAGTTGCAGGATGCCGTGACGGCGGTGTCGGGCAGCGGACCGGCCTACCTGTTCTACCTGGCAGAGGCGATGACCACTGCTGCCGTCGAACTGGGCATCGACGAGGCCACCGCCACCAGCATGGTCAACCAGACTCTGCTCGGGGCCGCAACCCTGCTCGCCACTGCCGACGATCCCGCGACGGAGTTGCGCCGCAAGGTCACCTCTCCCGGCGGCACCACCGCCGCGGCCGTCTCGGTGCTGGACGATCGCGGGGTTGCGCACAGCGTCGTCGAGGCGATCACCGCGGCCCGTGACCGCGGGCGCGAGCTCTCCGGCTCCTGACCATGAGCGAGCGCGTGGCCATCGTCTGGGACGAGCGACTCGCGCGTTACGACTTCGGCCCCGGTCACCCCCTCGCCCCCATCCGGTTGCAGTTGGCGATGCGTCTCATCGATTCCTTCGATCTGCTGTCCACACCCCCCGCCCACGTGATCGGCGGGATTGAGCCGGTCCGGGACGAGGTGCTCCTTCGGGTGCACGACCTCGAGTACGTGACGGCGGTGAAGCGCGCCTCCATCGACCCGCACCTGTTCGACCCCGTGCACGGCCTGGGAACCCAGGACGATCCGGTCTTCGCGGGGATGCACGAGGCGTCGGCGCGCGTCGTGGGGGCCACCCTGGCGGCGACCAAGGCGGTGCACACCAGCGGTGCGGACCACGCGGTCAACCTCGCGGGCGGCCTGCACCACGCGATGCCGGGATCGGCGGCGGGCTTCTGCATCTACAACGACATCGGGGCGTCCATCGCCTGGCTGCTCGACCAGGGGGTTGAGCGGGTCGCCTACGTCGACATCGATGTGCACCATGGCGACGGTGTCCAGGCCATGTTCTGGGACGACCCGCGCGTGCTCACGGTGTCGGTGCATGAGTCACCGGCCACGTTGTTCCCGGGCACCGGCTGGCCTCACGAGACGGGCGGGACGGGAGCGCCCGGCACGGCGGTCAACGTGGCCCTGCCGGCGGGCACGGGGGATCAGGGCTGGCTGCGGGCCATTCATGGGATCGTGCCCGCCGTCCTCGAGGCGTTCGCGCCGCAGATCCTCGTGACGCAGCACGGTGTCGACACCCACGTCGAGGATCCCCTCGCCCACCTGCTCGTGTCCCTGGACGGCCAGCGTCTGGCGTTCGCTGCCCTGCATCGGTGGGCCCATCGGTACGCGGGCGGGCGCTGGGTCGCCGTCGGGGGTGGCGGGTACGAGTGGGTTGACGTCGTGCCACGGGCCTGGACTCATCTGGTCGCCGAGATGCTCGGCTCACCCGTCGCGCCGGAGACGGCCGTCCCCGCAGGATTCCATGACTACGTCATGGCGACTCTCGGCCGCCAGGCGCCAGGCCGCATGACCGACGGCCGTGAGCCGTGGCCCCGGCCCATCGAGCAGGGCTTCGATCCGGACGATCCGGTCGATGCGGCGATCCTGGCCGCACGCGAGGCCGTCTTCCCACACCTTGGTCTCCAACCCGATCCCGACCTCTGGTTCTGACCTCCGCGAGTGGCCACTGGGCACCGCGAACGGCCACTGGGCACCGCGAGTGGTCACTGG
>CAIZPS010000115.1 GCA_903934925.1 uncultured bacterium | reverse complement strand
GTTCGGGGAACTCGCCACCGCTGAGGCGCGGCCAGAAGTAGCGCAACTGGCGCAGTGCTGCTGCATGGAACGTGCGCACCTGCACGCCGTCGACGCCGAGTGCACGCAACCGAGTGCGCATCTCCCCCGCCGCACGCGTGGTGAAGGTGACCGCCAGCGTGCGACGCGGATCGTGCTCGCCGGTCGTGACGCCGTGCGCGATGCGGTGCGTGATGGCGCGGGTCTTGCCCGTGCCCGCACCGGCCAGCACCACCACTGGGCCGTGGAGGGCCTCGACGACTGCGCGCTGCTCGTCATCGAGCTCCGCGAGGGCGTCCTGGGTCATGGCCCGATGCTGTCACGGGCCGGTGACATCGCGTGATCCGGGCGCACGGCGACGGGGCCACGAGGCTCGGGCTACGCTGCCCGTGTGAGCGACCTGATGCCCCTGACCATGTACTCGACGGTGTGGTGCGGCTACTGCCAGCGCCTGAAGGCCCAGATGCAGCGCGAGGGCATCGCGTTCGTCGAGGTCGACATCGAGCAGGACGACGTCGCGGCCGCCATGGTCGAGGACGTCAACGGCGGAAACCAGACGGTCCCCACCCTGCAGTTCCCGGACGGGTCATTCGCGACGAACCCGTCGATCGGGCAGGTGAAGGAGCGGCTCGGCCTGGGCTGAGGAGTGAGCGCAGCGAGCCCCGCAAGACCAGGCCCATGGACCGGCCTGGGCTGAGGAGTGAGCGCAGCGAGCCCCGCAAGACCAGGCCCATGGACCGGCCTGGGCTGAGGAGTGAGCGGTCCGGCTTCCAGCCCCGACTCCTTACGCAGGTGTCACACCGCCACAGGTGTGTGACACCTGCGTATGGAGTCGGGACTAGCGACGCGGACTGATCGGGCGTGACCAATCCCCGGGCAGTTCCGCGCCGTACCACCGCTCGATGAGTCGCCGTGCGATCGAGATATCGGGTGGCAGGCGCACCGTGCCGGCCTTGCATTCAGCAACCAGCTCGGCGCGCGAGAACCACCGCGCCTGGGCGATCTCCTCACCGTCGACCTCGATGTCGGTCTGCACGGCGCGTGCGTGGTAGCCCAGCATCAGCGAGGCCGGGAACGGCCACGGCTGGCTGCCGAGGTACTCCACGTCGTCGGGATGCGCGCCGATGACGACGCCGCTCTCCTCCTGCACCTCACGGCGCACCGCGGCCTCCGCCGACTCCCCCGGGTCGACGAATCCGGCCAGCGTGGAGAACCAGCCCTCCTCCCATCGACCCTGCCGCCCCAGCAGGGCGCGGTCGTCTTCGTCCTTCACCAGAACGATGACGGCCGGATCCGTCCGGGGGAAGTGCTGCGTCTCGCACGACGCGCATCTGCGCGACCATCCGGCCTGCTGGGTGATCGTCAGCGCCCCGCATCGCGGGCAGCGCTGGTGGCCACCGCGCCAGTTGTCGAGTGCGACCGCGGTGACGAGCAGGCCCGCGTCGCGATCGTCGAGCCGCGAGCCCACCGTGCGGAGCTCACCCCACTCCTGATGGCCATGGCACTCCCGATCAGGCACGTGCTCGACGAAGTAGGCGACATCGTCCGGGTCGACGCCGAGGAAGGTGACGTCGTCCGGCGGCGCATCCGTGTCGGTGACGGAGCGCAGGACGAGGTGTACACCGGAGTCGTCCTGCTGCACGGGCGCGCCTCCGGCATGCACGCACACCAGGCGGGATGCCGGATCCGAGCGAAGGCCTGCGATCCAGGCATCGTCGCTGCGACGCTCCGCCATCCGATCCACACCTGAGCGGGCCAGCATGAGAGTGTCGAGGAGGGTCACGGTCAGCGAGCCTAACGAGGTGCGAACACCCGCGCGTGACACGATGACAGAACCACCAGCAACCATCCGGGGATCCGCGCGTGAACGTCTTCATCAGACAGCTGACCGGCATCCGCTTCGTCGCGGCCGCCTGGGTGCTGCTCTATCACCTGCAGGGCCCCCTCAACCAGCTCGGACTCCTGTTCGCGGGCTTCGCAGACGTGCTGCGGGTGGGTCGGCTCGGGGTTGACCTGTTCTTCGCCCTCTCCGGCTTCATCCTCACGCACACCTACCTGACTCGCATGGGTCCCGGGCTTCGCGCACGCGGCACGCTCGACTTCTGGTGGTTGCGCCTGGCTCGCATCTATCCCGTGCACCTGGTGATGCTGATCGTCGCCGGCGTGGCCGTCTTCGCGCAGGCCAAGGTCACCGGCGAGCCACTCGACCGCGCCTGGCTGAATCCGTGGGACTTCGTCAAGAACCTGCTGCTCATCCAGGAGTGGGGCCCCGAGCCGCAGCGCGGCTGGAACTTCGTCGCCTGGTCACTGTCGATGGAGTGGCTGGCCTACCTGCTCTTCCCGCTGCTGATCCTGCTGCTGTGGGCATTCCACCGGAAGTGGCGCACCGGCCTCCTCGCGGCTGCCTGGGTCGTCGTGCTGGTGCCCCTCGTCGTGTACGGACTCTCGACGTCAGATCCGTACTACACGGACAACTGGGGCTCGACGATTCGAATCCTGACGGAGTTCACCGCTGGTGCGATCACGTATCTCATCGTCGTGCGCATGCTGCCCGGGGAGACGATGACGCAGCCGCCGGGTCCGCGCGTCGAACGCACGGCCTCCGTCCTCGCCGTGGTGCTGCCACTGATGGTGATCGCCGGTGCGATCTTCCTCGGCAATTGGGGGCCAGCACAGGCCGGTGAAATGGTGCTGGACGGCGATGTCGAACCGCTGCCGCCGTACTACCACCTGCTGCTCGTGCCCCTGCTGATCGCGTGGATCGGCGCACTCGCACTGTCGCGCCGGGGCCTCTCGCGCTTCCTGTCAACCAGGACTCTCGTGCTCGGCGGCTTCATCTCCTACTCGCTGTACATGACGCATCTGGTCTGGTTCGGCCTGTGGCGGGCCGGCATGAACGCCCTCGGCATCGACGGCGGCGCGCCGTATGCGATCGGGGTCGTCGGACTCGTGGGCGGGGCGCTCGTGATCGCCTGGCTCATGTGGCGCGTGGTGGAGGAGCCTGCACGCGAGTGGATGCGCGGCCTCACCGGCGCCCGACGCAAGCCCACAGAGGAGGCCGGCGAGGCCATCGCGGAGTCCGCCCACGTGGGCGACAGCGCCGCGCCGATCGACGTCGCGACACCGGCGACGGATCCCTTCGAGCAGCCCGACGAGAAGCGGTAGCCCTCAGGACTGCAGCAGCGTGACCAGGGAGTCGGTGTCGGGCCGGATCACCTCGCCCGTCGGGACCATGACGAAGGCAGCAGCGACCTGCGCGACGTCGATGCCGGTGATCTGCGCCCATGCCAGGCGGTAGAGCGCGAGCTGGAGAGGGTCGACCCCCGCCGCTGAGCCCGTCTTCCAGTCGACCACCTCGGCGATCGCGCCGCCTTCACCCGCAGAGTCGCCCGCGAAGACGGCGTCGATGCGACCGTTGACGACACGTCCGCCGAGGACGATCGAGAACGGTGCCTCGACAGCGAGCGGATCGCGTCCCGCGTAGGTCGTGCGCTCGAAGGCCCTCTTCAGCTCGGCCAGGGCCTGCTCGCTGACGATGTGATCGTCGGCGGCACCCGGGAGATCGTCCGGGTCGAGAAGGGACTGCTGGCCGTAGCGGGCTTCGACCCAGGCGTGGAAGGCCGTGCCACGTCGTGCCGCCGGGCTCGGAGGCCGAGGCATGGGTCGGGCGATGTCGATGGCCGCCTGCACCGGATCGGCAAACGCGCGCAGCAGGGTGCTCACGGACACCGACGCTGGCAGTCGCACGACATGATCGTCAGACCTGCGCCGGCGCTCCTCCTCCAACAGGCCGGCGATCTGGTCATCCCATCCGGCGATCACCAGGTCGGCGACGTCAGCTTCGCTGGGAGGTCCGGGGGGCGCGACCAACAAGGCGGTCTGGAGCGCAGGTGCGGCCAGCACGCGCTGCGCGACCGCGTGCAGACGAGCAGCCTCGTCACTGTCGGCCGGGGCCGGCCAGACGCGCGGCCCCGCTGCAGATCCGAGCTGGGGGTTCTCCGCATCGTCCGGGGGCGCCGGAGCCCAGTGCACCACTGTGCCGAGGCCGTCGACGCAGGCCTCGTGCACAGCGGACAGGAAGCGCGCCGGACCCCGCGGCGTGCGCTGGTGCGGACCCCACCAGTGTCCGGAGACGGCCAGACCCGATTCTGCGCGCGTGAACGCGACGTAGGCGAGGCGATCGTTCTCGAGCTCGGTGATGTCACGGAGGTCGTCGAGGTAGGCGTCATGGTGCTTGGCGCGTGGCGGCTCATCGGGCAGCGGGAAGCCAGCGAGAACGGGCGTGGCATCGGGGCGCAGCGGCCACGGTACGACCATCGGGCTCGTGGTCCACTGCGACCGACCCTGGCCGCCCGGGAAGGCCTTCTCCGAGACGAACGGGACGAACACGTACGAGTACTCAAGCCCCTTGGCCTTGTGCACGGTGATCAGCGACACCGCATCGGCAATCGGCGGCGCCTCGAACTCGAGATCGACGTCGAACCGCTCCGCATCGCGCAGTCGCGACAGGAACGCCCCGAGCGTCATGCGGCCGTCGGTGTCGGCGAAGGACGCAGCGAGATCGACGAAGGTGTGGAGTGCATGGACGGCACGCGAGCCGTCGGTGGACGACGCCACCGCAGCCTCGACCTCCAGACCCGTCGAGCGCATGACCCGCCAGAGCAGGTCGATCAGCGGCTCGCCCACGTGCCGGCGCAGCCGGGTGATCTCCGCAGAGAGTTCGGCGAAGCGCTTCCACGCCTCCGGCGAGTAGCCGCCGGGATCACCGGGATCCTCGAGGGCCTCGGTCAAGGACACCGTCTCGGTGGGGTCGGTGCCGGCGACCGCCTCATCGAGCGCGGCGGCAAGATCGGGGTGCTGGCCGCGACGGCGCCCCCCGGCGATGACGGCGGCGCGGTCGCCGAGGGCGGCGAGGTCACGGGCACCGATGCGCCAGCGCGGGCCAGCTGCGATGCGTACGAAGGACGGATTCGCGCACGGATCGTGGAGCACCTCGAGCATGGCGCGCAGTTCGATCACTGCCGGCTGCGCGAGCAGGGCAGCAGCCCCGACGAGCTGCGTGGGCACCCCACGCAGGCGCAGGGCGTCGTCGACGGAGATGAGGTCCTTGGACGTGGCCGCCAGCACGGCGATGCTCGACCACGGCACGCGACCGGAGTCGTGCGTGGCGAGGATCTCGCCCACCAGCCAGTCGACCTCCTGCGCGTACGTCTCGAACAGGGCACAGGAGACGACGCCCGCGCCCTTGCCGTTGTCGCCGGCACTCAGGGGTCGGACGCCGGAGTGGACCGTTCGGAGCCGCTCCGAGACGCGGTTGGCCACCTCGAGGATCGCTGGCCCCGAGCGTCGGTTCATCGACAGTGCGTGCCGATCGGCGGGGCCCTCCTCCATCGGGAAGTGGTGCGGAAAACTCTCGATGTTGTCGACGCTCGCCCCGCGCCATCCGTAGATGGCCTGGCAGGGATCGCCGACGGCGAGCACGGGGTGGCCGTCGCCGAAGATCCGCTGCAGCAGTTGACGTTGGGCGATCGAGGTGTCCTGGTACTCATCGAGCAGGACGGTGGCGTACCGCTCACGCACGCTCGCCACGACCTCCGGGAAGCGCGCGACGAGATCGCCCGCGAGTCGGATCTGGTCGGCGAAGTCGACGACCCCGCGCACAGCCTTCTCCGCCCGCCACTCCGTGACGAGATCGGCGAGAGCGGCACGCGCCCCCGCCGTCTCGAGCATCGTTCGGCCGATCACCTGCAGGCCCGACTCGGCCTCGTGGCCGCGGAGTCGCTCGGCCAGCGCGTTGTCGAACTCGCGCAAGGCCGCCGGGGTGATGCCGAGCTCGGTGAGTTCGTCGTCGAGTCGCAGCAGGTGAGACGTGACGACGACAGGACTGCGCCCGAGATCGCCCAGCGGTGCCGAAGACCGGCACACGAAGCCGTACGCCAGATGACGCCTTGACTCGTCGGTGAGCACGGTCGCATCAGGCTCACGCCCGAGGCGAATGCCGTGCTCGGCCAGGATGCGAGCCGCGAATGCGTGGTAGGTCAGCACGATCGGCTCGCCCGGTGACGCATCGTCGACGCCGTCGACGCCGTCGACCGAATCCTCGACGGCGATCGCGGGAGCGAGCAGTCCAGCAGCCTCCAGCCGCTGCACCGATGCCCTCATCGACGACAGCAGCTGTGACGCGGCCTTGGTGGTGAACGTCAGGCCGAGCACCTGATCGGGACGCACGAGCCCCGAGCCCGTGAGCCACGCGACGCGTGCGGACATCGACGTCGTCTTGCCCGAACCGGCACCGGCGACGATGACGGCAGGGCGCAGGGGGCTGCTGACGACGTGCCACTGCTCGTCGGTGAGGGTGAGGTCAAGCGCCGAGTCGAGGGCGGCGCGGGTGAGCTCGCTCATGGAACCACCGGCGCACCCTCGGGCTGCGCGGGGCAGGCGGTGGCATAGGAGCAGTGGTTGCAGCCCGGCCCGACGGTGGCGCGGATGGTGTCGGAGCGCAGCACCTCGGCTGCCGCGCCGAGCCGGATTTCGACCCATGTGGGGTCGGGCGACGCCGGGCCCGACGAGTCGGTGGTCGGCAGGGCCTCCTGGAACTGCACCTTCGCTGCCGTCGATCCACGACCGGCATCCAGGCGCAGCTGGACCAGAGCCGCGCCGCCGACCTCGCGTGGGCGTGCGGGCAGGGTCACGGTTGCGGTGTCGGGATCGATGACGGTGACGTCGCCGTGCTGCAGCAGCAGCTGGTAGACGCCCAGCTGACCGTGCTCGGGAATATCACCCGTCGGCACGGCTGTGCGCATGTTCTTCAGGTCGATCGCGACGAGGCGGCCCTCGGCATCGCGCTCGATGCGGTCTATGAATCCGGAGAGCCGGACTTCGTCGTGCTCGCCGGAGGGAGTGGTGACGGTGATCTGGGCGCGCACGCCCGTCTCGGTGGACAGCAGCTCTCGCCCGGCCTCGAGGTGGTAGTCGAGGAACCGGCCGAGGGCAGCGCCTGCGGCGGCGCGCTCCGCTCGGGACTGCCAGCGCGCCTCGAACACGAGCGCACCCCAGACGCGATCGAGCTCGGCCTCCATGGCATCCAGTCGCGCGGGCACCTCGCCCTTGGCGACGAAGTCGGCAACGGCATGGACGATGCTGCCGAAGCTGGCAGACGTACCGCGTGAAGTCTCGGCGTGCACCTCGCGCTCGAGGTACCAGGCCAGCGGGCACTGCAGGACGGAGTCGAGCATGCTGCCGGAGATGGCCAGCGGCTCCTCAGGTGCCCGCAGCGGCCGATCGAGGTGGGTTGCCTCGCGCATCCCCCACCAGGTGCGCGGGTCGGCGAGCGGCACGAGCGGGCGCCCACGATCGTCGCGCTCCGCCGCCAGCAGCGCGAGTCGCTCCTCCGCCGCTCGTCGCAGAGGAGCTGCCGCAGAGTCGTCGGAGGCCACCGACCGCAGCTCCGCGACGAGACCGTCGAGAGAGGCCGGATAGGCCGGCCGACCACCGACGGCGGGCAGGCCGGCAAGCCCCAGGTGGTCGGCGATGTCGAGCAGGAAACGACTCGGACGATCGCCGGAGTCCAGTGGCGACTCGACCGCGGTCAGGTGCACACGGTGCCGCGCGCGCGTGCACGCGACGTAGAGCAGCCGGCGCTCCTCCTCCAGGAGTGCGGCCGGATGGGGGCCGCTGCCGATTCCGTCGGCGGTGAGCTCCTCCGCGCGCAGGGTCGACCCGCGGGGACGGATGTCAGGCCAGACGCCCTCCTGGATCCCGACGACCCAGACTTCGTCCCACTCCAGGCCCTTGGCGCGGTGCGCCGTCAGGACGCGCACCGCCTCGGCCCGGAGTCCGCGGTCGGCAACCGACTCCGCGGGCAGTTGCTGATCGGCGAGCATCTCCAGGAAGGTGCGCACCCCCAGGAATCCGGGATAGCGACCAGCCAGCCGCGCGGCAGTGTCGAACAGGGCCAGCACCGCATCGAGATCGTGGTCGGCGGACCGGCTTCCTGCGAGCGCGGCCGCACGCAGCCGCTCGGGCCATCCGTGCGGGTGGCGCCCGCCCGACCACAGGGTCCAGAGGACATCCTCCGGGCCCTCCCCGGACACCATCTGCTGCCGTGCCTGAGCCAGCAGGCCGGTGATGCGCGCCACGGCCGACCGAACGTCGTCGCCCACAGCCCCGGTGAGGAGTGGGCCAGCGGTGTCGGACGGAACGTCGAGAAGAGGTCCGAGGACGAGGTCGCGGATCAGGCGGTCCGATGCCGGTGCGGCGAAGCCCGCGCGATGCGACGCCTGCCGCAGCGACCGCCCCAGGCGTCGGATCTCGCCGGCGGTGAGCCCGACGACCGGACCCGAGAGCAGGTCGATGACGCGTGCAGGCGTGGCGGCAGCCGGATGAGCGGCCATGTCGAGGAGATCGAGCAGGATCGCCACCGCCGGCTCCTGACGCAGCGGCACCTCGTCGGCGGCAACGACTTCGGGCACCCCCATCGACTGCAGGGCCCGCTGCACTGCGGGGATCTCCGCAGCAGACCGAACGATGACGGCCATCTGCGACCACGGCACCCCGCGACGCAGGTGCGCCTGGCGGATCTCGCGCGCCACGTGCGCCGCCTGCGCCCCGCGATCGGTGTAGGTGCGCACGAGGACGAGATCGTCGGACTCCGGGTCGGCGACCTCCACGCACTGCGGTGTGCGGTGCACGCGCAGGACCTCGGCCGGCAGCCCCGCGGGAAGCCGCGACCCGAGGGCCACTCCCGCAGCCGCCCGGATCCGCGGCCCGAACCTGCGCACAGATCGCAGGACGACGACGGGCGCCTGGCGCTGGTCGCTCGCACGGAACATGGACGGGAACGCGAGCAGGCCACCCATGTCGGCGCCGCGGAACCCGTAGATGGCCTGATCCGGATCACCGACCGCCACCAGCGAGGTCGCGGGGCCGACGAGGGCCTGCAGCAGCGCCACCTGCAGTGGGTCAGTGTCCTGGTACTCGTCGACGTAGACGGCGCGATAGCGCCCGTGCAGCCACGCGCGAACGTCGGACTCCCCCGCCCGCTGCACGGCTCGCAGGAGCAGCTCGCCGTAGTCGAGGACGTTCTCGAGGGCCATCACCTGCTGCTCCTGGCGCCCCAGCCGGCCCACCGCCTGCCAGGCTGGCCGCCCGGACGCCCGCCCGATCCGCTCCAGGCCCGCTCCGTCGAGGCCCACCTCGCGCGCCCGGGCCAGGACGGCCCGCACCTCGTTGGCCAGACCCAGGGTGGGCAGGGCGCCCACGAGATCCTCCGGCCACTCGACCGTGCCGTCGACGACCGCACCGCGCAGGAGCTCGCGGATCCGGACATCCTCCTCGGCGCCGGACATCAGCCGCGGCGGGTGCGCGTACTCGTCGAGGGTCGCCGTCTGACGCAGCAGGGCATAGGCGAAGGAATGGAAGGTGGCGACCATCGGCACCAGGCCGCCGCCCACCCGGGCGGTCACACGGTCGCGGAGGTCGATGGCCGCACGGCGACCGAAGGTGAGCGCGAGGATCGACTCGGCCGGGAGCGGATCCTGCGGATCGAGCAGCCGCGCCCGGATCGCCTCCACGATCGTCGTCGTCTTGCCGGTGCCCGGGCCGGCCAGCACGAGCAGCGGGCCGGACCGATGGGCCACCACCGTCGCCTGCTCGGCGTCGAGGACCGGAGCAGGCGTCGCAGGGAGCGCACCGAGGTCCAGACGCCAGCCCATGCCCCATGGATACCACCCGGGTGCGACAGTTCACCGCCGGCGTCTGGGACCATCGGGTCGTGACTCTCGAGGCGTCGGCCAGCGGCCCGGATGCCGCCGCCGCACTCGAGGCCACCATTTCTTCCGACGCCACCATTTCTTCCGACGCCACCATTTCTGCCGACGCCACCATTTCTTCCGACGCCACCATCGTCATCGAGGACGAGCGCATCCCCAAGCGAGTGCGCCGACCCCTCGACCTCGCGCGCTTCGTCGTCGCGCTGGCGGTCACCGCGGCCATCGTCCTGATCGCCTACTTCGCCACCGACACGGCCGCCGGTCTGGACAGCGACCTGGAGAGCGGTGCGTCGCTGCTGCCGTCCTTCCTCGTCCTCGTCCTGAACGTGGTCGGCGGCCTGGGCACCCTGGGACTGCCGATCGCCGTGGCCATCACGCTGATCGTGCGCCGACGCATGCGTCAACTGTTCGACGCGCTCGTGGCCCTGTTCATCGGGATCGTGGTTCTCACGGGCGTGTCTTGGGCGATCTCCGCGATCGACGCCCCTGCCCTGCTCGTCGCACTGGCCGGCTCGACCAGCGCTGCAGCGGCGACGACGACGCCCATCCTCGGCGGCCTCGTCGCCTTCCTGACCGTCGCCCGCGCGATGGATCGCCGGCCCTGGAACGTGCTCACCGTCGTCGTCATCGGATCACTGGTGACCGTGAGTCTCCTCAGCGGCGGCATCACCTTTGCGGGCGTCGGGGTGTCGCTGGCCGTCGGCTGGGCCGTGGGCCTGATCACGCGCTACGTCGCAGGAACGCAGACCGCGCGCCCCAGCGGCCTGGAGATCGCCTCCGCCCTCGATCGCGGAGGGCTCCCCATCACAGTGCTGCAGGCGAGCGAGCTGACTGCTCGCGGTCGCCGCTATCTGGCCACCACGAGGGCCGGCGGACGAGTGATCGTCACCGTGCTGGACCGCGACATGGAGGGCGCGGGCCTGGTGAAGTCGATCTGGACCAGCCTGCGCCTGCGCGACGACTCCACCGCGGGAGCGTTCAACATGCGTCGCGCGCTCGATCACGCATCCCTGATGTCGTACGCGGCCCAGGCGGCCGGCGCGCCCGAGCCACGGCTGCTGCTCACCACAGAGGTCGGACCGGACTCCGTCCTGATGGCACATGAACTCATCGAGGGAACCCGTTTCGCCGACCTAGACGAGATCACTGAGACCGATCTCCTCGGCGCCTGGCGTGCCCTGCGGAGCCTGCAGCAGAACCAGCTGACGCATCGCTCGCTCACCTCCGAGCACCTGGTGCGTGCGGACGACGGAACGGTGTGGCTCATCGGCGGAGGCACCGGCAGCATCGCGGCGGGAGACGTGGCCCAGCGCATCGACACCGCGGAACTGCTCACCACCCTTGCGCTGCTGACCGACGTGGAACGCGCGGTGCGCACCGGCCAGACCGTTCTCGGAACGCAGGGTCTCGCGCGGGCGCTGCCCGCACTGCAGCCAGTAGCACTCTCGCGAAGCACCCGGGCGGCCATCCGCAAGCGCAAGGACGTGCTCGTCGCCCTGCGTGATGCCCTCGTCGAGATCCGCCCCGGTGCCGACAACGAGCAGATCAACTTCGAGAGGTTCCGCCCCCGCACTCTCATCATGATCATCGTCGGGACGATCGCGGGATACGTCCTGCTGTCGCAGTTGACGCAGGTCGACCTCGTCGGCCTGCTCCGCACCGCCGACTGGGGCTGGATGGCCGCTGCCTTCCTGCTCTCGATCCTCACCTACTTCGGTGCGGCATGGTCGCTGTCGGGCTTCGTGCCCGAGCGGCTCCCCCTGCATCGCACCGTTCTCGCGCAGGTTGCCGGCGACTTCGCGACCCTGGTGTCGCCCCCGACCATCGGCGCCATCGCGATCAACGTGCGTTTCCTGCAGAGGTCCGGCCTGCACCCCGCTCTCGCCGCTGCCAGTGTCGGCGTATCGCAGGTGATGGCCTTCGTCTTCCACATCCTGCTGCTTCTGGGCTTCGGCATCGCGGCCGGCACACAGACGGACCTCACCTTCGATCCGCCGCGCATCGCCGTCGTCGCCATCGTGGCCGTGCTGATCCTGCTGCTCGCCCTGCTCGCGGTGCCGGCCGTGCGTCGGCTCATCCGCAAGCGTGTCGGCCCGCTGCTGAAGGAGGTCGGACCGCGGCTCGTCACGGTGGCCCAGCGGCCCCTCAAGCTGCTGGAGGGCATCGGCGGCATCCTGCTGCTGAACCTCGCCTACATCGGCGTGCTGTACGCGTGCGTACGCGCCTTCGACGGCAACATGAATCTCGCCGTCGTGGCCGTGGTGTATCTCGCCGGAGCCACGATCGGCCAGGCCGCGCCCACGCCCGGTGGCCTCGGTGCAGTCGAGGCCGCTCTCGCCGCGGGTCTGACCGCCGGCGGACTCGATGCCGGCCTGGCCGTGTCCTCCGTGCTGCTCTACCGTCTCATCACGTTCTGGATCCCGACGATCCCCGGCTACTGGGCCTTCAACTGGCTCACCAAGAAGGGCGCCCTGTGAACTCCGCCTCCCGACACGTCCAGCTCACGTTCCCGCCCGGCCCGGCCACCGATCCGGTGATCTACGAGATCATCACGCGGTTCGGCGTCGTCCCGAACATCCGTCGGGCCCTCATCCAGGACCACAGTGGCTGGATGGTGTGCGACCTCGGGGGCACCCCCGACGCCGTCGCGAAGGCGATCGCCTGGATGGAGTCCATCGGTGTCGTCGTGTCGAATCCGGACGGAGACATCGTCGCGGGCTGACGGCACGTTGCGTGCGGATGCGCCCTCGGCCAACGTGCAGCAGACTCCGGCCATGAGCGACGTGCGCATCACCACCCTGACCGATGGCCCCCTCGAAGTCGACGGCGAGGTGAGCATCGTGGCCCCGGACGGCACTGTCATCCGCGAGACCAGCAAGGCCTACCTGTGCCGATGCGGCCACTCCGGCAACAAGCCGTTCTGCGACGGCAGCCACAAGCGCGAGGGCTGGACAGAGTCCTCGTCCTGACACGACTGAAGCCCCGCCCGAAGGCGGGGCCTCATCTGGGGACCTGACACGACTGAAGCCCCGCCCGAAGGCGGGGCCTCATCTGGGGACCTGACACGACTGAAGCCCCGCCCGAAGGCGGGGCCTCAGTCTGAGCGGCTACCTCTCCTGCCGCATCATCCTTCTGCGCGTCGTCGCGGCCACTGCCGCGAGCCCGGCCATACCCATGGCCATCAGCACCCAGGCTCCGGCAGGTGCTCCGGTGGTGCTGGAGCCATCACCGGCAGGGACTGTCGCCGGCAGCGGGACCGTCGCCGGCATCGGAACCGCGACCGTCTCTGGATCCTCCACCGTTGCCGGCAGGGGCACCGCGACCTCCACCGGCTGCTCCACGACACCAGGTGCTACCGGTGCGACCGTCTCAGGCGCGGTCGGCGTAGGCGTCGGCGTCGTAGGCGGTGTGGGTGTCGGTGTCGTAGGTGGTGTGGGTGTCGGCGTCGGCGTAGGTGTCGGCGTCGGCGTAGGCGTCGGCGTCGGCGTAGGTGTCGGCGTCGGCGTCGGCGTAGGTGTCGGCGTCGGCGTAGGCGTCGGCGTCGGCGTAGGCGTCGGCGTAGGCGTCGGTGTCGGCGTCGGCGTAGGCGTCGGCTCCGAGATGTAGCGCGCTGAGTAGTGGCTGATGTCCTTGCCACTGGAGTGGCTGATCGTCACGGAAGCAGCCGGCGGCGCCACGGTGATGTACTCAGGGCCATTCCCCTGATTCACCGAACCAGCCTTGACGCAGTACTGGTCGATCAGCTGGCCGCTTGGGGCCGTGATCGTGAGTGTCGTGACACTGCCAGACACGTCAATCTTGCCGGAGCTGAGCGCACTGCACACCTGTTCCCGCTCTTCGTTTTGCCCGGCCTGAACCGCACCGGCGCTGAAGGCCATGGCCCCCGCCACCACGGCTCCCACAGCGAAAGCCACTCCAATGACTCGCACCGGCCGTGCGGCTGATCCGCGTGTGTCCGGTGCTCTCTTCGTCCATCGCCCTGTTGTCATGTCCTTGTCTCCTTCTGCAGCTGGCACTTTCAGGTTGCTCGCTTCGAAGGACGCACGGGATGCTGAAGTGAGTGCACTGCAGTCAGTGCTCGGATGTCACAGACAATGACCGGTCAGGAAAGCGAAAAGCCGCGGGCCCGAGGGCTCCGCGGCTTTCGTGGCTTTCGTGGCCGTGGCTTTCGAGGCACGGTGACGTGCCGGATCAATCTCAGTACGTGGGCTTGTCCGGCTCCACCTGGGCGATCCACTGCAGGATGCCGCCGCCGACGTGCACCGCATCGGAGTAGCCGGCACCCTTCACGACGGCCAGCGCCTCGGCGGATCGGCCTCCGACCTTGCAGTGCAGCACCACGCGCTTGTCGTTCGGGAGCTTCTCCAGTGCCGATCCGTCGAGGAACTCCCCCTTGGGGATGAGGATGGCACCGGGAATGCTGACGATCTCGAACTCATTCGGCTCCCGGACGTCAATGAGGACGAAGTCGTCCTCACCTGCGTCGCGGGCGTCGAGCATGTCCTTCAACTGCAGCACGGTGATCGTGGAGTCGCGCGCCGCCTCGGCGGCTTCGTCGGAGATCGTGCCGCAGAACGCCTCGTAGTCAATGAGCTCCGTGACCGTGGGGTTCTCACTGCACACCGCGCAGTTCGGGTCCTTGCGCACCTTCACCTGGCGGTACGTCATCTCGAGCGCGTCGTAGATCATCAGTCGCCCGAGCAGGGTCTGACCCACACCCGTGATGACCTTGATGGCCTCGTTCACCTGGATGGAGCCGATGGACGCGCACAGCACGCCGAGCACGCCGCCCTCCGCGCACGAGGGCACCATGCCCGGCGGTGGGGGCTCAGGGTAGAGGCAGCGGTAGCAGGGGCCGTGTTCGGCCCAGAACACCGAGGCCTGCCCGTCGAACCGGTAGATCGAGCCCCATACATAGGGCTTGCCCAGCAGCACGCACGCGTCGTTGACGAGATAGCGCGTCGCGAAGTTGTCGGTTCCGTCGACGATGAGGTCGTACTGACTGAAGAGTTCCATGACGTTTGAGGAGTCCAGGCGCTCGGTGTGCAGGTTGACCTGCACGTGCGGGTTGATCTCGAGCACGGTGTCGCGTGCGCTCTCCGCCTTGGGTCGGCCGATATCGCCCTGCCCGTGGATGATCTGCCGCTGCAGGTTGGACTCGTCGACGACGTCGAACTCGACGATGCCAAGAGTGCCCACACCAGCTGCAGCGAGGTACATCAGCGACGGGCTTCCGAGGCCACCAGCACCCACGCACAGCACCTTCGCGTTCTTCAGGCGCTTCTGCCCGGCCATGCCTACGTCGGGGATGATCAGGTGGCGGCTGTAGCGACGGACCTCGTCGATGGTCAGCTCATCAGCGGGATCCACCAGGGGTGGCAGGCTCACGGGTTCTCCTCGAGCGGAAGGTCGGACGCCTCAGGGTAGACGGGCAGGACGTAGCCCGACCGACCCCCTCGACAGCTGCGAACAGTTCGCGACGACCTGCGGCTCCGTCAGCCCTCCTGGGCCACGAGGTTGCGCAGGGACCGCAGGGCAACCGACAGGGTCGCGAGGTTCGGCTCGTCGACCGCCTCGATGTCGTCGAGCGTCGTGCGCGCCCGGGAGACGCCCTCGGAGTGATCCCACTCCCACGCCGACAGTCGCTCGAGCGGAGGGACATCGCTCGACGTCGATCGCAGCACCCGGGAGGTGAGCCCGGCGACCACCGAGTAGAGGTCACTGCGCAGGGCGAAGCGCGCCAACGCACTCCATCGATCACTCCGCGGCAGGTCGGAGATCTTCACCAGGGTCTCATCGATGTCATAGCGGTCGCAGATGGTGAAGTAGAGCGGGATGACGACGTCGACCGTCTCTCCCGTCCGCACGCAGATGTCAGCGATGTCGAGAAGGGCGAAGACGTCGAGCGACCCCGCCGCATAGCGGGCAAGATCCTCCGGAGTTCCGGCCTGCTCGAATCTGCGCATCAGGCGGTCGAAGCGCTCACGCTCCCTGCCCTGCAGGTTGGACGGCACGGCGCTCGTGTGGTCCTCGACCACCGAGGCGAAGCGCGTGACTTCCGCCTGCACGTCGATCACGCCACCGCGCGTCTGGAGGAACCAGCGGGTCGCCCGATCCAGCAGTCGTCGCGTCTCCAGATGCAGGGCGACCTGGGCGTTCGTCGAGAGACGGCCATCGTTCTCGTTGACCTGCTGCCAGAACTCCGGGATGCGGAAGACCTCCATGGCGGCCGTCGCTGCCCGCACGACCTCGACCGCACTTGCGCCCGTCTCCTCCATGGCCCGAAAGACGAACGTGATGCCCGCGATGTTGATCAGTCGGTTGACGGTGACCGTCGAGATGATCTGCGCGCGCAGCGGATGGGCGGCGATCTCCTCGGCGAAGCGCTCGTGCAGGACGTGCGGGAAGTACTCCACTAGGGCGCGCGTGAAGTACGCATCCTGGGCGAAGGTGGACTCGTTCAGCTCCTTTGTGAGCCAGATCTTCGCGTAGGCCAGGAGCACGCACAGCTCGGGGCCGGTGAGGCCCTCCCCCGCCGCCTCACGGGTACGCAACTCCTCGTCATCGGGCAGGAACTCCAGGGCGCGGTCCAGCATCCCCGTGCGCTCGAGCTCTCGGATCATCCGCTGTTGCACGGTGACGAGAGCGGATGCACCCGCGCGCGAGTTGCCGAGCACGACGTTCTGGCCGTAGTTGTCGGCCAAGACCATCCGGGCGACGTCGTCGGTCATCTCGGCCAGCAGCACGTTGCGTGCCTCGAGATCGAGCGAGCCGCTCTGGATCGCTGCATCCAGGAGGATCTTGATGTTCACCTCGTGATCAGAGGTGTCTACGCCCGCCGAGTTGTCGATCGCATCGGTGTTCAGACGCACACCATGCCGTGCAGCCTCGATGCGGCCGAGCTGGGTGAACCCGAGGTTGCCGCCCTCGCCCACGACCCGGCAGCGGAGGTCATGGCCGTTGATGCGGATCCGGTCGTTGGACTTGTCGCCCACATCGAGGCTGGTCTC
>CAIZPS010000114.1 GCA_903934925.1 uncultured bacterium | reverse complement strand
TCCGGGTCGTTCCATCAATGGCGGTACCTGCCTGCCGTCGATCCCTACGTTGCGCACTATCCCCGTCGGTTCGCACTGTCCCCGTCGAGCCATTCGCGGGTCAGGACCCCAGCCCCACGATCGCGCCCTCATCGAGCACGCGCAGCCCCAGCACGGTCAGGGCCTCCGTGGACTTGCGCATGGCATCGACCTCACTCGCCCCGGTGCCCAGCTGCTGGCCCTGCAGGCTGCGCGCCAGGATCGATTCCATGATCACGGCGAGCTTGAAGCAGGCCAGGGCCGCGCAGAAGTCCAGGTGATCCAGTGACCGACCGGAGTGGTCCGCGTACCTCGCGACGAGCTCCGCACGGGTCCAGAAGCCCGGCTGGTCGGTGATGTGCTGGGCCACCGGAACGGCTGACCTCAGGGTGTCGCCGGCATCGGTCCAGTAGACGAGCATCACCGCGAGGTCACTGATCGGATCGCCCAGGGTCGACATCTCCCAGTCCAGCACGGCGCGGACGACGGGAGCATCGGCAGCGAGGATCGTGTTGTCGATGCGGAAGTCGCCGTGGACGATCGATCCGGGCATGGCTGGCACGTCATCCACCTGCGATGCCAGCGCTGCTGCGAGGACATCGATGTCGGCGAGGTCGCGCGTGCGAGTCAGCTCCCACTGCTTGGTCCAGCGGCCGACCTGCCTGGCCAGGTAGCCGTCGGGGCGGCCGAGGGTCTCCAGGCCGGCAGCCGCTGGATTGATCGCGTGCAGGTCGGCGAGGGCGTCGACCAGCGCCCCAGAGATCGCAGAGGCCTCCTCGGGCGCGAGGTGCGAGGCGCGGTCCGCCGAGTCGATGACACGCCCGTCGACGAAGTCCATGAGCATGAACTGAGCACCGATGACGTCGACGTCAGTGCACTCCGCCACCGGACGCGGCACCGGGAAGCCGACCGAGTGCAGGCCCGTCAGTACGCGGAACTCCCGACCCATGTCGTGGGCGCTCGGCAGGATGTGGCCGAGGGGCGGACGACGCAGCACCCACTCGCCGCCGGCTCCGTCGCTGAGTCGATAGCTGATGTTGGAGCGGCCGCCGGCCAGCAGATCAGCACGCAGGGGCGCGCTCGCGTCGATGCCGAGGCCATGGTCGCTCATCCATGCCGCAAGCGGCGCAAGCCGCAGGCCGTCTGGATCCATTGCGGGGCCTCCACTGCCGGTGAGGTGGGACGAGGGTGACCCTACCGGGCGCCGCTGCCTGCGAGATCCGACGCAGCCACGCGCAGCGGCGTGAGCATCACCTCAGTTGCGCCTACTCCAGGCCCCTGACCATCGCGTAGACGTGAGTCCGCAATTCCGCAAAGTGCGGATTGTTCCGCGTCGCCATCTGCGATCGAGGGAACGGGATGTCCACCGTCACGACGTCCCGCACCTGTGCTGGCTTGCCGTGCAGCACGACGATCTCGTCGCTGAGGTATACGGCCTCGTCGATGTCGTGGGTCACCATCACCGTCGTGATGCCGAAGTCATCGCGCACCTTGAGCACGAGATCCTCGAGGTCGAATCGTGTCTGGGCGTCCACGGAGGCAAAGGGCTCGTCCATGACGAGGATGTCAGGGCGGGTCGCGAGTGCCCGCGCGATCGATGCCCGCTGCTGCATGCCGCCGGACAACTGCCATGGGTAGCTCTTGCCCGTTCCGGCAAGGCCCACCTCCTCCAGAGAGGATTCGATGCGCTCTCGCATGTTCGCTCGTCCCAGTTTCTGCTTGCGCAGGGTCAAGGCGATGTTCTTCTCCACCGTGAGCCATGGCATCAATGAGCGCGTGTAGTCCTGAAGGACGACGGCGAGCCCCTTGGGTGGCCCCGAGATCCGCTGTCCGGAGACGTGAATCTCGCCCGAGGTAGGCGGCATCAGGCCCGTGAGCAGCCTCAGGAGGGTCGTCTTCCCGACGCCTGAAGGGCCCACGATGGAGACGAAGTGGTGCTCCTGGACGTCGTACGAGATGTTGTCAAGCACATGCTTGACCCCGTCGGCGCCTGGGAATTCCATGCACACATTGCGGATGGAAATCTCGATCGTCATGGATGCATCACTTTCACCTAGGCGAGCTTCTTCTGTCCGAAGTACCAGCGCAGGGAGATGCGCTCGACGATGTCAAAGGCGGTGGCGATCGCGTAGCCGAGCAGCCCCATGAGGAGCACACCTGTCCATGCGTCGAGGATCAGGAAGGAGTCGGCCGCGATGAGCGTGAAGGCACCGATTCCGAATCCGGATCCGAGGTACTCGGATGCGATCGTGACGACGAAGGCGATCTGCAGCCCGACCTGCAGCCCCGAGAACACGATCGGCATCGCAGCAGGGAGTCGCACGCGCCAGAGGGTCTGGCTCGGCGAGAGACGGAAGACCGACGCCGTGGCCAGCAGCGTGGGATCCGTTGCCCTCACGCCCTGAATGGTGCTGATGAGGATGGGGAAGGTCGCGGCCACAGCGATCGCCGCGATTCTCATGCTCGCGTCGAGGCCGAAGAAGATGATGAACACCGGGACAGTGGCGACCGGAGGGATGGATCGCAGGAAGTCCACGACCGGCTCGACGTAGCGGGAAGCGGTTCTCGAGCTGCCCAGCAGCGCACCGCCCCCGACCCCCACCACGACGCCGATGGCGTATCCGAATGCGAGGTTGCGAAGGCTGGGCAGGACGTGGGTCGGCCATTCCGCGAAGAGCCAGAGCTCCTGGAAGCGGGTCCAGATGAGCTCGAGGGGCGGGAAGAAAGGATTGGTCGACTCGGCACTCGCCGTCCACCACCACCAGACCAGCAGGAGGGGCAGCCATGCACCGATGACAATGGCCAGCAGCCATCTCCACATTCTCATGACGCCGCCCAGAAGATGACGCGCCTCTGCATTCTCATGACGCCGTCCAGAAGATGACGCGCCTCTGCGCCCAGCCGATGCCCCGGCTCACCAGCACGCCGAGGATTCCCAGCAGGAGCACGATGGCGAAGGTCTGGTCGGACTGCCCGCCTGCCTGAGTCAGCAGCAGCTCGCGGCCGAGCCCGGGAGCTCCACCGATGAGGCCGGCCACGACAGCCACGATGAGTGCCGCAGCCGCGGCGATGCGGATGCCGACGGCGATGAAGGGGCCGGCACTGGGCAGCCTGGCGTACCAGATCTGCCGGAGAACTCCCTGTCGGTAGCACCGCATGGTCTCGAGCAGGACGGGGTCGACATCGCGTACCCCGTAGGCCGTCTGAATGGCCAGCGCGAACACGATCGCGAAGACGACGAGGAAGATCCCCATCTGAAGGCTCGGCCCGAAGACGAGAATCGTGATCGGGATGATGACGATCGGCGGAATGACCTTGAAGAAGTCAAAGGTGAACTTCGTGGATCTGAAGGCGAAGGAACTCAAGCCGATGAGGACACCCACCGGGATGGCGATGAGCACGGCGATGATGAACCCCAGCCCAGCCATCTGGATCGTCTCCCAGACGGCCAGCCAGGTGGCTCCTTCGCCCAGCATCCGCACGAGGGCAAGCACGGCTTCTGATGCCGTTGGTATCGAGGACTCGGCCGCAGGACCGACCGTGGCCACCAACTGCCACACGAGCAAGGCGACCAGCGTGGAGATGATCCACGGGGGCACCCGTCGCAGCACATCCACGGAGTGCATCCCTTCAGGGCGGTCGCAGCGGGTTCAGGACCTGCCTCGGCCGGCCGGCCCCGTGATGAGGCCGGCCGGCCGAGGAAGACCGTTGACTACGGTCGGTACTGCCTCATCAGCAGACCGGCGACGTCGGGCTGCTTCTTGAGGAAGCCCAGCTCCTGCATCTTGGTGGCCGGACGCGTGATGTCGGCCCTGGTGACGTAGAGCGGGTAGAAGGTCGGATTCGCCGCAAGCGCCTGCGCTGCATCGACTCCGGTGATCTTCGTGGACGCCAGCGTCACCTTGCGCAGATTCGCGGCCGACTTCTTGGCGAAGGAGTTCGCCTCGAAGATCGACTTCTGGAACGCCGCCACCACCTTGGGATTCTGCTGGGCGTAGGTGGCCGTGGTGACCCACATGCCGATCGCCTGCTCAGTGTCGAAGAACTGGATGCCCGGGGCACCGATGTTCCTCAGGCCCGCAGCTGTGCACTCCGTGGTGAACGGCTCGACTGTGAAGCCTGCGGCGATCTTGCCGCTCTGCACCGAGGAGATGACCTCCGGGAACGTCAGGGTGACCCAGTTGATCGTTGAGGGATCCCCTCCGGCCTTCTTGACGGCCGACGCGATCGTCACCTCACCCTGGGCGCCGCGTGCCGGGACGGACACGGTCTTGCCTGCGAGGTCCTTCCAGCCGGAGATGCCAGAGGTCGGGCTGACGCATACGCCAGTGTCGTCGATCTTCGCGGCGAAGGCCGGATCCTTCTTGGCCTTGGCGAGATCCGCACGGCTGTAGCCGTCTGCCGGTGCCACGATCTTGAGGGCGATGCCGCCGTTCTCGTAGGCGTTGATGATCGGGATCGACGGTGCGTACACGAACTGGACCGCGCCGCTGGCCAGAGCCGCGATCGACGGCGGAGGGGCAGGGAACTCGACGAACTCGGTCACATTGAGGCCGTTCTTGGCCATGATGCCCGAGTCGACCGCGTACTGGATCGCACCCATCGAGTTGATCGGGATGACGCCGACCTTGATGTCTGTCGCGGCATGGGCAGGGGCCGCGCCCGCAGCCAGCGCCGCCGATGTCATGGCCGCAGTCAGCAGGGCTGCCCAGGCGGCTCTCTTCTTCACCATTGATGAAACCTCCGAAACGGCGGATGCGTGACGCACCGTGCGACACAGGTAGCCGAACGTTAGTCCACGAACGACCCGTGGCCAAGGGTTTGCCGGGAATTCGCGCAGCAGTGCTTTCCGAGTTAACCGGTAGGAGTTATGCGTTCAGGCGGCATGGAAAGGCACCGTGGAGTCGTCGATCAGGCGCAGAACCTCGGCCAGCATCTCCGCCCTCCCCTCGGCGAGGAGCGCGGCTGCCGATGCCTCGTCCGCCAGGTTGACCCGCTCATGCGGATCTGCGATCAGGTCGTACAACTCGGTGATGCCGTGCCCGGCGATCTCGGTCAGCCGGAGCCGGTCGGTGATCACGGTGCGGATGCGCACGGGCCCGCTCAGGCCATCGAGGCCGAAGGGTTGATCCTCCTCCACCAGGAGGGCATGTCGATCCGGGCCCGGCTCTCCCCGCAGAACAGGCTCAAGCGACACGCCCTGCACCCCCGGGATCCTGGGCATCCCCGCAAGGTCGAGGACGGTGTTCGCGATGTCGGCACTCGAGACGAGACCATCACGCTCACCCGAAGCAATGCCCGGCCCGCGGATGAGCAGTGGCACGCGCACCACACCTCGGTAGTGGGTGAAGTGCTTCAGCATCAGCCCATGGTCACCGAAGACGTCCCCGTGATCGGCGGTGAGCACCACGAGGGTGTCGTCCGAAAGGTCGAGCCGCTCCAGCGCTTCGAGGATGCGCCCCACGGAGTCATCGATGAACTCGATCGAGCCGAGCTCTGCAGCGAGTGCGTGACGGTACTGCTCCTCAGTCGGCGCCCACGTCATCATCGGATCCTCGTTCGGGAAGCCTCGTTGCTCCACGATTCTGCGGATGTAGTCCGGCGAGGAGCCGTGGTCGTCATCGAACGTCGCCGGCATCGTCAGTGACTTCGGGTCATGCCGGCCCCAGTACTCCGCCGGCGGGGCGAACGGATGGTGCGGATCCGGGAAGGAGACGTAGAGACAGAACTGCTCGCCGGTTTCCGCATATCGCTCGAGACGCTCGACCGCCTGCTCCATGACGTAGCTCGTCGGGTGCAGCGCCGCCGGAACCGCCGACTCGTACACCTGACGCCAGGCAGGGAAGACCTCAGCCGACGCCTCAGCACCGGCCTGCGTCATGGGGTCCCAGCCCCGTTCACGCGCCCATGAGACGTAGTTGCCCGACATCCGATCCCCATGGCCGACGGTCAGGGCAACGTCATCGAAGCCGTAGTAGTCAGGCGGCAGGGTGACCGGCCCGGCAGCATGGCGCTCGTAGTCCTCCCACGAGACGAAGTCCGTGCCGAAGCGCTCGACCGCCTGCTGCCAGAGGTCGGGCATGGCGTCCTTGATCTCGCTCAGTTGGAATTCCTCGAACGGCCAGCCCATGGGCTGCAGGTGGAGCTTGCCGACAGCGGCCGTCGTCCAACCCGCCTCGCGGAGCACGCGCACGAAAGTGCGCGCATCTGCATCCAGCGGCAGGCCGTTGGTGCGAAGTCCGTGGGCCGAGGGCCATCGACCGGTCATGATCGTGGCGCGATTGGGCATGCACACCGGATTAGCGACGAAGGCTCGCGAGAAGCGGACACCTGATGCGGCAAGCGCATCGATGTTCGGCGTGCGCACGGGCTGGACGCCCTCATGCCCGAGATGATCTGCCCTCAACTGATCTGCGACGATCACGACGACGTTCACGATGAACTCCTGCCTTCAGCTGACGCGGACAGTATCGATCAGAGAGATCCGTGGCATACCTGCCCCGAGATCATGGTGGCCCGAATACTGCGCTCCGTGAGCGACCAGGGGTCGCTCCAGTCGACCGCGCTGTCGAGCACAACGAGGTCGGCGGCGTATCCGGGTGCGATTAGTCCGCGCCAGTCCTCCGCATGCCCCTGCCAGGCGGCATTCGCCGTCAGCGACAGCAGCGCCTCGCGCCCGGTGAGTCGCTGTGCATCGGTGCGAGCGGAGTCGCTGCGGATGGACCGAGTCATGGCCGCCGCGACCATCACCCGCCAGTCCGGCGGGGAGACCGGTGCATCTGAGGACGAGCACACGTTCACGCCGAGATCCCACGCTGTTCGAAGCGGCTGCCGACGGGCATTGCGATCAGCGCCGATGATGCGATTGACGCCCTCGCCGACCATCCAGCGGATGCTCGGGTTGCTGTTCAGGGTGATGCCGTGCTCCGCCATGCGACGCAGTGTCGGCTCAGGGGCGAAGTCCCCGTGAATGATGTAATGCCGCTGCCGCATCGCGTCGGTCGGCTGATCGACGAAGGCATCCACCACCACCTGCGTGGCACGATCGCCCGTGGTGTGGACGCCCACCTGCCAGCCGCGCTCAGCCGCCGCCAGCACGATGGATCGCACCTCCGCGACGCGTTCGTCATCGGTTGACCCGGCAACCGTGAGGTGGCCGTGCGTGCAGTCGTCATACGGCTCGGACATCCACGCCGTCCGACTGCGCGGGATGCCGTCGGCGAACACCTTCACTTGCGACACTCCGAGGTGGCCGTGAGCCAGCATCCGCTCGGGTGGCCCCCACGCATCCAGCCCGGACGTGAGGGCCTGCGCGGTGGTGCCTCCCAAGCCGCCGTACAGGAGCATCAGGTCAACCCGGAGGCGAAGCTCGCCGGAGGAATCGAGATCCCGGTAGGCCTGGACGGCATCGAGGTCTGCCGTTCCGTCCATCAGCGTCGCAGCGCCGGGCCCCAGCCCAGGATCGGTGTACGCCGTGACTCCCTGCGCGAGCAGGCTTCGCTGGGCCGCGATGATGGCGTCCCTCTTCTCCGCGATCCCCACCGGAGGAATCACGCCATTGACGAGGGAGACGGCCGCCTCGCGGAGCAGCCCCGTCGGGTGCCCGTGCGCATCACGCACCACCTGCCCGCCCACTGGGTCCTCGATGCCTCCGTGGTCGAGCCCGGCGAGCCTCAAGGCCAGCGAGTTGCCGACCGCCTGGTGACCTGTGACATCCGAGAGGAGGACCGGGACGTCAGCGCGGGCGACGTCGATGTCGGCCGCGCACAGCTGGCCATCGGGGCCGGAGCCGCTGATGCGGGAGTCATCCCAGCCGATGCCCCGCACCCAGCCGTTCGGCTCCAGTGGCGCACGACGAACGGCATCCTGAAGAGCCCCGAGCGAGGGGCACGACTCGAACCGGAGGTCGACCGCGGTCAGGGCCCTGCCGTACTCGTACCCGTGCAGGTGCGAGTCGTCGATGCCCGGCAGCACGCAGGCGCCGTCGACATCGAGGATGCGTCCTTCCTCGGCAGGGCTGACCGACCACTCCTGCTTCGACCACGTCCGGTGGATGCGACCGTCCCGAACCTCGAGCGCGAACAGTGTCGGGTCGAGCGGAGAGCCCTGGATCCCGGTGAGGACGAGCGATGCGCCGGTCATGAGCCCCAACTGTGGCACAGCGACGTCCGCTCGCGGGCCCAGTCGGTGACCTCTAGGCTCCCGCCCATGACTATTGCCATCGGAGACCAGATTCCCGACGTGACCGTGTCCGTGATGCAGGACGGATCCCCCACGGACGTCTCCTCCCGAGAACTGCTCGGCACCGGCCGGGTCGTGCTCTTCGCCGTGCCCGGCGCCTTCACGCCCGGGTGCTCGCGCGTGCACCTGCCCGGCTACAAGGAGAGCGCCGCAGAGATCGCCGGCAAGGGCGTCGACCGCATCGCCTGCATCTCCGTCAACGACACCTTCGTCATGGACGCCTGGGGCGAAGCCCACGGAGTCAACGACACGATCACCATGATCGGTGACGGCGACGCCAACTTCACCTCGGCTGTCGGCCTCGAGGTCGAGGTGCCCAGCGCCGGACTCGGTCGTCGCTCGCAGCGCTACGCGATGGTGCTGCAGGACGGTGTCGTGCAGGAGCTGCTGCTCGAGGACAACGGCCTGTCGGTCGCCAACAGCGCCGCCTCCTGCGTGCTCGACCGCCTCTGACGCTCATGGGCGCACCGCGCCCGTGACGCACTACGCGATCCGCGCCGCGATCGCCGACGCGAGTCGGCCCGCGGCATTGTCGTCGTGGAGCAGGAACAGCGACGGCTCCGTCAGTTCGAGTTCAAGCAGCACGGGCGATCCGTCGCGGTCGGGGATGAGATCCACCCGCGCGTAGAGCGGCACGTCGCCCGGGATCGCGGCCACGACCTGATCGGCGACCTCGCGCTCCCGCGCGGACGGCTCACGGGGATCGATCTGCTCGCGCAGGAACAGCCCCTCGACCCGTTCACTCTCTGCTCCCCGGGCGAGCAGCGGGCCCTTGCGGATGGCGTGGGAGAAGACCCCGTCGAAGTACAGCAGTGCGGTCTCGCCATCGGTGTCGACCGCCTCGAGGTACGGCTGCACCATCACCACGCGGTCCTCGCCAAGGATGTCGGCGATGTGCTGCTCGATCGCCTCGCCGTCATCGTCGACGTGATGCCGTGCCGTGCCGCGAGAGCCGCACGACACCGCCGGCTTCACCACGATCTCCGCGGACGAGATGCCGGCTGACGCCCAGCTGCGCGGATCATCACCGGGCTCGACGAAGTGCGTCGGCACGATCGGGATTCCGGCTGCAGCGAGATGGCGCAGGTACCGCTTGTCGGTGTTCCAGCGCACGAGGTCGGCGCGGTTGAGCAGCAACGTCTGCGCTGCCACGCGATCGATCCAGGCCAGGAAGGCGTCCCGCACCTCGGAGTAGTCCCAGGTCTCGCGCAGCACGACCGCGTCG
>CAIZPS010000113.1 GCA_903934925.1 uncultured bacterium | reverse complement strand
GCACCTACGTCCTGGACACCTCCGTCCTGCTGTCCGATCCGCGAGCGATGCTCCGGTTCGACGAGCATGACGTCGTCATTCCGGTGGTAGTGGTCACGGAGTTGGAGGCCAAGCGCAGTCACCCCGAGCTGGGGTACTTCGCCCGGCAGGCGCTCAGGCTGCTTGACGATCTCCGGGTCGAGAACGGGCGCCTCGATGAGCCGATGGCGGTCGGTGACTCCGGCGGCACTGTCCACGTCGAGCTGAACCACACCGACGTCTCCGTCCTTCCGAGTGGTCTTCAACTCGGCGACAACGACACCCGGATCTTGGCTGTTGCGCGCAATCTGCAGGTCGAGGGCCACGGCGTCGTGCTCGTCAGCAAGGACCTTCCGATGCGCGTGAAGGCGTCGTCGGTCGGACTCAGTGCGGAGGAGTATCGCGCTGAGCTCGTCGTCGAGACCGGCTTCACCGGAATGGCGGAACGCGACGTGGCGGTGGGCGACATCGACCGCCTCTACGAAGAGCAGATCATCGAACTCGACGCGGCCGCGGATCTGCCCTGCCACACCGGCCTGGTGCTGCTGTCGGATCGGGGCAGTGCCCTCGGTCGGGTGACGGCAGACAAGCGCGTGCGGCTGGTGCGCGGTGATCGAGAGGCGTTCGGAATCCACGGGCGCAGCGCCGAGCAGCGCATTGCGCTCGACATCCTGCTCGACCCGGAGGTGGGCATCGTCTCGCTCGGAGGTCGGGCCGGTACCGGCAAGAGTGCGCTGGCCCTGTGTGCCGGACTCGAGGCTGTTCTCGAGCGGAGGCAGCACCGCAAGGTGATCGTGTTCCGTCCGCTGTTCGCTGTGGGTGGCCAGGACCTCGGCTACCTGCCGGGCACGGAGGCGGAGAAGATGTCGCCGTGGGGTCAGGCGGTGTTCGACACTCTGGGTGCCGTGACCACGCAGGAGGTCGTCGAGGAGATCGTCGACCGCGGCATGCTCGAGGTGCTGCCCCTCACGCACATCCGCGGTCGGTCGCTGCACGATGCCTTCGTCATCGTCGATGAGGCCCAGTCGCTCGAGCGCAACGTGCTGCTGACGGTGCTGTCGCGGGTGGGGCGCGACAGCCGTGTCGTGCTGACCCACGATGTGGCGCAGCGCGACAACCTGCGGGTCGGACGCCACGACGGCGTGGTGGCTGTCGTCGAGAAGCTGAAGGGTCATCCGCTCTTCGCGCACGTGACGCTGACCCGTTCGGAGCGGTCCCCGATCGCGGCGTTGGTGACGGAGATGCTCGAAGACATCCAGGTCTGAGTCAGCACCTGTGGACAACGATGTGATCGTCGTCACAGACCTAGTCGAAGGCCCCCTCATGGGGCTGTGACCCATGTGACGCGTGTCCGGAATATCCGACATCGGCTGTGAGATGGGCCACCCAGTGTCTACGTGACAACTCGGGAGACTTTGGGCACGGTAGGGGTTCGGAAGTCAGCCGTCGACGTCGGGAGACCGAGTATGGGAAGCCGTATGGGGGTCGCTGCCGTGGCAGCCGTCACCCTCCTCGCGGTGCTCGTGCCGGCTGCCGCACACGCGGCGGAGCCAGCCGTGAACCCGGCGGTGAACCCGGCGGACGAGGTCTTCTACCCCGAGGGCCAGGAACCGCCGGCGAAACCCGACAAGCCCGCGGACAAGCCCGCGGATAAGCCAGCGGATAAGCCAGCGGATAAGCCAGCGGATAAGCCCGCTGACGAGCCCACCGCTGATGCAGTTGCCGATGTGCCGGAGGACCTCTCGGGTCTCAGCGACCGTGATCGGGAGGCGGCGCATGCGCGGGGCAGTCGCATGGCGGTCGACCTCATGGGCTGGCG
>CAIZPS010000112.1 GCA_903934925.1 uncultured bacterium | reverse complement strand
CGCCCTCGGGGGCGTCGAGGACATACCAGGCCTCGGTCTTGCCATGCGCCAGGCCCAGGTGCGTGCGGGAGAACTCCCGGTTGGGGTGCAGGTGCACGGGGAGTCGCTGGTCGAGGTCGAGCAGCTTGATCAGCACCTCGATGCTGGCCCCGTAGCGAGCCACATGCTCGGGACCGAGCCAGGCCAGCGGGTCGCTCTCGATCGCCTCGACGAGCAGGCGCCCATCGGGGAGCACGCTGAAGCCCTGCGGTGCCTGTCCGAAGCGCGCAGTGGTCGACGCGATCCACTCCTCCGGCCGCTGGGGTCCGCCCGGACCATGGCGCAGGGCACCGATGCGATTGCCGCCTCGGTAGAAGTGGTCGAACTGGTTCACCGGCAGCAGCACGGGAGCGGGGGCGCTCGTCATCTGTGTCCTCCTCGACGGGGGGTCGTCACGCGAGCCATCACCTGCAGCCGCAGGTGGCCAGCACGCTCGCGACCGAGTCCATTGTCTCCCGTGCCCTGATCAGGGAGCGAGCCCTGTCGTCCACCATCGCGAACACGAGCGTGCGCCCCTCACGGTCGAGCACCGTGCCCGCGAGGGCACTCACACCGGTCAGCGTCCCGGTCTTCGCATGCACGAAGCCCCGACCATCGCTCGTCGCGGCGGTGGCGAATCGGTCCTCGAGGGTTCCGGTGAGCCCCGCGACCGCGAGACCGGCAGGAATCGCCGCGAGCTCAGCGGGTGTCCCGGTCACGGAGGACGACAGCAGTTCGGCGAGGAAGCGTGCCGGCATGCGGTTCTCGCGCGAGAGCCCGCTGCCGTCGGCGAGGGTGACACCGGAGACGTCGATGCCGAGCCCGGCAAGTGCCTCGCGCGTGGCTCGCGCACCCCCGGCGAAGGAGGGCTCCCCCAGCAGGCGCCCGCCCACCAGATGTGCGAGTGCCTCCGCATAGTCGTTCTCTGAATCGGTGAGAATGCGCTGCACGATGGTGCCCACGGGGGGCGAGTCCACACGACCCACTTCGCGCGCCGCAGCACCCGGGCGCCCGGGCTGCACCCGGCGCACCTTCAGACCCTCGGCCTCGAGGGCGGCCGCGAACACCTGGCCCGCCTGGCGCGCCGGGTCGCTCACCCGAGCGGCGGCCCCCGGGCGCACGCGGCCTCCGTCGACGACGAGGGCGCTCACCGGAGCCGCGACCCCGGCGCGAACGAAACCGGCGGACCAGCCTGGTCCGAGGGCCGGGCCGGTGAAGGCCGAGGCGTCGTAGCGCACGGTCACGGCGGTCTGCGTGCCGAAGTCCTGGGCCACCTGCTCGGCGAGTCGGGTGAGATCGGCGCGCCTGAGCGTGGGATCGCCGCCACCGACGAGCACGACAGTCGTGTCGTCGCGATAGGCGATGGTCGGCAGGACCGCCTCCGCACCGAGGACGTCGAGGGCCGCCGCGGCCGTAGCCAGCTTGGCCGTCGACGCGGGGATGCGCGGACGGGATCCACGGGCATCGAAGAGCACCGTGCCGTCCGAGGGATCCATGACGATGACGGACGCGGCGTCGAGGGAGCGACGCACGAGGCGGCCGATGGCAGAGGTGACACCAGCCGGTGTCGGGCGCTCGGCAGTCGCGGGCGCAGAAGGCAGGACGGGGGGGCGGGCGCGGGCGGCGGAGACGTCGCTGCGGCCGCGGAGCCCGAGGTAGCCATGCCCACGAGGCCTGCGGAGAGGATCGCGACGCCGGTTGCCCGCGCCCAGGCGGCTGCACCCACTCGTCCTCCTCCGGAGACGCGGTGCGGATCGCCCGCAGCCCCGCGGTACGGAACACTAGGGCAACGACGACGCCGGCTTCCGGCGCGGCGAACCGGGAGGAAGCCATGGAGCCGCTGATCTTCGACGTCACGATCGAGATTCCGGGCGGGAGCCGGAACAAGTACGAGATGGACCACCACACCGGGCGGATCCGGCTCGATCGCATGCTGTTCACGTCGACGCGGTACCCGCACGACTACGGCTTCATCGACGACTCCCTGGGCCTGGACGGGGATCCCCTCGACGCTCTGGTCCTCGTGCAGGAGCCGACCTTCCCCGGCGTGCTCATCTCGTGCCGCGCCGTGGGGATGTTCCGCATGACGGACGAGGCCGGGGGCGACGACAAGGTGCTGTGCGTGCCTGCCGGCGACCCGCGCCTGGAGCACCTGCGCGACATCCACCACGTGGGCGAGTTCGACCGCCTGGAGATCCAGCACTTCTTCGAGGTCTACAAGGACCTCGAGCCGGGCAAGAGCGTGGAGGGAGCCACCTGGGTGGGCCGGGCGGAGGCCGAGCGGGAGATCCGGGAGTCGTGGGAGCGCTACCGGTCAACGCCCAGATGAACGGAAGATGAACGACATTCGAACCAGGGGTTTACTCAAAGTGGCCTGATCGTGCTACTGTGGAGAACGCACTCGATCGAGTGCGACCCGGGTCCGCAAGGACCGTCTCCCCAGGAGAGCAGGTGTGTCATGAACCTCCCCTTCCTCCGGCGTGATCGGCACCTGACCGAGCTCGACCCGCCCCTGCACGAGAACGCCCACCAGATCTCGTCCGGCTTCAGCTACGCGCAGTGCCGGTTCACCCTCGAGTGCACCTGCGGGGCGCACTTCGACACCCCCTACATCGACGAGGCACTGGAGTACCGCGAGATGCACGAGCGCCTCGCGCCGCTGGCCGACCAGCTGACCGCCTAGATCGAACGTCCGCGGCCCTCCTGGCCGAACCGAAGGTCCCCCACGGGTCACCCCGCGAGGGACCTTCGTCATATGAGGTCACGAACTTCGACCCCATCGACCGATGGGTCTCCGGTGACACCATCGAGACATGAAGAACCTGCTGATCCTCGGCGGCGGGACCGCCGGCACCATCACAGCCAACAAGCTGCGCCGCAGGCTCCCCGCCGCGGATTGGGCCATCACGGTGGTCGACGCTGACGACAACCACCGCTACCAGCCGGGATACCTCTTCCTGCCCTTCGGCACCTACTCGTCCACGCAGCTCACGCGGAGCCGGCGAAAGAACCTTCGCAAGGACGTCCCGCTCGTCTACGGCGAGATCGACCGGGTCGTCGCCGACGGCAACCACGTGCTGCTGACCGACGGCCAACGCCTCGACTACGACGTCCTCATCATCGCCACCGGCGTCTCCCCGCGCCCGGACCAGACGGAGGGCATGCTCGGCGACCAGTGGCGCGAGAGCGTGCACGAGTTCTACACCTACGAGGGCTCGGTCGCCCTCGCCCGAAAGCTCGATACCTGGGCAGGCGGGCGGCTCGTCATCAACATCGTCGACATGCCGATCAAGTGCCCGGTGGCACCTCTGGAGTTCGCCTTCCTCGCCGACTCGTACTTCAAGGACCGCGGGATGCGCGAGCGGGTCGAGATGACCTACGTGACGCCACTTCCGGGTGCCTTCACCAAGCCCATCGCTGCCCAGGCCTTCGGCGACACACTCAAGGAGAAGGGCATCAGCGTCGAGCCCGACTTCATGGTGATGGAGGTCGACAACGAGCGGAGGACCCTGGTCTCCTACGACGAGCGCGAGGTGCCGTTCGACCTCCTCGTGACCGTTCCGCTCAACATGGGCGCCGACTACGTGGCCCGGTCCGGCCTTGGCAACGAGATGAACCTCGTGCCCGTCGACAAGTACACCCAGCAGAGCAGGGAGTACGACAACATCTTCGCCCTCGGTGACGCCAATGACATCCCCGCATCGAAGGCCGGGTCCGTCGCGCACTTCGAGATCGACGTGTTCCTCGAGAACTTCCAGCAGTACATCGCAGGCCAGGAGATGACCCACAGATTCGACGGCCACGCGAACTGCTTCATCGAGACCGGCGACAAGAAGGCGATGCTGATCGACTTCAACTACGACTGGGAGCCACTGCCCGGGAGGTACCCGGTCGCCGGGATCGGACCGATGAGCCTGCTGAAGAAGACGCACCTGAACCACATGGGCAAGCTCGCCTTCCGATGGATGTACTGGAACATCCTCATCCCCGGTCGACCGATGGGCCTGCCCCCGCTGATGTCCACGAGCGGCAAGCGAACCGACCTCGTCACCGCAGAGAAGTAGGCCCCCTCCTCAACCCACCGAACACGTATCCGCTCACGCTAGGAGAACGACATGCCCACCACGATGATCAACGGCCACGACGTCAGCGTCGATGACGAGGGCTTCATGACCGTGTATGACGAATGGGACGAGGCCACCGGCGCCGCACTGGCTCAGGCCATCGGGGTCAATATGACCGACGAGCACTGGCAGGTCATTCGATTCCTGCGCAACGACTTCAAGGCTCAGGGGGCCACACCCACGATCCGGCGGGTTTCCACCGCCGGAGGTGTCGACACCAAGAAGCTCTTCCAGCTCTTTCCGAAGAAGCCGGCCAAGAAGATGGCCTACATCGCAGGACTGCCCAAGCCTGCCGGCTGCGTCTGAGAGGAACCTGACATGACCGCCACCGCAGACATGACCGCCACCGCAGACATGACCGCCACCGCGGACATGACCGCCACCGCAGACATGATCGTGCCGGCATTCGACGACGACGTCGCGACCGGCCGCAAGCTCGCCATCATCGTCTCCAAGGGCAGTCTCGACATGGCCTACCCGGGACTCATCCTCGGCAACGCAGCCCTGGGAGAGGGTGTGGAACTGCATCTGTTCTTCACCTTCTGGGGATTCGACATCATCACCAAGGGTCGGATGGAGCACCTGAAGTTCTCTCCCGTCGGCAACCCGGCCGCGCACATTCCCGCGGCCCTGGCACCGATGCCGGGCATGACGACCATGGCGACGCACATGATGCACAAGTCCCTAGAGGAGCTCGACATCCCGGACGTGCCCGAGTTTCTCGCGCTGATCAAGGCCTCAGGTGCCCACATCTGGGCCTGCCGGCTCAGCGCCGACATGAACCACCTGACGCTGGAGGACCTCTGGGACGGCGTCGACGGCATCCTCAACGCCAGCGACTTCATCGAGATGACGGACGGCGCCCAGCTGCTGTTCATCTAGCCGGATCCCGCCCGAGGGCCGCCGGCTACTCAGCGACGGCGTTCTCCGCCTCCTCGGGCGTGAGTCCTGCGTCGATCTCCGTGTCGACGATCTGCTCGTCCATCGCCGGGTCCTGGGGGGCCGCACCCTCCGGATCGGGCACGACCACCTTGAGCGGGCCGAAGGTCTGGACGCGGATGGGCTCGGGCAGCGGGGTGACGCCGAAGGTCTCCAGCGCACCTTGGCCAGCGAGGCGCAGGGCGTACTGCGTGAACGCGAGAGCGCCCGGATCGTCGGGGGCATCGCAGGTGAGGAGGTGGGCCACGCCGTTGACCGGCCAGCCGACGAGGGGCTGACCCTCCGCGAGCACGATCTTCGATGCCGCTACGTCGAAGTTGCCCTCGACGGGTACGCCGCCGACGGCAGGGCTGGCGAACATGCTTCCGGTCTCGGCGTCCGTGGTGATGTTCATGGCGCCCGAGCCCACCTTGTAGAGCTGGACGTCGTCGGCTGTCACCACGAGCTCGCTGCCGTCCTCGAGTGTGACCGGGAGATTGGCCGTCGGGATCACGTTCGCGAAGGACTGGAACACCGGCATGACCGAGATGGCACTCTCCACGAGGGTCAGCTCGGCAATGAGGTCCATCGAGGTCGGGAACTTCTGGCCACCGTCGAGCATGTCGACCGTGCCGGGCGTCCATTCCTGCGGCGCCTCCGCCGCCAGCCACGTGGTGAGCGCCTGAACAGAGCCTGACGGGCCTTCCACGTCCATGAGCGCAAGCTCGGGCAGCAGGGTGAAGTCGAATCCGGGATTCGCCTCGGCGATGAGCGGGTCCTCCCACGATGTGATCGTGCCGTTGAGGATGCCTGCGACGATCTGCGGCGTCATGACGACACCCTCGAGGCCGATGACGTTGTAGGCGAGTGATACCGGGTAGGCGAACGCCGGGACGACGACGGTGCTGCCCGAGGGGCAGTTGGCCGCCGTGAAGGCATCGATGACGCTCTGATCCGGGGTTCGGTCCACCAGTTCCACGGGAGCCGGCTGCCCGGCCGGCACTTCGAGCACTGTGGTCTCGGGGCATACCCCATTCAGACCGAGCCCGACGGCGTTCATCGAGCCGGTGAAGGCTTCCGGCACTGCGACGCTGACCTCGCCCGGCTCGCAGACGATCTGCGACTCGGCGAGAGCAGCGAGCACGTCCGGGGGCATAGGCGGCGTGCAGGCTGCGAGAGCGAGGGCGGACGCCCCCACGAACGAGGTGAGGACGACGCCTCGGGTCTTGACGGACAGCCGAGACATCGTCCTCACCTTTCGTTCGCTCAGGTCGTGCAGGTCGTGCAGGTCGTGCAGGTCGTGCTGGAAGTACGGGTCGTGCAGGTCGTGCAGGACATGCCGGAAGTACGGGTCGTGGCTACTTGATCATCTGGACGAACTCGCGCGCCTTGGCGAGAACCTTGCCAGCGACCGGCACGTAGCCGAGCGAGGCTGCACGCGACGGGCCGCACTTGGCCAGCGTGTAGTCCCAGAACTG
>CAIZPS010000111.1 GCA_903934925.1 uncultured bacterium | reverse complement strand
GTGCGCCGCCTTCACCGGCCCAAGCGCGTGGCTGTGCTGTCCGTTCACACCTCGCCCCTCGACCAGCCGGGCACGGGCGACGCGGGGGGGATGAACGTCTACATCGTGGAGACCGCCCGTCGGCTGGCCGAGGCAGGCGTCGAGGTGGAGATCTTCACCCGCGCCACGTCATCCGAGCAGGCGCCCGCCACGGAGCTCGCACCAGGCGTGCTCGTCCGGCACGTGACCGCGGGCCCCTTCGAGGGACTGGCGAAGCAGGACCTTCCGGGGCAGCTGTGCGCGGTCACCGCGGGCGTCCTACGAGCCGAGGCGGCCCGACCTGAGGGTTGGTTCGACCTGATCCACTCCCACTACTGGCTCTCCGGCCAGGTCGGGTGGCTCGCCTCCGATCGCTGGAACGTGCCGCTGGTGCACTCGATGCACACCATGGCCAAGGTCAAGAACCGCGACCTCTCCGAGGGTGACTCCCCCGAACCCGCGATGCGGATCATCGGCGAGGAGCAGGTAGTCGCCGCGGCGGACCGTCTGGTCGCGAACACCGACGACGAGGCCCGCGAGCTCATCGACCTGTACGGGGCCTCTCCCGAGCGCGTCGACGTCGTGCACCCGGGGGTCGATCTCGACCGGTTCCAGCCCGGCGACCGCGCAGCATCCCGCCGACGTCACGGCGTGGCCGAGGATGCCGTGCTGCTCCTCTTCGTCGGGCGCATCCAGCCCCTGAAGGCACCCGATGTGCTGCTGAAGGCCGCTGCCGAGATGGTTCGTACGGACCCGTCGCTTCGCGCCCGCCTCCAGGTGGTCGTGTGCGGGGGGCCCTCCGGATCCGGGCTGGACCGACCCACGTCCCTGATCGAGCTCGCCGAGAGCCTCCAGATCGCCGACCTGGTGCGGTTCGAGCCGCCCGCGGGCCGGGATGCCCTGATCGACTGGTACCGCGCAGCGGACGTGTGCGTGGTGCCCTCGCACTCGGAGTCCTTCGGGCTCGTCGCGGTCGAGGCCCAGGCCTGCGGAACTCCCGTGGTGGCAGCCGCCGTCGGGGGCTTGCGCACCGCGGTGGCTCACCACGTGAGTGGTCTGCTCGTCGACGGCCACGATCCGCGTGACTTCGCCCGAGCCATCGGCACGATTGTCGCGCAACCACGCCTGCGCGAGGAGCTCGCCCGCGGAGCACACATGCATGCCGCGGCGTTCGGCTGGTCGGCCACAACGGCCGGACTCCTGGCCAGTTACTCGGCCGCCATGGCCAACCAGGAATCCACGCGGCTGCTGGCCAGCCGCTCCTCATGACCCGCACGGAGGCCACCGGCGTCGTCCGGCGCTACTTGGAGTCCAGCGGACTTCCCTGGGAGAGCCCCCAGAACGACACCTTCGTGGTGACCCTCCCCGGCGAGCGCAAACTCATGACGACGACAGCCCTGTCGATCGGCGACCATGCGTTGACCATCAATGCCTTCGTCGCCCGCAACCCAGACGAGAACCACGAGGGTGTCTACCGGTGGCTGCTCGAGCGCAATCGACGCACCTACGGAGTCGCATTCGCCATAGATCATCTCGGCGACATCTACCTCGTCGGTCGTGTGCCCCTGAGTGCGGTGACGGAGGAGGAGCTCGACCGCCTGATGGGCGCAGTCCTCGAGTACTCCGACGGGTCCTTCAACATTCTGCTCGAGCTCGGCTTCGCCGAGAGCATCCGCAAGGAATGGCAGTGGCGCGTGGAACGCGGCCTGCCCACTGACAACCTCCAGGCATTCGCCCACCTGACGCAGCAGGAGGCAGCACGCCACCCGGACGGCGGCTGAGCCCTACCGGTTCGGCAGGATGAGGCCATGAGCGCAGCGCCCTACACCTTGATCCTGCTCCGCCATGGCGAGAGCGAGTGGAACGCGAAGAACCTGTTCACCGGCTGGGTTGACGTCGACCTCAACGACAAGGGTCGAGCGGAGGCCGAGCGCGGAGGCAAGCTCCTCGCCGAGAACGGCCTGCTGCCGGACGTCGTCCACACGTCGCTGCTGAAGCGCGCCATCAAGACCTCGCAGATCGCGCTGGAGGCCTGCGACCGAATGTGGATCCCCGTCGTGCGCAACTGGCGCCTGAATGAGCGCCACTACGGCGCGCTGCAGGGCAAGAACAAGAAGGAGACCCTCGACCAGTACGGCGAGGAGCAGTTCATGCTGTGGCGGCGCTCCTACGACGTTCCCCCACCGCCAATCGATCCCGACGACCCCTGGGCCCAGACCCACGACCCCCGCTACGCGTCGCTGCCGCCCGAGGCCCGGCCCTCGACAGAGTGCCTGGCGGACGTCGTCCGTCGCCTGATCCCCTACTGGGAGGACGTCATCGTCGCGGAACATCTGCGTGCCGGCAGGACCGTCCTGGTGGCTGCGCATGGCAACTCGCTCCGCGCCCTCGTCAAGCATCTCGATCGAATCTCCGACGATGACATCGCTGAACTCAACATCCCTACCGGCATTCCGCTGGTCTACCGACTCGACGACGAGCTTCGGCCGCTGACGCCTGGCGGTGAGTACCTCGACCCCGAGGCAGCGGCAACCGCAGCTGCCGCCGTGGCAGCCCAGGGCAAGAAGTGACACCGTCGACCACTCGGACCCATCGGCTCGAGCTCGACGACTCCACCCTGCGCGATTGGCAGGCCACTGTTCTGATCAGCGATCCCGAGCTGGGGATCGTCCTCGACCGCTCGGCCTTCTACCCTGGCGGCGGCGGCCAGCCGCCGGATCACGGTGTGCTGCTGTGGGGTGGGGTCCAGACGCGCATCGTTGACGTGCGGCGCGGAGACGACCTCTACCTCGTTCCTGCCGAGGGGGATCCGCTGCCCCCTGTGGCGACTTCCGTGACGGGTGCCGTCGAGGATGACCGGCGCACGGCGCTCATGCGCACCCATTCCGGTCTGCACCTGCTGTCCGGCGTCGTCTTCCGCGACTTCGGAGCACTCGTCACCGGCTCGAACATGGATCCGCTCAGCGGGCGACTCGACTTCAATCTCGATCAAGTGCCGGATGGATTCAAGGAGGCTGTCGAGACCGCGTGCAATCGCGAGGTATCGGCCGATCGCGCAATCGAGGCCTATGAATTGGCGCGCCATGAGGCCTTCGCCATCCCCGATGTGATCCGCACAGCGACGAACTTGCTTCCGCCCGACATTGAGATTGTCCGCATCGTCGACATCAAGGGCCTTGACGTGCAGGCTGACGGCGGCACGCATGTGGCATCCACCCGGCAGATCGGCGCGATGCGCGTGCTCAAGGTTGAGAACAAGGGCAAGGGATTTCGCCGGATCCGCATCGCCCTCGACTGACGTCGGATCTCACGGGCTGAAGCCCGATGATCGTCAGCGCCGCCCGGTGATCTCCACGATCCGCGGACGCACATCGAAGAGGTAGACCAACGCGATCACCGCACCGGCGAGGCCGATGAGTCCGAGCGGGGAGACGTAGGAGTACAGCAGGCCCGTCACGGCCGCAGCTCCCGTGAGCGCGAGCCACAGGACCTTGCTCTTGCGGCCGATAGCCGGGAAGGCCTCCTTGGGTCGGCGAATGCAGTCGATGAAGGCGAATGCCTTGATCCCCAGCAGCACGACCCACAGGCCGATGACGAGAAAGTCCTGAATGGTGTCGAACACACCTCCACGGTAACTCACCGGCCACGAAACGGCAGAGGGGCCGCGACGGGCGTGGCCCGTGCGCGACCCCTCCTATCGCCTCTCGGGACGATCAGACTCCTACGGCTTCGCGGATCAGGGTGACGGTATGAGACACCGTGTCCTTTGCCGAGACGGCACGTCCGTGGGCGCGGGCACGCGCATCACTGACCCACGCGGGAACGTCGGGGAGGGTGGGCAGGTCGAACTTCGGCAGATCGAACTTCGGCAAGTCGAACTTCGGCAAGTCGAACTTCGGCAAGTCGACCTTGGGCAAATCGAACTTCGGCAAGTCGACCTTGGGCAGGTCGAACTTCGGCAGGACGAAGTTCGCGGATGATGTCTTCGCCGCAGTGGCTGCCTTCTTGGTCGTCGTGGTTGCGGTGGTCGCGGCCTTCGCGGTCGACTTCTTCGCGGTGGTCGCGGCCTTCGCGGTCGACTTCTTCACGCGAGCCGTCGCGTGTGTGGTCGGGTGCTCGGTGGTCATCGTGGATTCCTCACATATCGGTGGTGCCGTCGGCCCCGGCTTCGTCCCTGGTGGCAGGGTCCGGGGTGGTGCGCGCGGCGTTCTCGGCCTGGAATGCCGCGTAGATCTGGAGCAGCGTGGCCCGCTGCCGTTCGGTGAGCGAGGCATCCGCAGCGATCGCGGTGGTGACGGCTTCGTCTCCTGCACGGTCGTCGAGGATGCCGGCCTGCACGTACAGGGTCTCGGCGGAGATGCGCAGGCCCTGGGCGATTCGACCGAGGATCTCCGCGCTTGGCCGCCGAAGACCCCGCTCGACCTGACTCAGGTAGGGGTTGGAGACCCCGGCCGCCTGCGCCAGTTGCCGCAGTGACATCTGCGCCTGGTCCCGCTGATCGCGGATGTAGTCGCCGATCTCGCTGATGCGTGCCATGCCGCCAGTATGCGCCCACATGCTTGCAGTTGCAAACGCGCGCGCTAACTCCCGCTAGCGCCCTCCTCGCTCCCGTTTCTCCCGCTTAGCGGGACAGGTGGGGCGGGAATCCGACTTTCCGGGCGCTAGGCCCCCGGTTGTCCCGCTAAGCGGGAGAAACGGAGGTCAGGAGGGTGAGGAGGAGTGCGGCGATGACCACCCACGCCAGCGCCAGGCCCACGATCGGCACCAGGCGCCGGAGCACCCACGGTCCAGGGAGGGTGAACGATGCGACGTGCGCGACGGAGTAGTACACGAGGATGCTCGCGCCGGACAGGGCGAGAGCCCAGGACAGGCGCCCGGGGATCACCATGACGCCGGCCGCCACGGCCACCGTGATCGCGGCACGATGCGGAACGCGCTGGCGCGACAGACCGCCCAAGGCCCGCGGAGCGTCACCGGCCGACGCCATGGCGAACAGCGTGCGTCCCATTCCGGAGATGAGATTGATCAGCACGGCGCCGGCACCGAGCACGGCGCCTGCCACCACCGCCCCCCGCAGCACGCTCGAACCCGTCAGCTCGGCGATCGACTCGATCGGCGCCGGCCCGAGAATCACACCGCGCTCAGCCGCAGACATCGTCACCCAACCCGCAGCGACGTAAAGGGCGAGGACAACGCCGAATGAGCAGATCATTGCGAGCGGAATGGTCCGCGCTGGATCCTTCACCTCCTCCCCCAGCACCGTGATCCGCGCATAGCCCGCGAATGCCACGAAGATGATCGCGGCGGCAGCAACCACGGCAACTGGCGAATCCGCCGGCAAGTTCGCAGTCGGCATGTCCGGCAGGCTCGCAGCGCCCCAGCCCAACGTCGATACGACGATGACGATGAGGGCCACGATGAGCAGCGCGCTGACACGAGTCGACCGGACGATTCCGCGCAGGTCTACCAGCAGCGCCCCAGCGATGGCCGCCAAGGCCACCCAGCGCTCTGCACCAGGCCACAGGTAGACGCCGATCGTCAGTGCGGCCGCGGATGCGCTTGCGGACTTGCCGATCAGGAATGCGACACCAGCGGTGACGCCAGCGAACCGATTCAGCCGCAGCCTGCCGTAGGCGTAGGCGCCCCCCGACTCCGGATGGACCCGAGCCAGACGCGCCGTCGACACGGCATTCAGGGCGGCGACCACAGCAGCGATGAACAGAGAGACAAGAACCACACTGCCCGCCAGATCCAGCGCTGGCGTCCAGACCGCGAAGATCCCGGTGCCGAGCATGGCGCTGAGCCCGACGACGGTCGCCGCACGCACACCCAGGACCCGGTGGAGGCGGGACGGCGGCTGAGCACTCATGGCAGATGCAGGGGCGAGACAACCTCGCCGACCGGCCGTCCCCCACCCATCATCGCCAGGTGCGCAAGACCGGCCAGGGCGACCATGTCGGCTCCCTCGGGCGACAGTGCCTGCAGAATCGACGCCAAGGCAACCTGTCGCCCACGCGCAGATCCGTCATCCACCTTGATGGCGGTCGCGCGACCGTCCGGCAGTGCGGCGACGTACACCCCTTCCGCCCCATCCTTCACGACGAGACCGGGCACGGCGCGCATGAACGCAGTGACGTCGCGCCGTGTGCCGCCAACCATCTCCGGATGCTTGCGCATCGCATCCACTACCCGCCGCTCCGCGGATCCGGGCTCCGACGTGATCGCGACCGCCAACGACCGGGCGAGTCCGGTCACGGTCATGACGTGGACGGGTGCGCCGCATCCGTCCACACCCATCTTGGTCACCTCATTCCCAGTGAGGCGCCGGACGTCGTCGAGGATGGCACGCTGAAGCGGATGATCCGGATCGCGATAGTTCTCGATCGACCATCCGTTCACGACGCAGGTGGCGAGCATCGCGGCGTGCTTGCCCGAGCAGTTCATCGCGATGGGCGCAGGGCGACGGCCGGACTGGACCCATGCGTCACGGGCCCACGGATCGAGCGGGTAGTCCGCCGGAGTCTGCAGTGCTGCACTCGTCAGTCCCGCGGACTCCAGGATCCGCACCACACCGCTCAGGTGGCGGCCCTCGCCGCTGTGCGAGGACGCTGCAAGGGCGAGAAACTCCTCCGGCAGCTCCAGCCCGGAGCGAACCATCGCCGTCGCCTGGATGGGCTTCGCGGAAGAGCGCGCCATGATGCTCCGATTCGGATCCCCCCAGGACTGCATGACCGCGCCGGAGGCATCGACCACCACGGCGTGCCCACGATGCTCGCCCTCGACGAACCCACTGCGGCTGTAGGTTGCCAGCACCGCGGCAGGCGGTCGAGTCACCACGGCATGATGCCACGAAGGCCGGTCACAAGGAGGACATCGTGAGAGCCGTCATCCAGCGTGCGCGCGGAGCATCCGTAGAGGTTGACGGTGCCGTGGTCGGATCCTTCGAGGGGCCCGGCCTCGTCATGCTCGTTGGTGTGACCCACGACGATGACGCAACCACCGCGTGCAAGCTCGCCGACAAGGCCTACGACCTTCGCATCTTCGGCCCTGAGCACGCCGCCCATGCACACGGAGAGGAAGCCGCTCGCGAGGTATCCGCGGCCGACCTCGGCCTGCCCGTGCTCGTCATCAGTCAGTTCACCCTGTACGCCGACACCCGCCAGGGCCGGCGTCCCACGTGGGACGCCGCAGCACCGGGCCCTATCGCGGAGCCCCTCGTCGATGCCGTCTCCCAGCGCCTGCGGGAGCGCGGTGCCGTCGTGGCCACTGGCCGATTCGGGGCAGACATGCAAGTGCACTTCGTCAACGACGGTCCGATGACCATCCTGCTCGACGTATGAAGAATGCGAACCCAGACGGGTGATCAGCCGACCACGACAGGCACCTGTGAGGCGGGCAGCGTCCCCATCGCGGTGATCACCTCCACCGGCGCGTCCACAGGTGCGGACCTCTTCACCACAGCGGTGGCGACGGGGCCCTCCTCGTAGTGCCAAGCAGCCGTGGCGATCCAGCCGACGTCCTTGCCCTCGATACGGACGACGTCGCCGTGCGCCGGCAGCGCCTCCTCTGATCCGTCGAGATGCAGGAGAACAAGCCTTCTCGGCGGATGGCCGAGGTTGTGCACGCGAGCAACGGCCTCCTGGCCGCGATAGCAGCCCTTGGCCAGGTGGACCCCCGGTCCGATCCAGCCGACCTCATGCGGGAGCGTGCGATGGTCCGTCTCGCACTCGATTCTCGGAACCGCCGCCGAGACCCGCAGCGCCTCGAGCGCCCAGGTACCCGCGCGCTCAGGCCACGCCGCGAGACGTGACGGCAGGTCAGCACGGGGCACGATCACCTCGCGGCCGATCAGTACGTCGGGTCGTTCGGGCACATAGCGCGTCGCGTCACCACCCCGATCAGATCCAGCCTCGACACGACCCTCGCCCGCGAAGTCTTCGGGAATCAGCCATGTCGGGACGTCAGGGTCCACCGATCGGACCGGCTCCCAGACGACAGCGAACTCTGCGGAGCGATCGACCACCGCAACTCGCAGCATGAACTGCATCGACTGCAGGTAGGCGACGAGACGGGAGGAGGACTCCGGGGGGGTGATGATCCACGTTGTCTCCCCATCATCGACCAGATGCAGCTCGTGCTCGACGTGACCATGCGGGCTCAAGATCAATGCGAGAGAACTGCTTCCAGGCCGGAGGGCATCCAGATGCTGCGTCGTGAGACTGTGCAGCCAGGACAGCCGATCTGGTCCCGTGACCGTCACGACCCCGCGATTCGAGAGGTCGACGGCCGCGGAGGCAGCGGCAAGGTGGCGTTGCTCCCGGAGCGGATCTCCGAAGTGCCAGGGAACTCCCTGATCCACCGCCTCTGGTGGAGGGGGAACGGAGCCCCCGGTCACAGCGCGTCGTCCGGCCCCGGCAAGGGAGCGAGGCCGGCGCAGTCGTCGCATCGACCATGAACGGACACGTGAGAGATGTCCGTGTGGAATCCGAAGTCCTTTTCCAGCGAGTTCACGAATCCTTCGGCCACCGATGCGGGGATGCTCAGGACCTTGCGGCACCGATCGCACACGAGATGGATGTGGATGTGCTCATCCACGGCGTGGTAGGTCGGAGCCCCATGACCAATATGCGCGTGAGTGACCAACCCGACGTCCTCAAGGACCTCGAGGGTCCGGTAGATGGTCGAGAGGTTGACTCCGCTAGCCGTTCGCTGCACCTCGATGAGGATCTCCTCGGGAGTGCCATGGCGCAAGCCTTCGACGGCCTCGAGCACGAGCTGCCGCTGCGGTGTGATGCGGTAGCCATGCTCCCGCAGACGCACCTCCCAGTCTTCCGACATCACGTCACCTCCATCGCGCTGGCGTTGGTAAGGGTGGCAGAAAGGTGGTTGGTCAGGCCCTCGCCGACCGCCTGCATGTCAAACGTCCAGAGCAGTTTGCCGTCGACGAGCCCGTAGAGCCGCTCGCCGTCCGAGTAGTCCTTCGCGCTCGCGGTGCGGACGACGTGATCAACGCGGAGCGTGGCTCGTGCCCCGGTTATCACAGCGTTCTCCATGGCTGTCACGTGAAGGCTGCCCGCCCAGGTCTCGGCAAAGCCCGTGGGATGCGCGAGGGTCACCTCGATGCCGTTGTTCGGGCGTGGACGCCAGAACCCTGCCTCCGTGCCGAGCGGGCGCACCCGCTCACCCGCCTCATCGATCAGCCACGTGCGCGAGAGATAGGACAGGAATGGTCGGCCATCAGTGGAGAACACGACCTCCTGGCCGAATCGGAAGTCCTCGATCGTCGGGAACTGGCCGAGGCCCACGCCCACCCAACGACCGATCAGCCACGAGAGCGGACGCAGGTCCTCAGGAACCTCTACTCCCGAACCGTCCGGAGCGAGCACCTATCCCTGGCCCTTGAACAGCTTGTAGACCACATAGAAGGCGAACCAGCCGGCAGCGGCCATGGCGGCGATCAGCAGCCCGGTATAGAAGACCTCAACCATGGCTGCACCCTATCCGGCGCTCAGCTGTGTCGCAGTCGCGCCCACACCAGGTACATCTCACAGCCGAGGCAGAAATTGAACGCCGCATTCAGGAAGGCGGCCGCCAGAGCCAGAGCGACCGCGATCGTGGCGACGATTCCCAGGCCGGCGACAAGGGCGATCAGGGCGACGACCATGAAGATGAGCCCGACGACCTGCGCGAAGCGGGGAGGTGCCGCGTCCTCCATCTCGCGGGGCGGCGACAGGCGGGGGCGCACCAGGCGCCTAAACACGATGCCGTATGGCTGGGCCTGAAGACCTACCAGTGCGCCGAGGCCGAACGCGATCGCCTGCCAGGCCACCAGCACGGTGCCGACCACGGTGCCGGACAGCAGGAGGGCAACCGCGAGAACCACCGTGGTGATGGCGGCCCCGAACCGCGGGCCTCGAGGATCGATGACGGGGCGGGAGGGAGCGGGGGCGTCTGCAGTCATGGAGACGACCGTAGGCAGGCGCGCACGTCCGCTGAGACCCGGGGACGGCAAGAGCACGCTGTGCCCAGGTGCAAGGGCTTTGCAGGGTGACCGGCCTCGTCAGATCTCAAAGTCCGGAGTTCCTCCGGGAAGGATCTCTCCGAGGGCTGCGATGACATCCGCCTTGCGTGGCTGTCCGCTGGCCTGCTTGCGTACGGCACCGGTGCGGTCGAGGAACAGCACCGTCGGCGTTCGCCGGATGTCGAGGGCGCGGACCAGTTCGAGGTTCTCCTCTGCGTCGATCTCCACATGCGAGACCCCGGGGATGATCACGCACGCCTCCTCGACGATACGTCGCGTGGCGCGGCAGGGCTGGCAGAAGGCGCTGGAGAACTGCACGATCGTCGCGCGCTCACCGAGGCGTCCCGTCAGTGCCTCAGCCAGCGCCAGGGTCTGCGGACTCGACGACTGGATCGCTGCTGGCGGATCATCCGGGCCTGCCATAGGCACCATCGCGCCCGAATCCCTCACCCGGCCGTTGACCCGGCGGAACCACAGCCCGAACGCCGTCGCCAGAGCGAGGACGCCCACAACCACCCAGATGCTGTTCACGGACCGATCCTCTGTTCCTCGGGAGACGATGTTTCCGCATTGCACGCCTCGACTGCCCATGCCCCTATCCGGTCGACCACCGGCACAGGAATCGCTGACTCAGCGTGACCGACGCCCTTCTCGATCCACAAGTCGGCACGCGGCGTCGCTGTTCGCGCCGCCTCCAGGATGGCCTGGGGGTGCTCGAGCGGGAAGTAGTGATCGGCGTCGCCGTGCACCACGAGCAGTGGGATTCCGGTAAGCAGCGCCGCAGCCTCCACCGGCGAGACAGGATGCGGCTCCGGCCAGGCACGATTACTGATGCGCGTGCGACGCAGGCGCATGAGCGCGCGCCCGGTGGGCGTCTCGACCATCCAGTGCGCGATGCGCATGATCCGCGTGCCTCTGTAAAACCAGAAGGCAGGAGCACTGACACTGACGACGGCGTCGACGGCCGCGGGTGTCGCGGCATTCAGGGCCGCCTCACGCAGGACGACTGCCCCACCGAGGGAGAAGCCGACCGACACCACGCGCACATAGCCCAGCTCACGCGCCCAGACGACCGCCGCAGCAACGTCCAAGACTTCAGCATCACCGACCGTGGTCGCACCACCGGACTTTCCGTGTCCTCGCAAATCCAGGGCGATGACGCCGCCCCAGCGGACCAGGCGGTCGATCACCTTCTGCACCCGGTCCTGGCGCCAGTTGCCGGTGAACCCGTGCACCACGACGAAGGCGAGACTCTCTCGCGACGAGGAAGCGGCGTCGCCCGTGCCCGTGCCCGAGGGCGAGGGCGAGGGGAAGTGCACCGCACTGATCGCGGTGCCGTCAGCCGCGGTCAGCGTCCTCTCCTGACTGGCCAGCACGCGCCCATTCTCCCCACAACGGCTGGGTGCCGTAGCCTAGGGGCCCATACGCGGCGAGTGCCCGCGGTGCCGGTCCCACTGGGTGGGGGCCCGTCGGCGGAGGGAGAGATCGTGCGACTGATCCTCCTCACGCGGGCCATGGAGCCCTCCTCGGAGGTGCTACCCGCCCTGGGTCTGCTGGCCCACCACGTCCACACCATGCCGGCCGAGGCCACCGCCCTCCTCCACGCCCCCTCGTGCGACGCCCTCCTCGTCGACGGACGACGCGACCTTCCAGCCATCCGCGGCCTGTGCCGACTTCTGCGTCAGACCGGGCTCGACGTCCCTCTACTGCTCGTCACCACCGAGGGCGGCCTCGCCGCGCTCCAATGGGACTGGGGCATGGACGACGTCCTCCTCGACACCAGTTCTCCCGCCGAGGTGGAGGCCCGCCTGCGGCTGGCCACCACCCGCGTGAACCAAGGCGCCGATCCCGTCACTGAACTCCCGGAGGAGATCCGCAACGGAGACCTCCACATCGACGAGGCGACCTACACCGCACGACTGCGCGGACGAGCCCTGGACCTGACGTTCAAGGAGTTCGAGCTCCTGAAGTACCTCGCACAGCATCCCGGCCGCGTCTTCACCCGCGCCGTGCTCCTTCAGGAGGTATGGGGCTACGACTACTTCGGTGGAACGCGAACCGTCGACGTGCATGTCCGCCGCCTGCGAGCCAAGCTCGGCCCGGAGCACGAGAGCCTCATCGGCACGGTGCGCAACGTGGGCTACCGCTTCGTGCCCGCGGGCACCGAGGGCTCGGTCGACGAGACCAGGTCCACCGACGTGCATGCCTGAGGACGCGATTCATGTCCAGCGACCCCACCTACTCCACCGTCTGGCAACTCGACGACGCCATGGTCGAAGCCGTCGCACAACTCGTCGAGCGAGTCACGGAGTTCGACGGCCTCCGGCCGCTTTCGGAGCATGTATGGCTGCACCTGAGGGAGGGCGGCGAGGAACCCGGCCAGCACCTGCTCGCCCACTCATCGTCCGGCGAACTCTTGGCCTACGCGCACATCGACACGACCGACGAAGTGGAAGGAGCAAGCGCCGAGCTCACGGTTGATCCGCAGCACCGGCGGCGTGGCATCGGTCGCCGGCTGATCGAGTTGCTCCTCGACCTGTCACCCGACGGCCGTCTGCGCCTGTGGTCCCACGGTGAGCAGACCGGATCGCTCCCCCTTGCCGAGCACATGGGCTTCCATCGCAGCCGCGTGCTGTGGCAGATGCGCCGCTCCCTCTATGCCCCACTGCCTCGCGCCATCATCCCGGACGGCATCCACGTGCAGCCGTTTCGTGTCGGCATCGACGAGGCAGCCTGGCTCACGCTGAACGCTCAGGCATTCACCCATCTGCCCGATCAGGGCCGCTGGGGCCTGGACGACCTCCAGCGCCGCATCCGTGAGCCGTGGTTCTCCTCCGAGGGGTTCCTGATGGCCTGGCGCGGCGACCGACTGGCCGGATTCCACTGGACCAAGGTGCACGGCGCCGGCCACCACACTGCCGGCCACCATCACGCCCCCATGGGGGAGGTCTACGTGGTCGCGGTTGACCCTGCCGAGCGGGGCAGCGGGCTCGGCAGGGCCCTGACCCTCGCCGGCCTGCACCACCTGCGGTCCCTCGACCTCGATCAAGTCATGCTCTACGTGGATGCAAGCAACACCCCCGCCATCGCCCTGTACGAGGGTCTCGGATTCGCCCGATGGGACACCGACGTGCTCTACCGGCGCAGCAGCCCCGAACGAGCCTGAAGTCCACCGGACGGCTGAACGTCGTTCACCTGGCTGTGGGACGATCCCGAGATGACTCAGACGCAGCCAGGGCCAGCCAGCACGTCGGCCGCCCACTACCCCCCGGATCGGTTCCTCGACCGGGAGCTCTCCTGGCTGGCCTTCAACCAACGTGTCCTCGAGCTCTCCGAGGATGAGGACCTGCCTGTCCTCGACCGCACCAAGTTCCTGGCCATCTTCGCCAGCAACCTCGACGAGTTCTTCATGGTCCGGGTCGCCGGCCTCAAGCGTCGCATCGCCACAGGCATCGCCGTCCGCTCAGCCAGTGGGTTCACCCCTCGCGAGGTCCTCGAGAACATCTGGGAGCGCGCCTACGAACTGCAGCGCGAACAGGCCCTCCTGTTCCACAGAGTCATCAGGCCCGAGCTGGAGCGCGAGGGCATCCAACTGCTGCGCTGGGAAGAGCTCACTCCTGCAGAGAAGTCCGAGACACAGGTCTTCTTCACCACGAAGGTCTTTCCGGTTCTGACGCCCCTCGCCGTGGATCCCTCGCACCCATTCCCGTACATCAGCGGCCTGTCCCTCAACCTTGCCGTCGTCGTGCGCAATCCGACGACCGGCAACGAGCTCTTCGCCCGCGTGAAGGTGCCACCGCTCCTCCCACGTTTTGTCGAAGTGGCTCCGGCGCGTTTCGTGCCCTTGGAGGACGTCATCGCCGCACACCTCGACGTGCTGTTCCCGGGCATGGAGATCCAGCAGACCCACACCTTCCGGGTCACCCGCAACGAGGATGTGGAGGTCGAGGAGGACGACGCCGAGAACCTCCTGCTGGCCCTCGAGCGCGAACTCATGCGTCGTCGCTTCGGCCCACCGGTTCGCCTGGAGGTCGAGGAGTCCATCGATCCCCACGTGCTGGAGCTGCTCGTCGAGGAGCTCGACGTGAGCGAGCAGGAGGTCTTCCGGCTTCCCGGCCCACTCGACCTCACCGGCCTGTGGACCATCGTCGGGCTTGACCGTGACCAGCTCAAGCAGCGCAGGTTTGTTCCCAAGACCTCCCGCCAGCTCACGGAGGTCGAGAGCGCACATGAGCCCGACATCCTCTCCGTTGTGCGCGAGCGCGATGTCCTCGTCCATCATCCCTACGACTCTTTCTCCACCAGCGTTCAACTCTTCATGGAGCAGGCCGCGCGCGATCCGCATGTGCTCGCCATAAAGCAGACGCTCTACCGCACATCCGGTGACTCACCCATCGTCGACGCCCTGATCAAGGCAGCTGAGTCCGGGAAGCAGGTTCTCGCCCTCGTCGAGATCAAGGCCCGCTTCGACGAGCAGAACAACATCGAGTGGGCCCGCAAGCTCGAGGAGGCGGGCGTGCACGTCGTCTACGGCCTGGTCGGGCTGAAGACTCACTCCAAGCTGTCAATGGTCGTTCGCGATGACGGTGACCAGCTTCGCCGCTACTGCCACATCGGCACCGGCAACTACCACCCGAAGACTGCTCGGCTCTACGAGGATCTCGGCCTCCTCACGTGCGATCCCGCTGTGGGCGAGGACGTCTCGAACATCTTCAACGTGCTCTCCGGGTACTCGATGAATACCGAGTACCGCCGCTTCCTCGTTGCACCGCACTCGGTTCGGATCGGCCTGATCGAGCGGATCGACCGGGAGATCAAGCACGCGCGCGAAGGGCTCCCTTCAGGAATTCGGTTCAAGTGCAACTCGATCGTCGACGAGGGCATCATCGATGCCCTGTATCGCGCTTCGCAGGCAGGTGTGCCCATCCAGATTTGGGTGCGCGGCATCTGTGCTGTTCGCGCCGGGGTGCCGGGCCTCAGCGACAACATCCGGGTGATCAGCATCCTCGGGCGCTTCCTAGAGCACTCTCGCGTCTACTCCTTCACGAACGGCGGCAACACCGAGACGTGGATCGGATCGGCCGATCTCATGCATCGCAATCTCGACCGCCGCGTCGAGACGCTCATCAGCCTCTCCGATCCCGAGCAGATCGCTGATCTGGACTCCCTGTTCGATATGGCCTTCGATCCCGAGACATCCGCGTGGGACCTGCTACCCGACGGGGAGTGGGTGCGCCGACTGTACGACGAGCAGGGGCGCCATCTTCGCGACTACCAGGAGACGCTGATCGACATCAAGCGCAAGGGCGGCTTCGCCCCGTGACGGCCCCGGTGACCCATCGGGAGGTCGAGCGCAAGTTCCGCGTCCACGCTCTCTTCGTCCTGCCTGACTTCTCCGGCGCAGCACCCGGTGTCACCACACGTGCTGTTGAGCCGTTCGACATGGCCGCCGTCTACCACGACACCGATGAGCTGACGCTCTTTCGCTGGGGTATCACCCTGCGCAGACGTGAAGGCGGCCCAGATGAGGGTTGGCACATGAAGCTGCCCGTCGCCGGCGCGGACGGGAGCACCCGGGACGAGATGCACGTGCCCCTGACGGACGGTGCGATCGGGTCTGTACCGGGATCCCTCGTGTCCGTCGTCGCCCCGCTGCTCCACGAACTGCCGCTCAAGCCGGTGATCTCACTCGCCACCGTTCGAACCCCAGTAGTCCTCCGGGGCGCGTCAGGACGAGACCTCCTCGAGATCGTCGACGACACTGTCACCGTCAGGCACGGTGGCCAGGTTGTCTCCGTGTTTCGCGAGGTAGAGGTCGAGTTGCTGTCCCGGGAAGATCACGGAGCAGACGAGCTGATGGACCAGGTCTGCAGCCTGTTGCTGACCACCGGTGCCGAACCGAGTTCGGTCAGCAAGGCGGCCAGCGCTCTCGGCCCTGGAACGGCCCAGCCCCCGGACGTTCCCCAGCATCCGTTTCCCTCGCGCGACGGGCTCGCCGTCGATGCCATCAAGGCCGTCTTGTCTCAGCACGTTCGCCACCTGCTCATGGCTGACGTCTCCGTGCGCAGAGACCTGCCTGACTCCGTCCACCAGATGCGCGTGGCGGCACGACGGCTTCGCAGCGCGCTCACCACGTTCGCTCCGCTCATGGATGCATCCGCGTGTCAGGAGCTGAAGGACGAACTTCGCTGGATGGCCAGCGAGCTCGGGGCCATTCGCGACACCGAGGTACTGATGGAGCGCCTCGACACGCATGCCGACGCACTGGTCGATTCGAGTGACGCGCAGCGGTGTCGCGACATCATCGACCCCCTGCTGCGGACTCGAATGGCGGCAGCCCGCTCAAGTGCCCTGGCTGCCCTACGGAGCGATCGGCATCAGCAGCTCGTCGACGACCTCATGGACCTCGCCGTGAACCCTCCCGTGACGGACGCCGCATTCGTCCCGTGCGGCGAGGTACTGCCCGGGCTCGTGGCCCGCGCATGGAAGCGACTGCGCGCCTCCGTCACAGGTCTGGAGATGGATGGCCCGAGCGCGCCATGGCACGAGGCGCGAATCAAGGCCAAGCGAGTGCGATATGCGGCCGAGGCCGTCGAGGACATTCTCGGCAGGCCGATGCACCGCCTGGCGGACTGCCTCGCCGAGGTGACGGAGGTGCTCGGCGACCACCAGGACGCGCACGTAGCCCAGACTCTTCTTCGCGAGATCGCGGCCATGTCCGAGACAGATGGCATGACGGGTATGGCGCTGGGTCTGCTTCACGAGGTCGAGTCCGCGGTCGAGCTCACCGATCGGCGCCACTTCAGGGAGATATGGCCCAAGGCCCGCCAGCGGGCCAAGGTGGCCGGAATCGCATGACATGGCCACCAACAACCTGATCCGCGCGGCCGGAGTCGTCCTGCTGCGCGAGGGCCCCTCGGGTGAGGAGTTCGCCCTCGTGCATCGGCCCGGTCGCCGCGATTGGTCGCTGCCCAAGGGCAAGGTGGAGGACGGTGAGCACGTCCTCTACGCCGCGATGCGCGAATGCGACGAGGAGACCGGCTTCTGGCCGCTGCTGCAGTCCCCCCTCCCTTTGCAGTCCTACAGTGTCGGAGGCCGACCCAAGATCGTGCACTACTGGCGGGCTCGCGTGCGCGAGGAGAACGGCTTCGCCCCCGATGACGAAGTCGATGAGGTCCTCTGGCTGCCGGTCACGGAGGCGGCAGATCGCCTGACCTACCCGTCAGAGGTCGATCTCGTCGCGCACGCTGCGCAACTGCCCGACACGACGCCCTTCATCCTGCTTCGCCACACGCAGGCGCTCAAGCGCGCGCAGTTCGACGGCAAGGATGATGCGGAGCGTCCCCTCAGCGGAAAGGGTCGCTCTCAGGCCAAGGACCTCGTCCCGATCCTCGATGCCTACGGGATTGACGACATCAGGTCGAGCCCCTCGCGAAGGTGTCACCAGACAGTCAACAAGTTCGCCAAGAGTCTGGGCATGGGAGTGGTGCACGAGGATTCGATCACCGAGGAGGCCCACCGGGAGGATCCCGAGGTCGCCGATCGCCGAGTGGCGTTCCTGGCACAGGACCCCCGGCCGATGGTGCTGTGCTCGCATCGCCCTGTGCTCGCGACCATCGTGAACGCTGCGGCGCAGGCTCTGGGAGTTGAACCCGGAAGCGAGCGCTGGGAGTCCGAGCTCGACCCGCGACTGGCACCCGGGGCATTCATCGTCTTCCACCGCGCGATCGACCCCGAGGGGGAGGCCCGAGTCGTGGAGATCGAGCGGCACGAGCTCCGCTCCCACTGAACTGCACCGCGAGTGGCCACTGGGCACCGCGAGTGGCCACTGCGTCCACAAGCATGGTTCTCATCCACAGGAGCGCATACTGATTTGGCGCTGCGCCGCCCAAACGGGTGCGATTCTTGCGTGGACCATCTCGTCTCGACCCGACGCGGCACTGCTCTTGGTCGAATACCTGTGAGCGATCCCGGGTGGACGACACCCGGCCGCGGTATGCGCCTCCCAGGGATCGTCTCAGTCACCCACAGCACTCGCGTAGCGAGCGAGGCCGCTGTTTCACAGCGACTGGCGGTGGCGTGCGACCTCACCGCCGCCCATCTCTGGTCCATGGTGCTGCCCAGCGGATTCGGGCTCGACGTCGACGCGCAGGCGTGTGCCCTGGCCACGGAGCGCGGCGGGTCCCGGCACCGCGCAGCAGGAATACGTGGGCGCCGCCTGGAGCTTCCTGCATCTCACCTGACGATGCTGAACGGAATCCTGCTGACCAACCCGGCGCGCACCTGGCTCGACTGCGCAGCCCTGATCACGTGGCGTGATCTCGTCGCCATGGGAGACGCCATCCTGCGTCATCACCTCACAGAGGAGCGCGACCTCCAACAGATCGTGTCGTGGGGACGGGGTAGGCGCGGTGTTCGGCCCGCCCGTCAGGCACTCGGAATTCTCGATCCGCAGTCCGAGTCTCCCGGGGAGTCCTGGCTGCGCGCCTACCTCATCTCGACAGGCCTTCCCCAGCCCGTGTGCAACTTTCGCGTGCGCATTGGCGAGTACGACTTTCGTCTTGACATGGCGTGGCCAGCGTCAAAGGTTGCCGTGGAGTACGACGGTGAGGAGTTCCACGACGATGCGCAGCATGACCGGGATTCTTGGCGCAGAAGTCTCCTGCGCCAAGCCGGCTGGGTCGTCATTGTTGTACGCAAGGAGAACTTGCGCGGGACCGATGACATCCCGTCCCAGGTCACGCGCGCGCTAGTTGATGCCAGAAGCAGCCGGCCAGAGTGATCCGACTGCTCGTCGCTATCAGTCGCGACTGCCTACACCCTTGTGCACGCGAAAGAGATTCGACGGGTCGTACCTTCGCTTGACACGCAGCAGGCGCGGATAGTTGCGTCCCCAGAACTGCCGTCGCCAATCCATTTCGAAGTAGTTGCCCTCGTTGGAGTAAGAACCGCCCTCCTCTGTCACCTTCCTCAGGAGGGACGAGGCAGACATCACGCCATCGAACTGCGCCTGCGACTCCTCGGAAATCGGCTCATGGCCAGCGACGCCCGGATACCGTCCTTGCTTCCAGGCGCCGATCGTGATGAAGGCGACGTTGTCGAAGACGGCGGGATTGATGGACGTCGTCAGGTCCCGCTTCTTGGCCTCAGGGTGCTCGCCATAGAGCGCCTTGTTCGTCTGCCAGAGGATCAGGCTGGTACGTGATGCCTCGAAGAGCGCCTGTGCCAGCACGGCTGAATTGGCTCCCCGAGTCATGCCAATGGGGACTCCTCTGCCGTCATAGGCACCCCAGTAGGCCGCCACTTCGGATGCATTGCCTTTCCACCAGAAGTACCCCTTGGGAGCTCCGGGGCGCGTGTCGAAGATCGCCTCCCGCTCTGTGGGTCGCCATCGCTCAGAGAACGGTTCCGAGGTGAACGTCACGTTCACGTCGAAGTCCTCAGGCCTGGCGCGCAGTGGAGCTAGGAAAGGATCCCACGCCTGAGCGGCTTCCTCCGTGGCGATGTCGAGGAAGGTCGTGCCTACCTGCATAACGTTGAGGCCCGTGTTGAAGGCCGACGCAGTGCCGTAGTCGGGATTCAGGATGACTCCTTCGCCCCATGTCGGCGTACTGAGTGTGGCTCCGCAGAACTCCACGTAGCGCTGGATGAGTTCTCGGAACGCCTCATCGGATCGAGCCTTGATCGGTCCGGATATCCACCCTGAAACAGAGGGCTCGGGATGAGCAAGCAGCGTCATGGACGTCACCACCCCGAAAGTGCCGCCTCCACCACCCCGAAGGGCCCAGAACAGGTCCTCGTGCTGGTACTCGTTGACTGTGAGCACCGAGCCGTCCGCGATCACGACGGTGAGTTCGAGGACACCAGCTGCTCCCGATCCGTACCTCTTGCTGAAGGATCCGAATCCGCCACCCAGCGCGAAGCCTCCACAGGCACCCACACTCGTGCACCCGCCACCCTGGACGTACAACCCCTTCGCCGAGGCAGCCTTGTAGGCCTCCAACCATCGATTGCCCGCGGTCGTCGTCACCGCCTGAACTGTCTTGGTTCCCGCGGGTGCGCCCTTCGGAACGAACGAGTCATGCACGGTGATGCCGCGCATGTGGTGAGTCCACAGCAGTAGCGACTCGCGCGGGCCGGATGAACGCCCGTAGTAGTCATGACCGGTTCCCTTGACCACGAGTCGGACGTCATGCTCACGCGCGAAATTGACCCCGGTGATGATGTCTGAGACTGATCGCGCCGCGATGCCGTACTCACTGGGCGTAGACGTCCACGCGCGGTACATGCCGGTTGACTGTGTTGCGCCAGCCTGCTCCTCCAGGTACCACGGATTGAGCAGTCGACTCGGAATGGGGCCGGGACCGATACCTGCCCATGGCTGCTTGGGACGGACCAGTCGCTTGCCCAGCGTCCTGCGCAAACTGCCCCAGGCTTGCGCATCCGGCCATGACGCCGAGAGTCGTGCGCTCTGGGCTTGCACCCCTGAAGGCAGGACCAGAGCAGCGGAGAGCCCGCCCAGCAGGCCCAGAAATGCCCGACGTCCCATAGCGCGCGGTGTGCTCATGACCCTCTCCCGTTCGAGGTGGTATGGACGGAGCCGATTCTTCCCCATCCGGGCCAGCAGCGGCAGACCAGAGTGGCCACTCGCGGTGCCCAGTGGCCACTCGCGGTGCCCAGTGGCCACTCGCGGTGCCCAGTGGCCACTCGCGGTGCCCAGTGGCCACTGGCGGAGGTGTCAGCGCTGGGCGAGGACGCCCTTGCCGAGACACACGACGCCGCCCTCGCTGACGGTGTACAGCTCGCGGTCACGCTCGAGGTCGACACCGATCTGGGCACCGTCGGGAATCTCGACGTTCTTGTCGAGGATGGCCCGACGCACCACCGCATTGCGGCCGATGCGCACCCCCGGCATGACGACGCTTCCTTCGACGTAGGCCCCCGCCTCGACTGCCACGCCCGTGAACAGCACCGAAGTGCGCACATGCGCGCCGGACACGATGGTGCCTGCCCCGACCATGGACTCGTGTGCGTTCCCACCCTCGACGAACTTGGCCGGGGGCATCGGCGGCAGGTTCGACAGGATCGGCCATCGCCGGTTGTAGAGGTTGAAGATGGGGTGGACGGACACCAAGTCCATGTGTGCATCGTGGTAGCTGTCGAGGGTTCCGACATCGCGCCAGTAGCCCTGATCGCGCTCCGTCGATCCCGGGACGAC
>CAIZPS010000110.1 GCA_903934925.1 uncultured bacterium | reverse complement strand
GGCGATGCTGACGGGGACGCCGACGGCGATGCTGACGGGGACGCCGACGGCGATGCTGACGGTGACGCCGACGGCGAGGCCGATGGCGTCGGCGTGGGACTGGGCGGCAGGAGCGGAAGCATGATCTTCCGCCACTGCGCGTACAGCGTGTTGTCGCTGGTCATCTGGGTGACGCCGCCGGTGGTGAAGGCCAGCCCGCTGCCGTTGGCCGAGGTGTTCCAGCCGGTGAACAGGTAGCCGCTCCGGGTGCAGGCGGACGAGTCCGGCAGGGTGAGCCACACGGAGTCGTACGCCTGGTCGCTGGCTTTCGAGCACGAGCCGCCGTTGCCGTCGTAGGTGAGCGTCCACAGCGGGACGGGCGGAACCTCGGGCGCGGACCAGATGGCGTAGAGCGCGAGGCCGTTCGCGGGCATCGTGATGGACTCGCCGAGGGCGTAGGTCGGCGTCGTGGCGCTCGCGTTGGTGTCCCAGCCGAGGAGGGTGCGCCCGGAGTACGACATGCCTCCGCCGGAGGCGAGGGTCACGGGGTCGTCGACGACGTCGGACTGCGATGCCTCGGATCCGGTTCCGCCGTTGGCGTTGTACAGGACGGTCCGCACGATCGGCGGGTTCCAGATCGCGTAGAGCGCCAGCCCGCCTGCGGGCATGGCGATGGACTGCGAGCCGGTGTACGTCGGGGTGGTGGCGTTGGGATCAGCACTCCAACCGAGGAAGGTGTTCGCTCCACCGCTCAGTCCGCTGCCGCTGTTCAGAGTCACCGACGCACCGACGGCAGCGGTCTGGCTGGTTGCCGATCCGGTGCCACCGTTGGCGTCGTAGGTGATCACCGGCAGCGCGTTCCACTGGGCATACAGGGCCAGTCCGCCACTGGGCAGGGTGATCGTCGACCCCAGTGCGTACGTCGTTCCTGTGCCGTTCGCTGCGGTGTTCCAGGATGCGAGGGTGTAGCCCGGATAGCTCATCCCGGAACCGCTCGCGAGTGTCACGGACGATCCCACGGCGCCTGTCTGGGTCGTCTCCGATCCGCCACCACTGTTGGAGTTGTAGGTGACGGACGTGATGATCGGCGGATCCCAGATGGCGTAGAGGGCCAGGACTCCGGATGGCATGGTGATCGACTGGCCCGCGGTGTAGGTCGGGGAGGCGGGGCTGGCATTGGGGTTGGTGTCCCAGCCCCGGAAGGTCGGCGTGGGACTGCCGACCGGGCTGAAGCCGTTCGCGGACAGATTGACGGACGAACCCGGGGTGCCGGTCGTGTTCGACATCGACCCCGTGCCGCCGTTGGCGTCGTAAGTGATAGCGGCCCACACCGCATACAGCGTCGTGCTCGAGGTGAAGGCGTAGGTCGCTCCGTCGGCGTAGGCGACTGAGCCGCCAGGAGTCGTGGCCCAGCCGGCGAACGTGTAGCCGCTTCTTGTGATCTGAGTTGTATTACTCGTCAATGCTCTGGCGATGTTCGACTGCTGACTCGTGAGGCTGCCGGTGCCCCCGTTGGCATTGAACGCCACGGTTTGCGCGACCGCATAGCGCAGTTTCACCGTGCCGCTGCCGCCGGCACCGCCGATGCAGTTCGCGCCCAGGTAGGACCGGCAGGCGCCGCCGCCGCCACCGCCGTAGGTCGCGGTGCCGCTGTAGCCGCACAGCTGGCCGTTCACCGTGTCGAGGTATCCACCGTTGGCCGCACCCGACCCGCCCCGGCCCTGTGCGTTCGCTGACGTGGTGCCGCCTGTTGTGATGTAGAACGATCCGCCGCCGCCGCCGGAACCGAATGCCGTCGAGCTGCCCTGCCAGGTGGTGCCGGCGCCACCATTGCGCCCGCTGCCGGCAGCGCTGGCCCCGCCACCGCCACCGCCATTCTGAAAGCTCGTGAAGTAGGTCGTCGCAACACCACCGGCGTTGACTCCGCCGCCGTTGGCCCCACCGGCCGGGGCTCCACCCGAGGTGAAGGCGGCCGAAGCACCGCCAGCGCCGCCGGCCGAGGTGAGCGTCGTGCCCCCGATCGTGATCGCGGAGGAGCCGCCGGTGCCGCCGCTGCTGCTCACGGCGCCGGCCGTGCCTCCGGCACCCACGGTGATGTTCGACAGCGTCGCCCCGGGGGTCACGGCCTGGTTCGTCAGGATTCGCACCTGCCCGCCGCCGCCGCCACCACCGGCGTTGTTGGTAGCTCCACCGCCACCCCCACCACCGCCACCCACGATGAGCACCTCTACTTCGTAGATGCCCGCAGGCACCGTCCAGTCACAGACACCGACCGTGTTGAAGGCGACCCTCGTGAAGCCCCCGGACGTCGTGATGGTCGGGCTGCATGCAGGGGCCGCCTGGGCCGGCTGGGCGCCGATGAGGACGGCCGCTGCCATCGAGAGGCAGAGACCGGGGATCGTCAGCGCGCGGCGGAGGGGCCGATGCGAGGAGGGCTTCATGGCGTCCTAGGTGTGGGAATTCCCAAGATACGCACGTGATTGGTGAGGAAAACCCGTTGCGGCCGTAGGCCTTGTCCCCCCTTTGATGACACAGCGGCACTACAGCCCTGCGGCCCTGCGGCCCTGCATGGCTGGGACCACCCGTCACCGTGCCGCCCGAAGGCGTCGGATTCTCAACGTTCGAGCCTTCGATTCCGCGGACCGCGGCGAAGGGGCAGCGCTATCGGACGTCTGCCGTCTCGTCGCCATCGGTTTCGTCGAGCGCTTCCCTCGGTGCACGCCCTAGGCCATGATCGGCCCGTGACCGACACTGACCCCGCTTCCGCCTCGCCCCCCGCTCGGGGTCGCGGCCTCGTGATCGCCGGCTCGATCCTCGTGGTGCTCTACCTCGTGCCCGCCGTGGTCTGGCTCGCGGGGATCGCGTGGGCGCTCATCAGGCAGCAGGAGCTGCCGATGGAATTCCTCATCTGGTTCTTCGCCCTGGTGATCCTGACCCCCGTCTGGGTCGTCGGCATCGCCCTCCTCGGAGCGGGCCGCTCCCAGCAGCGCGGACGGGTGAAGGGCGCGATCGTGGCGTGGATCGTTGCCGTGGGCGGGCTGCCCGGGATCGCCGTCCTGATCGCCGCTGCCAACTGGGCGGGCAATTCCGGAGGCACCGCCGGCACCGGCATCGCCTTGACGATCATCTTGTCGGGCATCCCCGTGCTGAGCGTTCTGGGTCTGGCCGCTGGGGCATGGCTGGTCTGGGGAAGGCCACGAACCGCCTAGTCAAAAAGCGAGCCGCACCCGCACCATATGGCGCGGGTGCGGCTCAACCGGGAGTGATCCCGAGGTCCGTCACTACTCCCCAGGAACGGCACCCTCGAGCACCTTGTCGACAACGTGGATCACTCCATTGGAGGCAGCCACGTCGACGTCGACGACGTTGGCGATTCGACCGTAGCCATCCTTGATGGTGACGGTGTCACCGTCGACGACGACAGTCCATGACTCTCCCGAGAGGGTCTCCACGTCCTTGCCGTTCAGGCCCACCACGTCAGCGGCAGGCACATTGCCGGACACCACGTGGTAGAGCAGGACGTCCTTCAGCAGCGCGGGATCGGCGATCAGGGTGTTGATGAGGTCGTCGAGATTGACGCCCAGATCGGCCGCCACCGCCTCGAAGGCTGCGTCGGTGGGGGCGAACACGGTGAACGGACCAGCACCGGAGAGAGTCTCGGCGAGCCCCGCTGCGGTCACGAGTTCGACCAGCGTGGTGAAGCTGCCAGCGGCAACGAGATCCTCAACGATGGTCTTGTCCGCTGCTCCGTCGTACGAGTCGGCGTAAGGGCTCGCGTTAGAGGCGGCTGGCTCCAACGCCTGATCCTCGGTGTCGGATGCCGGCAGCGCGCCCTCGAGCACGTTGTCGAGCACGTGGATCACGCCGTTGGAGGCCGGCACGTCGACAGCGGTGACGTTGACCATCCGACCGAAGCCATCTTGGATGCTGACGGCGTCACCATTGACCATGACGGTCCAGGTCTCGCCTGACAGGGTCGTGACGTCCTTGCCGTTGAGGGCCACCACATCAGCGGCAGGCACATTGCCGTCCACCACGTGGTAGAGGAGCATGTCGGTCAGCAGCGCGGGATCGGCGAGCACGGTGTTGACCAGGTCGTCCAGGGGAACGCCCAGTTCAGCGGCAGCGGCCTCGAAGGCTGCGTCTGTCGGAGCGAACACGGTGAACGGTCCCGGACCGGAGAGCGTCTCGCCGAGCCCGGCGGCGGTCACGAGCTTGGCCAGCACGGTGAAGTTGCCATCAGCGACAGCGACATCGACGAGGTTGCCCACGGCTTCAGCAGCAGGGGCGTCGCTGGCAGGCGTGGCTTCAGCGGATGGAGCCGTTGCCTCAGGCTCGTCGCTGCTGCAGGCGACGGTGGTGAACAGCATGGTTGCGGCTACAAGGCCGAGACCGACAGAACGGATTGATCTCTTCACGACGTGACCCCTCTCGGGTCTGATGGGCGTTGGGCTTCGACACGGATTTCCCAGTGAAGCCATGAAGCCTGGCCGCATCAAGACAAGGGTAAGGGGCTCTGGGGATTGCCGCACGCCGCTCGGTGCCGCGCTCGAGCGTTGCCGCAGGGACACTGCCTGGCGCCACGCTCTTGACGTGCTCTGCGCTGAACGGGATAGGGTCAGGCATGAGTGAAACCCCCAAAGATGAGGCAGTCACGCCAGAGCAGGGTGAGCTTACGGATGACGAGGCGGCCGAGGCGAGTGGCGGCAACGACCCGGTAGCCGTGATGGACTTCAGCAGCGGTGACCTTCGCAGTTCGATGACGGGCCGTAGACCACCGCCCCCGAATCCGTTCCGCTGAGTCGACACGGGTCCACGCCACGGGGTGCCCTCGGCGTGATCGGCCTTAACAGCCTCAGTCGACTCCGACGCCTGGGTGATCGAATGTGGCGGCGCGGGAGCGTGAACGTCGGTTTGGATGTCTTGTCAGCTTCGTCTGCTTCTCACGTGAGGGCGGTCGTACGTCCTCTTCGAACAAGGGATTCCTCGTGAGGGGTATTCGGCTCGGCGCAGCAGCTGTCCTGATCATCGGTCTCACCGGATTCGCAGGGCTCATCGTCCCTGCCCACGCGGTGCAGCCTTCGGACACGGGCAAG
>CAIZPS010000109.1 GCA_903934925.1 uncultured bacterium | reverse complement strand
CGCTGCCTCTGCGGCGGGGGCACTCGCGCTGGGCGCCTGCAGTTCTGGTGGCGAGGCACCCACCTCTGCGTCACCGAGCGCGCCCTCGGGCTCCCCTGCAGCGGCACCGAGTGAAACACCGCCCCCTTCGCCGAGCCCCAGCGCTACCCCCACTGTCACACCTGCGCCCATTCCCGCATCGATCATCGGGCTGCACGTCGCCGGAGTGCAGGACGGCGCCTGGCCCGACCCGAACGTGCCCATCGGATCACTGCGACTGTGGGACTCCGGAACCGGGTGGGGACAGATCGAGACCACTCCCGGTCGATACGCCTGGGCTCAGCTCGACGAGGCCGTCGCCAACGCCGAGGAGCACGGGGTTGCCGACATCCTTCTCGTCCTCGGCACAACTCCGGCCTGGAACGCGAAGCGCATCATCGCCGGCGACTACCCGGCACCCGGGGCAGCATCGGCTCCGAAGGATCTCGATGCGTGGGATGACTACGTCAGCGCCGTCGTCGATCGCTACCGCGGGCGCATCACCTCGTACCAGATCTGGAACGAGGCGAGCCTGTCGATGTTCTGGGACGGCACGCCCAAGCAGATGGCAGAGCTCACGGATCGCGCGTACCGGATCATCAAGGATGCGGACCCGGACGCGACCGTCGTCGCGGCAAGCACGACCGTGCGGCTCGAGGGGGCCTTCGACCGGTTCTTCGTGCGCTACCTGGAGGCACTCAGCGATCTGGACTGGCCCATCGACGCCTTCTCCGCGCACCTGTACCCGGCGAGCAGGGGCACGACCGACGAGCGTGCGGCCTTCATCACGCAGGTGACCGACACGCTCACGGCTGTCGGTGCTCCTGACCTGCCCGTGTGGGACACGGAGCTGAACTACGGTCTGGCCGGCCCGGGATCGGAGAACCCGCGGCAGGCCATCGTCGGTTCACGTGCCCGGGACTGGGTCGTCGAGACCACCATGGACTCCCTGGCTCTGGGTATCGCACGCACCTACTGGTACATCTGGACTCCTGAGCCCTACGACCTTCTGGGCATGCAGCTGACCAACTCCTCCGGGGCCGTGACCGGCCTGCGCGTCGTCGAGCAGTGGCTCGTGGGCGGTGAGCTCGGCGTATGCACTCAGACCGACGGCATCGCTACCTGTGCGGTGACGAAGAACGGCGTGCCGGCGATCATCGCGTGGTCCCTCGACGGCCCCGCAGCCCTGCCTCCCCCGACGGGATTCACGGAGGTCTGCCGCACGAACAACGAGTGTGAGACCGTCGAGGGCGTCATCGAACTCGACGAGACACCCGTGCGGCTGCTGCCATGAGGGTCGCTGCTGCGCGCTCCGCGCTCGCACTAGCGCTCGCCTCCGCCTGCCTGCTCCTCGCGACGGGCGAGGGTTGGGCCGCACCCAGCCCGACGGCCAAGGGCACGTGGTCGATGGTGCCGCAGACGAAGGACGAGGACGCCGACGGGCAGATCGACGGAGATGGCGGCGTACCGGTTGCCGGTGCCCTCAGCACGCAACCCGCCGCACGCTTCAAGGGTGCAGGCAATCGCATCGCCCAGCCCCACGAGCGCCTGATCGACGGCGCACTCTCCTGGTACCTGTCACCCCGCGGGTTCCCCGTCGAGCTCGACGCCTGCAACTCCACCGGGTCTGACTTCCGATGGCGCATCGCGGGAGCACAGCAGGACCGCACGACGAAATGGCGCCCCCTGTCCCGCCGGACGTGCACGCAGGAGATGACGTTGCCCGAGGGTCGGTACCGGCTCACTCTGGAGGTTCGATCCGCGGGGCGTACATCGCGCATGACGACACCAGCAGACGTGCGCAACATCCTCGTTGTCGCGATGGGCGACTCCTACGCCTCGGGTGAGGGCAACCCCCGCAATGTCGAGGCATGGCTGCGGGAAGGTCCGCCCTTCTCCCCCTACTGGGATGACGATGCCTGCAATCGCAGTGTGCTGGGTGCACCATCACTAGCGGCCCTGGCTCTCGAGCAGTCGACACCGACGACGTCGGTGACGCTGGTGAACGTGACGTGCTCCGGAGCGACGGTCGCCCGCGGGATCCTGGGCGTGCAGACGGCCGCAGCGCAGACGGCTACGCAGATCGAGCAGGCCGCGGGCATCATCCAAGGCCAGGCGGCCGATCTCGTCCTGCTCACCGTCGGCGGGAACGACATCGGGTTCACGTCCGTGCTGCAGGCCTGCGCCCTGTCGGGCAACTGCCCGCTCGCCAAGCCGCCCGCCGGCGTCCTCCAGCAGTATGCGACCGTCCAGACGGGCGTGCAGGCCCGCACCGGTCAGCTTCCGGCGGACTATGCGCGCATCGCATCCTGCCTGGGCTCCGACACCTGCACCCTCAAGGACGGCAGGGTCGTGCCCGGCCTGCCGCTCGCGCCCGATGCCCGAGTGCTGCCGACGATGTATCCGGACATCACGCGTGCTCAGAACGGGCAGCCGTGCGAGTACCTGACGCTGACCCCCTCGGACTTCTCGTGGGCGAGGTCGACCATCCTGCTGCCGGAGCCACCTCGCCCCTACCCCTATGTCACGTCAGGCGGACGCACGGTGCCCCTGCCCATGGATGCCGGGTCGCTGAACCAGGTGATCGCCTCGATGTTCACCCTTCCCGGCTGGCAGCCGGTCGCCGGAACGTGGGCGGCTTCCGGAGAATCCTCCGAGGGGCACGGCGTCTGCGCAGGCGACCAGGCTTGGGTGTTCGGCATCACCGCACTCTCCGGATTCGGCAGCGCATCCTTCCACCCGAACCCGGCAGGGCAGGTCGCCATGGGTCGGGCCATTGCCCGGGCCATGAGCCAAGCCCTGACGGCGCGGTGATACTGTTCTCTCCTTGCGCCGCTAGCTCAATTGGCAGAGCAGCTGACTCTTAATCAGCGGGTTGTAGGTTCAAGTCCTACGCGGCGTACTCTGTGAAGTCCCGGGACATCCTTATCGGGTGTCCCGGGACTTCCTTATTTTTTCGGGAATTTGTATCCCTTGGGCATGCCGCCTTTGCGGTGGCCGGGGCGGGGTCCGGGTTTGACGCCGCGGGGTTGACTGTCTTTGGTGGGGTTGATGGTGAGTTCGCGGAGAATTTCGCCGGTGTCGCGGTTGATGACGGTGACGTGCAGGTCGTGGATGAGCATGCGGACGTGGGTGCCGGCGTGTTCCATGCCGAGTTTGATGTGGTGCATGCGTCCGCCGCGGCGCAGGGTGACGGATCCGGAGGCGTGGACTTTGTCGTCGCGGATTCGGAAGTGTCCGCCGGCGTTGTGCTCGGGGGTCGCTTTGGCTCGGGCGGCATAGACCTCGGCGGGTCGGCGGTTGTTGAGCGAGCGGTGCTTGCGGCGGTGGTTGTAGTGGTCGGTGAACTCGTCAAGCAGTGCTTGGAGTGCTTGCAGGGTCGCGGCCGGTGGGCGGGCCTTGAGCCACTTCTTCAAGGTGGCGTTGAGTCGTTCGACTTTGCCCTGGGTCTGGGGGTGGTTGGGGCTGCCGTTCTTCTGGGTGATGCCGAGGTTGGCGAGGAGGACTTCGAACCCGTTTGGTCCGCCGCGGAATCGGGTGGTGAACACGAATCCGTTGTCGGTCAACGTGGATTGCGGGGTGCCGTGGATCGTGCAGGCAGCGCGGAAGGTGGCTACGACGATGCGTCCGGTGACGCGGTGGTGGGCGGTGGCGGAGAGCAGGTAGCGGGAGTGGTCGTCGAGGAAGAGCAGCACTTCGGTGTCGGTGCCGTCGGCGAGGGCGATGTGGGTGAAGTCGGCTTGCCAGCATTCGTTGGGCAGGTCGGCGGTGAATCGGGTCCAGGAGCGTTTGGGTCGCTTGCGTGGTTCGGGGGTGATCACTCCGGCGCGGGTCAGGATGCGCCAGATCGTGGTGATGCCGGGAGGCGAGGACATCTCGTCGTCGAGGATTCCGGCGATGGTGTGGGGTCCGGCGTCGCAGCCGTCGGCGATGAGTTGCGCGCGCAGCTGCAGGATCCGGTCCACGACCTGTGGTGGTGTGGCGTTGGGGTTGGTATGAGGCCGGCGGGACTTCGGCTCCAGAGCCTGCGGGCCGCCGGCCCGCCATGCGGCCATGAGCTGGGAGACCCGGGGCTGGGAGATCCCGTAGAGCCGGGCGACCTCACGCTGGGACTTGCCTGCCAGGACCGCTTCGACGATGACCTGCTGCTTCGACATGCAGCGAACGCTGGTCCCTCAAGCGATAAGCATGACGCGGGACATCCGATAAATATGTCCTGAAACACCACACTACGCGGCGTACTCCTGTCGAGTGGTGAGTTGTGCGCTCGACACCCCGGGCGAAGACCCGCACGTCTCACCGGTCAACGAGGGTCGTAGGTGCGGGTCCAGCTGTGCGCTTGGCCGTGAAGAGCTTTGCTACCGGGGACAGCGCCAGCATCACCAGAACAGTCCCCACCACCCCGATCAATGTCGCACCCAGGCGCTCTTCAGCGACGATGGTCACCGTGGAGCCGGCACTCTCCAGAAGCACAATGGCCGGGGTCAGGACCGTGGCATAGAGCCAGTAGGGGCGGCCCTGCAGCATGAACGTGAATGCGGCCATGAGGAACACGGTGCCCACCACATAGAGAAGCGCGCCTGGAGGCACAACAGCGCCGACGAGGATGGCGATGACGAAACCGAGGATGGTGCCGGCGGCACGATGCGCGGCCTTGCGGAAGCCGGCGCCCAGCCAAGGCTGGAAGACCACGAGAATCGTGAGGATGATCCAGCCGCCCGTATGGCCGAGGTCAAGATCAACCACGAACCACGTCGCCACGCCGACGAGGAAGGCGAGTACCAGGCTGAACGCCAAGACGCGGGTGGGGTCGAGCCCGGTGTGCTCGCGTACGTGCAGGCGATGGCGCAGGAGGAACATCACGAGAGTCGCCCACAAACCGGCACCGAGCGCGACGAGGACGACGAAGAGCGGCGCTGTCAGCGGTGTGCCCGATGGAACCGGTGACGCGACTATGAACCCCAATGCGATCACGGTCATCATCAGGGCATCGTGCATCCCGGCTCTGGCCGCATAGCCGCGCAAGAACGCGGCAACGGCGAGGACTGCTGCCGCAAGCCACGGATTCGGTGTGACCCAGGTGGCAAGGCCCGCGAGCCCCGCGAATGGCACGACGATCACCAGGCCGGTGCGCCAGCCGGTGCCGCCCATGCAGGCGATGAACACTGCCAGGCCGGAAAGGATGGCAACGTTGACGCCGCTGGTCCAGCCGAGGAGTCCCATCAGGATGGCCGGGGCGAAGCCCGCAACCACCATGAGGATCACGTCGACAACGAGCGTCCTCGCCTGCTGCCGAGCGGTACTCATGAACCTATCCAACCGCGTCGAGGGCGCCGATCAGCCCTACTTCGTGACGCCATCCAGGAGCGCTCGCGCCTAGGCCTTGTGAGAATCCTTCGCCTGCGTGAACAGCGCACCCTGGGCTGCCTGGGATCCCGCGACACCTCCACCACGCCCGCGCAACACGTACGCGGCCACGACGGCAAGGCAGGCGCCCAAGAGCGGGCCAGCGAGGTACACCCAGTAGGCCGTGAAGTCATTGGCGACGAGGTCGGGCGCCAAGGAGCGAATCGGGTTCATCGAGGCACCCGACAGTGGGCTCGCCCACAGTCCGGCCAGGGCTACGTAGCCGCCCACGCCGAGCGCTCCGATGATGCCGATGTTCTGCGCTCCCGATGCCGTACCGAGGATCACGCTGACCAGCCCGAAGGTGAGGACGACCTCCATCAGGAACGCCGCCATGTGCGTCGTCGTCTCCGCCGGATATGTCGCACCGTTCGACGCGGAGGACCCGATCACTGCCTGCAGGAACAGGACGGCCAAGACAGCCCCGATGAACTGGGCGACGATGTAGCCGGGAACCCGACGCCAGGGGAAGTCGCCGCGCAGAGCGAATGCGATGCTCACCGCAGGGTTGAAGTGGGCGCCCGAGACACGACCCATGAACAGGATCATGGCCATGACCATCAGCCCCGGTGCCACGACGGCAGCAGTGCGCGAGATCGGATTTCCGAACTCCGCATTCATCATCCCTGCTCCTGCCGCCACCAGCAGGAGCAGGAATGTGCCCATCACCTCAGAGAACAGCCGACGCCACTCCTGCTTCGGGTTGTTGAAGTCAGTGAGGCGCTCCACAACGTTCTTGGGGAGCCCCGACAGGCCCAAGTGGGGCCAGAAGTCGGGGCTCTCCACGTCGCTGCTGTTCTGACCCTGAGAGGTCACGAGGACGCTCCTGCACCCGCCCCCACGGGCTCGCTCTGAGCAGCAGCCTTGGCTGCCTGAGCGACCTGCTCCCGGAGCTGCTTCTTGAGGGCATCGATCGACTTCTTGGTCGGCGCCAAGGTCGGGAACAGGTGATACGAGGCCAACTCGACCAGGCTCCAGGCGACCTGCGGGGTCAAGGCGAAGCCGGGCGTGTCGACCTCAGCCGGGATCTCCACACCGTGAGCCTTCAACTGCGCGATGATGCCCGGCGTTGCCGCCTTGCCCAGCGCACTGAGCGAGTGGTTGGTGTACTCCCAGTTCACGTGATACTCCGGTGCAGGACGAGCGTTGATTGCTGCCCATTCCTTCGGCTCACGCGGTGTCTCCCGGGTGAACACGTAGTCGAACGGCTTGGCAATCGCATCTCGCGCGGTGAACGGGTCACCCAGATTCCACAACTTGCGCAAGGTTGCAATCATCGAGGTGTGGCGGTGCTCGTCGTTGTACACCGAGCCCGACTCGACCCACGGCGAGACGACGATCGCCGGCACCCGGTATCCCGAGCGGTCGAACGCAAAATCACACTGACCTGGGCCGGCGTTGGGATCCGGCGGGGGCACATCACCCGGTGGCACATGGTCGTACGTGCCGCCCGGCTCGTCCCAGCCGATGAACAAGGTGGTGTTGTAGATGTTGGCACCCGTCTCGCTCTTCATGGACCGGTAGGCCTTGTAGAGCCGGTTCAGGAAGAGCTCGCCCGCGAGGATCGACGAGGGCGGGTCGAACGGAATGACGACGTCGCCGGGCACCATCGCGCGATCCGCTGCCGGATGGTAGTCGCCATGCCCGGCGAACAGGTTCGGCTCGATGAAGGAGAAGTTCGGCAGGGTTCCCTCCTTCGCATCCTTCTCGAACTCCGAGAACGGAGCGAAGTTGGTCGCGAACTTGTCCTTCAACCGCGACATGTGAATGAGACCTGCGAATGCCAGCGGGCACGGCTCCATCACGTAGACCTTCCAGGTCTTTCCGTGTGCCTCGAGTCGCTCGAAGATCGTCTCAGCGGTGTTGTAGTTGATGAAGTTCGACACCGGATGGTTGATGGTGATGTTCGACGAGGTTGCTGCCGTCCAGAACGAGCGGTTCATGAAGGTCTGCGAGGGCACCTCGGAGTACCAGTGGTCGAAGACACCGAAGTCCCGTGCGAGACCACTCAGCACCGGGATGTCCTCGGGCAGGTAGCCCGTCATGATCTGCGAGTACTCCTCGTAGGTGGGCTGACGATCCATCTGCGGGATGAAGGCGCTGATGTAGTCGGTGACGAATCCGTCCATCGTCGGCTTCGTGTGCGGCGCCGGTGCATTCCAGGGCGCTGTGACGTCGCCGCCCATCTTGCCCCGGTTGTGATCGTCGAGGGTGTTGAAGAGCTGCACATTGGTGTGGAAGTACTCCTCACCGGAGTCCGGGTTGGGCGAGTCCATATCGGTGGCCGGGTGGTACTTCACCACACCGCTGCCGTCCGGCGGCTGGTGCTCAGCCCATGCCGGAACCGGATTCGACAGACCCTTCCCGATGACGCCTTCAAAGGTCTTGCCATCCGCGGGGCCATAGAGGTGACCGAGCATGTTGTCGAGCGAGCGGTTCTCGAACAGGACCAGAACGACGTGGTCCATGGCATTGGCGTTGGTGTACTGCGTCATGACGCTCCTCCTGAGGGTGTAACCACGGCCCACGGCCCCCAAGCCTGATGTGCCCTCAGAGTATTCAGCGCAGGGAGGCCGGTTTTCGCACTGAGGGATTTCCCTCACGGGCGGAAGGGCCGGGGAAGTCACCTGGAGCCGGATGTCGATGGTGGGCATATGTTGTCCGTGCGTCTGCACCACTGGGCTGATGAGCAGGCCGCCCTTGTGTCGACCGTTGAGCGAACTGAGGGGAGCCTGGCATGACGTTCGGGCGGTTTCGCCTGTTGCCCGAGGCCCTGCTGTCGGCGCCCGTCTTTCTCGTGACTCTGCTGTGGGTGATCGTGGTGCAACTCGGCGAGTGGGCCGCGCTGGGAGGACCTGCCGACGACATCCCCCTGCGCCTCGTGGCCCTCGTCGCCGTCCAAGTGCTCTTCTTCGCGTTCCCGTACGTCACCTGGAGGGCCATCTGCCCCCACGTGCGCGCGAGGAGCTGGAACGGCCTGCTGCTGGTGTCCATCATCGTGGGCGCGGTGGTTCGTGGCGTGGCCCTCGGGATCCTGCTCGTGTCCGCTGGCGTAACGCAGTCACTCGAGCTGGGGTTCCGAATCGCCGCGTCCCTGAGCCATATGGCGGTGGTCGTGGTGCTCCTGTGGTTCCTCGTGAGCGAGGTGCGCGAACTGCAGTCCCGGCGACGCCGGCTCATCGCGGACCGCGACCAGCTCCTCGCCCTCGAGGCGGCGGCTCGGCGCGACTTGACCAATCTCGGCGACCGGGCGACGGAGGAGATAAAGCAGTCGATCCTCGACAGCCTCGCTGGCCTTCGTTCGACGGACTCGATCGGCCTTCGGGAGCGGCTCCGCGTCACGATCGACGACGTCGTTCGGCCGCTCAGCCAGCAACTCGCCGCGCAGCCGTCGGCGTGGGCACCGCCGCAGCCACCTATCGAGACAGTGGGCATCAACTGGCCGTTGGCCCTGCGAGAAGGCCTTGAGCCTCGACGTATCCGCCCAGTGATCATTCCGGTGCTGCTCGTTTGGATCGGCTTGCCGATACACCTGTTCCAGTACGGCCCCGCGCCCACCGCAGGCTTCGTCGCAACGTTGATCATCGTGATCCCGGCATTCTGGCTTGCGCGAAAGATCGCCGTACGGCTGACCGCTGCAAGCGGCGAGGCGGCCACGGCGGCGGCATTCGTCATCGCGGTCATGGCCGGGGGTCTGGCGTTGGGCACGGCAATGCTGCCGTACATGCGGTACGAACCCCTTCCCTTCCTGTTCGTGCTCGTCGCCCCATTCCTGGCCCTGCTCGTCGCGGGTCCCCTGGCTATTGCGCAGGCCGCCCGCGACCAGGACCTGGAGCTGGATTCAGCCTTGGAGGCTACGACGGCCGACCTGCGCTGGACGCTCGCCCGTACGCGGGAGGAGTACCGCCAGCACGAGGGTGCCCTCGCGCGCGCAGTGCACGGGCATCTCCAGGCGTCCCTCGCCGCCGCGTTCATGCGACTGGACCGCGCCGTGGCGCTTGGCGCTGATGACGACGCCCTCCGGGAGACCGTTCGAACTGAGGTCCTTGCGGCTGTCACCGGACTCGACGTCACCATGTCCGACCCAGAGCCGGTCGACCAGGTCATGAAGAAGACCCAGAGCACCTGGTCCGGTGCAGTGAGCCTGGCATTCTCAGGCGACCAACAGGTGATTGACGCTCTCTCGCATGATCCCTTGTGCGCGCGGACAGTCAACGACCTCATCCCCGAGCTGGTCTTCAACAGCGTCAGGCACGGTCAAGCACGTTCGATCGAAGTCCTACTCGAGATTCCGGATACGAGGACGCTGTCGCTCACCGTGATCGACGACGGCAGCGCCGACCTCATCACGACCCGTTACGGGCTGGGCTCGGCAATCCTGGACGAGGCGTCGATCACGTGGACCCGAACCCGAATCGACACCTGCACCACGACCGCCTGTCTACTGCCGCTCTTCATCCCCAGCTCGGCCCTCGTCACTCCTTAGGCCCAGGAATACCCACGGCGAAGAAGAACCGGCGGGCAGCCGCCACGCGCGGATTGAGTGATCCTCTGGTGTCGATCCCGAGATCCCGATAGAGCTGCTCGATCCATCGCTCAACCGTCTTTCGGCTCACTCCGCATCGTCGAGCGATCTCGTCGTTGTCGAATCCTTCAGCCAATAGTCTGAGGGTCCGGGATCCATTGGCACCCAGGAACGCGAAGGCATCCGTCGATTCAGCCTGTTTGGTGGCGGGTTCTGCTTGCTCGCGCAAGACCCGCTCCATTGCGTCGATCAAATAGGCCTGGTCGCTCACCAGGTGCTTGCGAAGGAGCCCGACGCCTGGAGGAAGTGCCAGTCCGTCCGCAGTTGCACTGGTGATGTCGGTGTGGCTGGTGAAGACGAGTATGGCGATGTCAGGTCGGGACAGCCGCATCGCGTGTGCCAGATGAATTCCTGAGGGCCCCTCACCCAGGGAGACGTCAAGAAGAAGCATGTCCGGGTCAAACCGGTCGATCTCTCGCCGTGCCTCGGACACATCCCTGGCCGTTCGGACCGAGAATCCGCGACTGGCCACCACCTCGGCGAGGAGTGAAGACATCAAGGGCTCGTCCTCGACAATGAGGACGCGTCGATGGTCCAGCGGCATATCCGCACGCTACGGAAGTCAGGCGAGTTTGGTCAGGTGAACACGCCAGCCCCCTCCCGTCGAGTGGTGAGTCCTGCGCTCGACACCCCGGGCGAAGACCAGCACGTCTCACCGGTCAACGAGGGACGAGTGTGCGGGTACGCGATTCGCGACGTAGCCTCATCGCATGCGCGTATCTCCCCTCACTCCTGTTGGCCCGATAAGCGCTCGCGCACTGGCTCGCATCGCCCTCGCGGCCTCTGCCCTCGCCATCTGCGCTCTCGTCGGCTCCGCACTGCTCGCCCCCGCAGCGGTCGCGGCCCCCGACCCCACTATCCCGGGGGCGATCGCGCGGACCCAGAGCGGCGGTGACCTGCGCGCGGGCAAGGCGATCTCCTCCACCGCCGACTACACGCGCCATCGCTTCACCTACCGCAGCAACGACCTCACCATCACCGGGATCATGAACCGACCGAAGGGAAAGGGTCCCTTCCCCGTCGTCGTACTGGCCCACGGCTACATCGATCCGGACGTGTACTGGAGCGGCCAGGGCTTCCGACGCGAGCAGGACTGGCTCGCCCGCAACGGCTACGTCGCCCTGCACGTCGACTACCGCAACCACGCTGGCTCCGACGACGATCCCGACGCCGACCTGAACATGCGCGTCGGGTACGCGGAGGACGTCATCAACGCGGGCCTGGCCGTGCG
>CAIZPS010000108.1 GCA_903934925.1 uncultured bacterium | reverse complement strand
GGCCGACGACGACCTCTCCCTCAGGTGCCAGAAGGTAGACAGTCCCGTCCGGGTCCACACGTCCGAAAGCGGAGGGTGTGCTCCCGGAGGACTGGGGGCTCGGAGTGGCGGGAGCGGCGGGGCGCGCCACCGACGCGGGTGTCGGTCGCCGCAATGCCGCGGGCGTGGGCACGCCGGGGTCGCCCATCGTCATCTTGCCTTCCTCGTGCACATGCGGATGATGCTCACACGGCCCATGCTCACACGGACCACGCCATACCCTAGCGACCACCCGGCAGGCCGGGGTTCACGAACGCTGGACGGTGGCCATCTCAATGATCATGGGCTGCCGAGGTCGAGCATCCGCCGTGCCGTCCTCGGTCCCGACGGACGCGATCTCCTGGACGATGTCCAGACCCTGGGTGATGGTCCCGAGGATCGTGTAGGCGGGAGGAAGCGTGGTGTCCTCGTAGACGAGGAAGAACTGCGAGCCGCTGGTGCCCGGTCCGGCGTTGGCCATCGCCACGGTGCCGGCTGGGTAGTTCGCCTCAGCCTGTGCTGGCAGGTTCTCGTCGGGCAGTTCGTATCCCGGGCCACCGGTGCCGTCGCCGGCGGGATCGCCGCACTGGAGGACGAAGATGCCCTCCGTCGTGAGCCGATGGCAGGCGGTGGCGTCATAGAACCCCTGCTCGGCGAGGAAGGTCGCACTCCGCACGGTCTCGGGGGCGCGCTCGTCGAGGGCGACGACGATATCGCCGCAGGTTGTCGTGAAGGTGATCGATGCTGCCGCCTCCACGTCGCCGGGAGCGTCGAACGACGTGTCGTTCGGCCGGGTGGGCAGTGCCGGCCCGCAGTCCAGCACCGAAGGCTCCTCGATCGGCTCGCTGGTGTCGGCAGCAGGCTCGTCATCCCCGCTGGCCGGGGTCGCGTTGGCCGCCGGCTCGGACGGGAGCACTTCGGTGGAGGCCGACTCGGACGGGAGTGCCTCGGTGGCCGTGGTGGCGTCCGGTGAACCCTGATTCGAGACGATCACGAAGCCGATGCCGCTTATCGCGAGAACAGCCACGACGACGATGGCGGTGATGCGCTGGTTGCGCCGCCGTCGATCGGCCTGCTCCACGCGGCGGCTCTGCTGCCGTTCGTACTTCTCTCGGGCGAGCTGGCGCTGCCGCTTGCTGCCGGACATCGAAACCCTCCTTGGTCGAGGGGGAGTCTAGGCCGGAGCCTCCACGTGGGTCTCGCACGCGGGGCGTCATCCGGGCCGCGGCCTCCTCGGTAGGCTGTCGTGGCTGACACAGACGAGAGGGCCCACACGTGCTGATCACCGGATTCCCTGCCGGTTCGTGGGGTACCAACTGCTACGTCCTGGCGTCCGGACCAGGGGAGCCGTGCCTGGTCATCGACCCCGGCCAGGACTCCATCGACGGCATCCAGGACATCCTGCGCGAGCACCGCCTGCTGCCCGCTGCTGTCCTGCTCACACACGGCCACATCGACCACGTCTGGTCGGTGGCTCCCCTCACCGACCACTTCGACATCCCCGCGCTGATCCACGCCGATGACCGCTACCGGCTTGCGGACCCGGCTGGCAGCTCGTTCAGTGCTGCTCGCGAGCAGTTGCTCTCCATGACGAAGAACGCCCTTGAGCTCACCGAGCCCGGTGAGGTGCGCGAGGTCGTTGACGGTGAAGTCCTCGACATTGCCGGCATCCCGGTCACCGTCCGGCACGCCCCGGGCCACACCGAGGGCTCGTCGGTGTTCCTCACCGCCGACGTGATGTTCAGCGGTGACCTCCTCTTCGCGGGATCCATAGGGCGCACCGATCTTCCTGGCGGAGATCATGCCCGGATGACCGACTCACTACGTCGCGTTGTCCTGACCACGGACGATGACTGCGTCGTGCTGCCAGGCCATGGGCCCCAGACCACGATCGGTGCGGAGAAGGCCACCAACCCCTTCCTCACCCCGCTGCAGTCGGGGCAGCAGCCCCCGGCGAACGACAGGGGGCTGTGACATGGCACGACTCCAGCGCTTGAGCGGTTTTCCCGAGTGGCTGCCCGAGGGCCAGGTGGTCGAGCAGCTGGTCGAGGACACCGCGCGTGAGGTGTTCGAGCTCCACGGGTTCGCCGGGCTCCGCACACGTGCTGTCGAGCCGCTCGAGCAGCTCCTGCGCAAGGGTGAGATCGACAAGGAGGTGTACGTCCTTCGCCGCCTGCACGCGGAGGAGGGCGAGCCCGACGCTGGTCTTGGTCTGCACTTCGACCTGACGGTGCCATTCGCCAGGTACGTGCTCGAGCACGCGGGCCAGCTCGAGTTCCCGTTCAAGCGCTACCAGATCCAGAAGGTCTGGCGTGGCGAGCGTCCGCAGGAGGGGCGCTTCCGGGAGTTCACTCAGGCGGATATCGATGTCGTCGGTCGCGACTCCCTCGCGTTTCACTACGAGGTCGAGATGGCGCTGACCATGGCCACCCTGCTGGATCGGCTGCCCATTCCGCGCGCGGTGATCCAGGTGAACAACCGCAAGCTGGCCGAGGGCTTCTTCCTCGGGGTGGGTGCCGACGACCCCGCAGCGGTTCTTCGTGCTGTCGACAAGATCGACAAGATCGGTCCGGAGGCCACGGAGCGGCTGCTGGTCGCTGATGCCGGACTCACGGCCGCCGGTGCCCGAGCCTGTCTTGAGCTGGCTGGCATCCGGTCCGAGGATGCGTCGTTCGCCGACCGGGTTCGTGCGCTGGGGGTGCGCAACGATCTTCTCGATCAGGGAATCGAGGAGCTCGTGGCGGTCGTGGAGGGGGCTCGCCGCGAGCGGCCAGGTGCCGTCGTCGCCGACCTGCGGATTGCCCGCGGACTGGACTACTACACGGGCACGGTCTACGAGACCGAGCTTGTCGGGCATGAGTCAGTCGGCTCCATCGCCTCCGGAGGCAGGTACGACTCCTTGGCCAGCGACGGCCGGCAAACGTACCCCGGGGTCGGCATCTCCCTCGGCGTGACGCGCCTGGTCTCGATCCTGCTGGGCCGCGGACTCGTGACGGTGTCCCGGCCTGTGCCGTCGGCCGTGCTCGTCGCTGTCGTCGACGAGGAGGCCCGGTCGGCCAGCCTCGCCGTGGCGGGTGCGCTGCGCGCCCGCGGCATCGCCTGCGAGGTGGCACCAGCAGCTGACAAGTTCGGAAAGCAGATCAAGTACGCCGACCGCCGCGGCATTCCCTACGTCTGGTTCCCCGAGGATGGCGCTCACAGCGTCAAGGACATCCGCAGTGGGGATCAGCAGGCAGCCGATCCCCTCAGGTGGGAGCCTCCCGAGGAGGATCGATTGCCGCAGGTCCGTTCCGTTGAAACCCAGGAGGCTCGATCGTGATTCGCACCCACAACGCCGGCTCTCTCCGAGCGTCCGATGCCGGACAGCAGGTGACTCTGGCTGGCTGGGTCGCCACCCGTCGCGACCACGGCGGCGTTGCCTTCCTGGATCTTCGCGATGTGTCCGGCGTCGTGCAGGTCGTGGTGCACGATCCTGAGGTCGCACATCCCTTGCGCGATGAGTTCTGCGTCAAGGTCGTCGGCATCGTCGAGCGTCGTCCTGACGGCAACGAGAACGCCGATCTGCCGACGGGTGACGTCGAGGTGATGGCCGAGTCGGTAGAAGTGCTGTCGACCGCAGCGCCCCTGCCCTTCCCGATCGACGAGCGGGTGAACGTCGGTGAGGAGGTGCGACTGCGCCACCGCTACCTCGACCTCCGGCGCAAGAGCGCGGGCGACGCGATCCGGATGCGATCCAAGGTCAACCAGGTCTGCCGCAACGTCCTGCTCGATCGAGACTTCTTCGAGATCGAGACACCGACCCTCACGCGCTCCACGCCCGAGGGAGCCCGCGACTTCCTCGTCCCCGTCCGGCTGCAACCGGGTCACTGGTACGCCCTTCCTCAGTCGCCGCAACTGTTCAAGCAGCTGCTCATGGTCGCGGGCATGGAGCGCTACTTCCAGATCGCCCGGTGCTATCGGGATGAGGACTTCCGTGGTGACCGCCAGCCGGAGTTCACCCAGCTCGACATCGAGATGTCCTTCGTGGAGCAGTCCGACGTCATCGAGGTCGGTGAGGCAGTTGTCCGCGCGCTCTGGAAGGACGTGCTCGGCTACGAGATCGGCACGGTCCCGCACATGACTTACGCGGAGGCGATGCGGCGCTACGGATCAGACAAGCCCGACCTTCGCTTCGGCGTGGAACTCGTCGATCTCACCGGCTTCTTCGCGCAGACCCCGTTCCGGGTCTTCCAGGCCGAGCACGTCGGTGCGGTGGTCATGCCCGGGGGAGCCGATCAGCCCCGGCGGGCGTTCGACGCCTGGCAGGAGTGGGCCAAGCAGCGGGGAGCCAAGGGCCTCGCCTACGTGACGATCGCCGACGACGGCACGCTGGGCGGTCCCGTGGCGAAGAACATCAGCGACGCAGAGCGCGAGGGTCTGGCCGCGGCCGTGGGCGCGAAGCCCGGGGACTGCGTGTTCTTCGCCGCGGGCCGGATGGCCGACGCACGCGCCCTGCTGGGCGCCACTCGACTGGAGATCGGCCGCCGTCTGGAGCTGATCGACGAGTCGCAGTGGTCCTTCGTCTGGATCGTCGACGCCCCGATGTTCGAGGAGGTCGTCGAGGACGATGTGGCGCTCGGCTGGACGGCCGTGCATCACCCCTTCACGTCCCCGAACACCGAGTGGATCGATCGCTTCGAGGACTCCCCGGGTGAGGCGCTGGCCTGGGCGTACGACCTCGTGTGCAATGGCAACGAGATCGGGGGAGGGTCGATCCGTATCCATCGCAGTGACGTCCAGCAGCGCGTGTTCGCGATGCTCGGTCTCACCGAGGAGGAGCAGCACGAGAAGTTCGGCTTCCTGCTCGACGCCTTCCAGTTCGGCCCGCCTCCCCACGGCGGCATCGCCTATGGGCTCGACCGGATCTGCATGCTCCTCGCCGGCGCGTCGAGCATCCGTGAGGTCATCGCCTTCCCGAAGACCGGCGGCGGCCACGATCCGCTCACGGGTGCTCCCACCCCCATCACGGCTGTCCAGCGCGCCGAGGCCGGTATCGACGCGTCTCCCGACGAGTAGGTGGTCACCCCGCACGACGTCCGCCCGGACGACCCGCTCGTCCGCTGGATGGTCGCGCCATCGTTCGCGGACGCGGTGGGCTCCCTCGATCGGCCCTGCGTGGCGGAGGGCGGCAACGTGGCGTGGCTCGGCCGCGCGGCCCGTCCCGGCGAACGGTGGGTCACCGGCGTCGGCGAGGATCCGGCCGCGGTGGTCCGGCTGGTGTCGCGGATCGCTGGTGATCACGAGGTCGATGGCGTGACGGTGAGCGAGCCCGCCTTCGGGCTCCTGCCGGACCTACTGCGCACTCCGGACCCCGGGCACTGGTGCCTGTGGGTCCTCGACCCGCACGCTCCGACCGAGGACACGTCGGGCACGGTCGACGTTGCACACGACGATCCCCGGATCGTCCCTCTGCTGGCGCACTCGACTTCGGCGCACGTGTTCCCGGGGGACCCGCGCGTGGTGCGGTGGGCGGGGGTCGAGGAGGACGGCGCACTGGTCTGCGTCGCCGGCCAGGTCACGGAGCCGTCCGGGGCTGCGCACCTGGTCAGCGTGTGCACGGAGCCATCCGCCCGCGGCAGGGGCCTGGCCCGGGGGGTGTGCTCCCGGATCATCGAGGCGGCGCGTGCGGAGGGTGCTCCTGCCGTCGTGCTGGAGATGTACACGGCGAACGAGGCAGGTCGGCGGACTTACACGGCACTCGGCTTTTGTGAAAGCGGCCGGTATGCGTCGGGCCTTCTGGCGCACGCCCTGCCTACGCTGCGCTCATGACCCTGTTCGACGACGGGCTGTCCGGTGCCCGATCCACGGCCCCCCTCGCCGTGCGCATGCGACCTCGATCCGTCGATGACGTCGTCGGGCAGGACGCCGCCCTGGCTGCCGGATCGCCGCTGCGGACGCTGCTCACGGCCGCGGCCGACGCACCTGTGGTGTCCGTGATCCTGTGGGGCCCCCCGGGAACCGGCAAGACGACACTCGCCTCGCTGATGTCGAGCGGGTCGGGACGCGACTTCGTCGAGCTGTCAGCGGTGACGGCCGGGGTCAAGGATGTTCGCACCGTCATCGACCAGGCACGGGACCGGTTGTCCATGAACGGCCGGGGCACCGTGCTGTTCATCGACGAGGTCCATCGCTTCAGCAAGAGCCAGCAGGATGCGCTGCTGCCCGCTGTCGAGAACGGGTGGGTGACGCTCATCGCCGCCACCACCGAGAACCCGAGCTTCTCGGTCATCTCCCCGCTGATGTCGCGCAGCATGCTCGTGAGACTGTCGCCCTTGACGGACGAGCATGTGGCGGAGCTTCTCCGCCGCGCCGTCGACGATCCGCGGGGATTGTCCGGTGCTGTGGAGGTGGACGAGGATGCCCTGGCGCATCTCGTCCGCACGGCCAATGGTGACGCCCGTCGCGCGCTGACCGGGCTCGAGGCGGCCGTGTCGGGCCTGGATGACAGGTCGTTGGTGACCCTTGCCGATGCCGAGCGCGCTGTGCAGCAGGCAGCGATCGCGTACGACAAGGACGGCGACCAGCACTATGACGTCATCAGCGCATTCATCAAGAGCGTGCGGGGGAGCGACCCCGATGCCGCGCTGCACTACCTCGCGCGCATGCTCGAGGCGGGCGAGGATCCCCGATTCGTGGCACGGCGACTGATGATCCTGGCCAGCGAGGACATCGGCATGGCGGAGCCCAATGTGCTGCAGACCGCGGTGGCCGCCGCTCAGGCGGTTGCGCTGGTAGGAATGCCGGAAGCGGCGATCATCCTCGCTCACGCCACCATCCACGCAGCCCTTGCGCCGAAGTCGAACGCCGTCGTCGTGGGAATCGGCGAGGCCATCTCGGACGTGAGAGCCGGTGGCATCGGTCGCGTCCCGGTGCACCTGCGCGACGCGCATTACCCGGGGGCGCGCACGCTCGGGCATGGTGCGGGCTACCAGTACCCGCACGATCTCCCCGGAGGAGTGGCCGCCCAGCAGTACCTGCCGGATGAGCTGGTGGACCGCCGCTACTACCGGCCGACGCGCCACGGGGCCGAGGCGGCCTGGGGTGACATCTCAGTCCGAGTGGCGGAGCTGCGGCAGCCGCCGGAGGAGTGAGGCAGGCCCGTTAGGCTGACCCACCATGCGGAGGATCGTGTGGGTGGCCATTGGCGCGGCCGGGGGCATCGTCGCCTACCGCAGGATCCAGCAGGCGCTCGAGGACGCCCGCGAGCGAGGCGTCGTGCTGAGCGTTCAGCAGGTGGGCCTTTCTGCCGTGCAGGCGGCCAGCACCGCGCGCGCTCTGGCCTCTGGAGCGGTGTCGGCCGTCGAATCGCGGGGCTCC
>CAIZPS010000107.1 GCA_903934925.1 uncultured bacterium | reverse complement strand
GGGGCGTGCCGCTGGTGTGGCTGGCGCTGGTGTCCGCGGTGCGCGGGGGCGCGTGGCTGGTGCGGTCGAGGTGGGGTGCATGGTCCGTCGTGGTCGGCTGGATCGCCGCGACGATCGCGCTGGCTGCGGAGACTCCGTCGGGTGACGTCGCCCTGTCCGGCGGCGGTCGTCAGCTGGTCTACCTCCTCGTCGGTGTCGTGCTGGTGTCGGCTGCCGCCAGCCTGCCGGTGCCCCAGCGGGACGGATCGCAGGTGGATGCGCGCGACGGATCGCCGGACGGGCCACGGAACGGTGACGTGTCGCGGATCGTCTGATCCCTCGCTTGCGTAGCATCGAGGGCGACACCCGGTGCTTGAACGATCGTGGAAAGGGGCGTGACCACCCGTGCCGTCCCTGTCGCTGGCCTCCCGACAGGTCCGCATCCTTCTGGTGGTCGCGGCGGCGGTGGTCGTCCTCCTCGTGGTCTACGTCTTCGCAGCCCTGTCGTCCGGAGGCACCGCGCGGTCGGGGACCGTGGTCGGCGGTGTGGACATCTCCGGCATGACCCCGGAGGAGGCCGCGGCAGCCGTCTCCGCCCAGACCGCCCCGCGTCTGGACAAGCAGCTCCGCGTGCGTGCAGAGGGTCTCACCTTCCGGATCAAGCCCTCGCAGGCCGGCCTCTCCGTCGACGCGATGGCATCTGTGGAGCCGGCATTCGGCAGGGTCTGGAACCCCATCGCACTCCTGACCTCTGCTGACCTCGATCTCCCCCTGGTGCCCGCTGTCGACGAGACCGCCCTGGCCAATGAAGTGACCCAGATCGCCGACGCGATCGCTCGTCCGGCCGTGGAGCCGCGGATCGTCATGCGCGACGGCACCGCGCGGGTCAAGGAGGGGCAGCCGGGGCAGTCCCTGGACGCGGTGCAGATGACGACGGACCTCCAGGAGGCCTTCCTGCTTCCGCGCAAGCCACTCCAGGCACCCATCGACGTCGTGCCCCCGGTCATCTCGCCGGAAGCCACCGATGAGGCCATCGCGTTGGCCCGTGCCGCCGTCTCGGCGCCCGTCACGGTGCAGGCCGGCCCGGTCCAGGCGATCCTGACCGGAGAGGAGATCGGACGGGCGCTGACCTTCACGTCCGAGGGCGCAGCGCTCGTGCCCCAGCTCAACGGTGCTGAACTGCACCGTGCGATAGCCGACGAGCTTGCCTCCGTCGAGACCCCCGGACGGGATGCGACCTTCCGGATTCGCAAGGGCGTGCCTCGCATCGTCAGTTCCAAGGTCGGTCGCGGAGTGGAGGACGACGAGCTGGCGACTGCGGTGGCCGGCGTCATCGGCAACCCCGTGGGTGACCGGACGGCCACGGTGTCCGTTGGTCTCCGTGAGCCCAGCCTGACGACGGCCGATGCCGCGCAGCTGGGGGTCAAGGAGAAGATCTCGTCGTTCACGCAGAACTATCCCTACGCGGCGTACCGGTCCCAGAACATCGGCCAGGCTGCTGAGCGCATCAACGGCACACTGCTGATGCCGGGGGAGACCTTCTCGCTCAACGACACCATCCTCGAGCGGACCGTGGAGAACGGCTACACCACGGGATACGTGGTGGGTGAGGGGGGAGTCTTCCGCGAGGACCTTGGCGGCGGGGTGTCGGCGTCGGCCACGACGACCTGGACGGGCGCCTTCTATGCGGGCATGGAGCGGGTGCAGACCATCGCGCACTCCATCTGGATCTCGCGGTACGAGCCGGGTCTGGAGGCAACAGTCGCCTGGGGTGTGTTCGACCTCAAGTTCCGCAATGACAGTCCGACTGCGGTCTTCATCACGGCCGGTACGACGCCTACATCGATGACGGTCAGCTTCTGGGGCACCAAGCAGTACGAACGAATCGAGGCAGAGTCCGGTCCGCGCACCGGCATCGTCGCGTTCTCCAAGGTCTACAACGAATCCCCTGACTGTGAGCCCCAGAGCGGTATCGACGGTTTCACCATCACCGTCGATCGAGTGTTCTACCAGGACGGCGCCGAGGTGCGCCGTGAGCCCATCACCACGCGCTACAAGCCCGCGCCGCAGGTCATCTGCGACAAGAAGCCCAAGAAGAAGGGCGACAGGCCTGGTCAGCAAGGCGAGACCGACTTCGGGCCGGGTGTCGATGCCGGTCAGGCCTCGGATGGCCCGTCGGACGCTGCCGGTGCGGAGTCGACGGCAACGGACGAGCCCCAGCCCAGTGAGAAGCCCAGTGAGAAGCCCAGTGAGAAGCCCAGCGAGAAGCCCAGCGAGAAGCCGGACCGGAGACCGAGCGCGGAGCCGGACGTCTTCTTGAACTGACACCCCGTCAGGGTGAGCGGCAGTCGCCCCCCTTGTTGTGTAGGTTGTGGCTGTCGTGCCAGCCCTCGCCCCCGATCAGGGGCGGACGAACCGGAGGCTCAGGTGACCTACGTCATCACCTTTCCCTGTGTGGACCTGAAGGACAAGGCCTGCATCGAGGAGTGTCCTGTCGACTGCATCTACGAGGGTGATCGGATGCTCTACATCCAGCCCGACGAGTGCGTCGACTGCGGAGCGTGCGAGCCGGTGTGCCCGGTGGAAGCCATCTACTACGAGGATGACGTTCCCGAGGACTGGAAGGACTACACGGCAGCGAATGCCGAGTTCTTCGTGGATCTGGGTTCGCCCGGAGGTGCGGCCAAGCTCGGCGCCCAGGACTTCGACGCTCCCCTGCTGGCATCCGTCCCGCCCCAGGAGCACGACCACTGAACGAGGTCCCGGCGGGAGGCCGTGTGAACGGCTCACTCCCGTTGGCTCTTCCCGACTTCCCTTGGGATGTCCTGGCGCCTTACGCCGAACGGGCCCGCGCCCACCCGGGTGGCGCAATCGACCTGTCGGTGGGCACGCCGGTCGACCCGACGCCCGCGATCGTGCAGCAGGCTCTGCGCGATGCGTCCGATGCGCCGGGTTATCCCACGACTGCCGGACGCCCGGAGCTGCGAGCCGCCTGCGCCCGATGGATGGCGCGGTCGACGGGTGCGAGCGTCGACGTCGATGCTGTCCTGCCGACGATCGGCTCGAAGGAGATGGTCGCGGGGCTGCCACGACTGCTCGGCCTCGGAACGGCTTCCAGCGTCGTCATCCCGCGCATCGCCTACCCCACGTATGCGGTTGGCGCTGTGCTCGCCGGCGCGGAGTATGTCGCCACCGATGAGCCGGAGTCGGTACCGGGCGCTGACCTGGTGTGGTTGAACTCGCCGGGCAATCCCACGGGCAAGGTGCTGTCCGCGAGTCGGCTTGCGTCGATCGTCGACTGGGCGCGAAGCACCGGAACTGTCCTCGTCAGCGACGAGTGCTACATCGAACTGGGCTGGGACGAGGAGCCGGTGTCGATGCTTCACCCCACCGTCAGCGGTGGATCGCATGACGGTCTGCTGGTGCTGCATTCGCTGTCCAAGCGGTCCAATCTCGCCGGGTATCGGTTCGGCTTCCTCGCGGGCGACCCGGCTCTCGTCAGCAGAATCCTGCTCGTGCGCAAGCACTCGGGGATGATGGTGCCGTCGCCGATCCAGGCGGCCGCTATTGCGGCCCTCGACGATGACGAGCACGTGCGCGAGCAGAAGGATCGCTATCGCAGACGGCGCTCACTGCTGATGGAGGCCGTGACGTCGGCAGGATTCCGCATCGACGACAGCCAGGCCGGCCTGTACCTGTGGATCACGCGCGACGAGCCGTGCTGGGACACCGTCGGATGGTTCGCTGACCGGGGAGTGGTCGTGACCCCCGGTGACTTCTACGGCCCGGCGGGGGCCCGCCACGTGCGGCTCGCGCTGACCGCCACGGACCACGCCATGGAGCAGGTCCCGATCCGCCTGGCGTGAGCCGTAATGCCCGCTGATTTCCCGACCCGAAAAAGGGCTGCAGCGGGGCGTCGGTAGGCTGCCGTTCAGGAGGTTTCTTGTGTCTGACTACAGTCTCACCTACCCCGACGGCGTGCTTCCGCTGACCGAGGTTCCCTCGACGGTGGGTGAGCCCGGCATCAACATCGGCCCATTGCTGAAGACGACCGGCCATGTCACCTTGGACCACGGCTTCATGAACACGGCGGCCTGCTCCTCGGCCATCACGTTCATCGACGGTGATGCCGGGATCCTGCGCTACCGCGGGTATCCGATCGAGCAGCTGGCCCAGCAGTCCTCGTTCCTCGAGACTTCCTACCTGCTGATCTACGGCACGCTGCCGTCCGCCGAGGAGCTCGACACCTTCAAGCGCGACATCCGCATGCACACGATGCTGCACGAGGATCTGCGCCGCTTCTTCGACGGATTCCCGCGCGACGCGCACCCGATGGCGGTGCTGTCCTCCGCCGTGTCGGCATTGTCGACCTTCTACCAGGATTCGCTCGATCCGTTCGACGAGCGCCAGGTGCAGATCTCGACAATTCGGTTGCTGGCGAAGGTCCCCACCATCGCCGCCTACGCGCACAAGAAGGCCGTGGGCCAGCCCTTCATGTACCCCGACAACTCCCTGGGATTCATCGACAACTTCCTGCGGATGACGTTCGGGGTGCCGGCGGAGCCGTACGAGGTCAATCCTGTGCTGTCCAAGGCGCTGAACCAGCTCCTGCTTCTGCACGCCGATCACGAGCAGAACTGCTCCACCTCGACCGTGCGCCTGGTCGGTTCCTCGCACGCGAATCTCTTCGCCTCTGTTTCGGCGGGCATCAATGCACTGTTCGGGCCCCTCCATGGCGGGGCGAACCAGGCCGTCATGGAGATGCTGCAGAACATCCACGCTCAGGGTGGTGGGGTCAACACCTTCATCCGTCAGGTGAAGGATCGCCAGGATGGCGTGAAGCTGATGGGCTTCGGGCACCGGGTCTACAAGAACTACGACCCCCGGGCGGCCATCGTCAAGAAGACGGCCCACGACGTGTTCGGTCAGCTGAACGTCTCGGATCCGCTGCTGGACATTGCACTTCGTCTCGAGGAGGTCGCCCTCGCCGACGACTTCTTCATCGAGCGCAAGCTGTATCCGAATGTCGACTTCTACACGGGCCTGATCTACAAGGCGATGGGCTTCCCGACCGAGATGTTCACGGTGCTCTTCGCCCTTGGTCGCCTCCCGGGCTGGATCGCCCAGTGGCGCGAGATGATCAGCGACCCGGATACCAAGATCGGTCGCCCGCGCCAGGTCTACATCGGCGAGCCCCTGCGCGACTACGTCCCCATCACCTCCCGCTGACCCCCCCGCATCCCTTCCCCGTTTGTCCCGCTAAGCGGGAGAAACGGGGCGCTTAGCGCCTCTGCGGACTGCTTCGGCCCCGTTTGTCCCCACTGTCGGTGTGCTTATTGCGTCCTGTGTCAGGCCAGTCGAGTGCGGGCGAGTGTCGCGGCACGACGAATTCGTGCAACAACCAACTCCGGTGTCGTGAGGATTTCCCGCCAGGTCCACCGCACGACGACCCAACCCAGAGCCCGCATCCGATCCTCGCGCAGCTTCTCGCCGATGAGATCCTCGCGCTGCGTGTACTTGGCCATGCCGTCTGCCTCGCCGATCACACGCAACTCGGGCCAAGCCATGTCGGCAAATCCGACGAGACCGCTCTCGTCGTAGATGGCGAACTGCAACTCAGGCTCGGAAAGTCCTGCTGCCAGCAGCTGGAACCGTGAAAGGGATTCCAAGGGACTCTGTGCTCCTGTGCGCACGAGTGGCAGCACCGAGCGCACCGTGCCGATTCCCGCGATACCGGGCCACCGGTCTACCCGGTTGGTCAGGCTGGCGAGACCTTCCTCATCCCGCCACACGGCCGAATCGAGGGTGGCCAGGGCCCAAGGTCGGCTCTCGCGAGCAGCCGTCGTGATCGCTGCATCCCAGCGATCCTGCGAGGGGACGCCGTCGATGACCGTCGTGCTTTCGCCAACCATTGAGTGGCGGTGCACTTCGATGGATCTGAGCATCGACGAACGAGAGATGCGTCGGTGGAGTGCCCGCTGATCATGGGCAAGCGGGCGGACCAAGGCGAGAGTGTCATGCAGCCGACGGTCCATCGCGAGCCCGTGCAGCAGAGAGGCGCTTGGTCCGTAGGCGAAGGCGCCTCCTGACAGGCGGCACATGGCGGCTGTGACGAAGACCAATGTGCGCGTTCTTGGATCGTGAGCGGACTCCAGCACCTCCGTATCGATGTACACCCCGTGGTGCAGTCGAGTCCACCAGCCGTTCCTGACCAAAGTGCGCAATAGATCGTATGAGATGCCCAGAGCGTCGAGGTCGCTGCGCTGGAACACGCCGTGGTTGGCGCTGGCGTGATGGCGCATTTTGATGCGTGCCGCCTGGCTCTGTGCACTCAGAGCTCGCGATGTCATGGACGCACCTTGACGATGACTCGAGTGCAGAGCAAACGTCCGTCCACAGGGAGAAATGGGGCTTAAGGCCCCGAGAACCCTTGCTTCAGCCCCGTTTGTCCCGCTTAGCGGGAGAAACGGGGGCCGGTTAGTGGGAGAAACGGGACAGGGGAGTCAGTGGGGGGAATGCAGGATGGCGTTGAGGCCGCCCCACGTGCCGGTGCGCGGCACGACCTCGATGGCACCGGACTGCGAGTTCCGGCGGTAGAGCAGGTCAGCGGCTCCGGACAGTTCGCGTGCCTTGATCGTCTCTCCGTCGGGCAGGCGCACCTTGGAGCCGCCGGTGACGTAGAGCCCCGCCTCCACCACGCAGTTGTCGCCGAGCGAGATGCCCACGCCGGCATTGGCTCCGATCAGGCAGCCGCGTCCGACGCTGATCACCTCGGTGCCTCCGCCCGAGAGCGTGCCCATGATCGATGCACCGCCGCCGATGTCGGATCCGTCGCCGACGACCACGCCTGCGGAGATTCGGCCCTCGACCATGGACGTGCCAAGAGTCCCCGCGTTGAAGTTGACGAATCCCTCGTGCATGACGACGGTCCCGGGGGCCAGGTGTGCCCCGAGGCGCACGCGGTCGGCATCAGCGATCCGCACGCCGCTGGGAACCACGTAGTCCACCATGCGCGGAAAGCGGTCGACTCCGTGCACCGTCAGATGCTGGCCCTTGCGCCGCAGGTGCATGCGCGTCTCGACCACGCGGTCGACTGGCACGGGGCCCACACTCGTCCAGGCGACGAGCGGCAGAATTCCGAAGATGCCGTCGAGATTGATGCTGCGAGGGCGCACGAGTCGGTGCGAGAGCAGGTGGAGCCGGAGGTAGGCGTCCGCAACATCAGCGGGTGCAGCCTGCAGATCAGCGATGACGGTCGACACCGACCGCACGCTCGTGCCGCGCACTGCGTCCGAGTCGATGCCGGCTTCCAGATGCGGCACATCAACTGCGGTGGACCCGAGCACGGGCTCGGGGTACCAGACCTCAAGGAGGGAGTCACCGTCGTAGGTGGCCAGGCCCAGTCCGGCGGCGGGGCCGCTCACGGTCGCTGCTTCGAGTGCATCGGACGTCATGCGGCTACCGTAGCGACGTGAACGCGCCTCCTCCTCTCGACCTCGGTATGGGCTCCGTCGCTCTGGCAGCCCGCCTGATCGACGTGCCAAGTGAGTCCGGCCACGAGCAGGTCCTGGCGGACCTCGTCGAGTCCGCCCTGCGCGGCGTCGAGGGCCTGGCAGTGGCGCGCCACGGAAACACGGTGGTGGCGCGCACGGAACTGGGCCGGCGGGAGCGCGTGCTGATTGGCGGGCATCTCGACACCGTTCCCGAGAACGCGAATCTGCCGCATCGCGTCGACGGCGACCTGCTCTTCGGTCTCGGTGCCTGCGACATGAAGGGTGGTGTCGCGGTATCGCTCTCCCTCGCCGGTTCGATCACGGCGCCCGTCCGCGATGTGACGTATGTGTACTACGAGTGCGAGGAGATTGAAGCAAGCCGCAACGGCCTGAATCTCCTCGCTGAGCACCACCCGCAGCTCCTGCAGGCGGATCTTGCGATCCTCATGGAGCCTTCGAATGGCGGGATCGAGGCCGGCTGTCAGGGCACCCTCCGGGTCGAGGTGGGCACGGAGGGGGTGCGGGCGCACAGCGCTCGGTCCTGGATGGGTGTCAATGCGATCCACGGCGCCGGAGACGTCCTCGATCGGCTGCGTGCCTACGTGCCCCGTACGCCGGTCATCGACGGTCTGACGTATCGCGAGGGCCTGAGCGCGGTCGGCATCGCCGGCGGGGTAGCCGGGAATGTGATTCCCGACTCCTGCGTCGTCACGGTGAACTATCGCTTCGCACCTGACCGCTCGCTGGACGAGGCGATCGCGCATGTGCGCGAGGTGTTCGCCGAGTTCGAGGTCACTGTGGTCGATGCGGCGCCCGCAGCCCTTCCCGGGCTCGATCGGCCCGCTGCAGCGGACTTCGTGGCTGCCGTCAAAGCTCAGCCGCAACCGAAGTTCGGCTGGACGGACGTGGCTCGCTTCACCCAGTTGGGGATTCCCGCCCTGAACTTCGGTCCTGGTGATCCGTCCCTGGCCCACACGCGTGACGAGCACGTGTCTGCCGCGCAGATCCGGGCCTGCGAGGAGCGGCTACGAGAGTGGCTCAGCCCCACCTGACGCAACGGCTGTGCCCGTCGGCTGGGCGTTGATACGGCATGGCGGGTCCCGCGCCGGAGCGCGGAACCCGCCAGGGGAACAAGACGGTATGGCGGGTCCCGCGCCGGAGCGCGGAACCCGCCAGGGGAAGAAGAGGGCTGAGTCAGGCTTGCTTGACGGCCTCGACGTCGAGCAGCAGCGTGATCTCGTCGCCCACCAGCACGCCACCGGTCTCGAGCGCGGCATTCCACGTGAGGTCGAAGTCCTTGCGGCTGATCTTCGTGGTGCCCTCGAAGCCGATGCGCTGGTTGCCCCAGGGATCCTGGCTGAGGCCGATGAACTCGTAGTTCACGTCGACGCTCCGGGTGACGCCATGGATCGTGAGGTCACCGGTGACCACGACGTCGTTGCCGCTGGCCTTCACGCCGGTCGAGGTGAAGGTGAGGGTGGGGAAGGTGGCGGCGTCGAGGAATTCGGGGGAGGTCAGGTGCGCGTCGCGATCGGCGCTCTTGGTGTCGATGCTGGCCGCCTGGATCGTCACCTCGGCCGAGGAGGCCGCGAGGTTCGACCCGTCGATCGTGAAGGCTCCGGCGAACTCACCGAAGGTGCCGCGCACCTTGGCGATCATCGCGTGGCGAACGGTGAATCCGATGGTCGTGTGGCTGGGGTCGATGGCCCAGGTGCCGGAGGCGGCGGTCAGGTCGGTCACGGGTGCTCCCTTAGTAGAAGGTTCAACTTATGTAGTTGAAACTACAAGTAAATCGTCGAGCTGGCAAGTCTCCCCCCAGCAACTCCGGTCCGGGCTCAGCACGCCGATCCAGCCTCCTACGCTGAGGCGGTGACCGCCGTCTGCGTCTTCTGTTCGTCGAGCCGCTCGATCGACGAGCGGTACCTCCACCTCGCGGCTGATGTTGGCAGCGCCATCGCCCGCCGCGGCTGGGACCTGGTATCCGGCGCGGGATCGATCTCGATGATGGGGGCCCTTGTGCGCGCCGCGCGAGGTGCCGGTGGCCGCACGATCGGCGTGATCCCGGAGGCTCTGCTGGCCCTCGAGGTCGCCGATCATGACTCGGACGAGTTCGTCGTCACGCGCGACATGCGCCAGCGCAAGGGCATCATGGACGAGCGGTCGGATGCCTTCCTCGCGCTGCCCGGCGGAATCGGGACCCTCGAGGAACTCATCGAAGTGTGGACGGCTCGCTCGCTCAACATGCACCACAAGCCGGTGGTCGTGCTGGATCCGTGGGGAGACTACGACCACCTTCATGCCCTGCTCGACCACTGGCAGAAGCAGGGATTCGTCCGCCCTGACGCTGTGCGCCAGGTCTGCTGGACGAGGGAGGTCGACGAGGCACTCACGGCGATCGACGAACGACGTGCCGACCTCCCCGGGCACTGATCCGGCGCGCTGGGGCTGGCTCAAGCCCCGCGCGCGTGGTGGAATGCCGGAATGAGCCTCGTGTTCGCCGTTCTGGCCATCCTCGTCGTAGCGGGCGCCTTCCTTCTCGCTTCGGGACGCTCCCTCGGTTCGGGGCGCTGGTCCGGCGTGACGTCGGTCGAGCGTGATCATCGACCGGACCTGGACGGCCGCGGCTTCGACGTCGTGGTCCGGGGCTACCGGATGGACGAGGTGGACGCTCGGATCGCCCGGCTGGAATCCGAACTGGCCCAGGCGCGCAGATCCGCGCGCGGCTCAGCCGCGGAGTCATGACCGCCGAGGTGCGGCTGGATGTCATCGTCGACGCACCCGTCGACGTCGTCTTCGCTGCCGTGACCGATTGGCCGGGACAAGCGGAGTGGATGCTCGGGACTCGCGTCGAGCTGAGGTCCGGCGACGGTCGATCCGTGGGATCGGAACTGGTCGCGTGGACGGGCCTGGGCGTCGGGTTCTGGGACACCATGGTCATCACCCGGTGGGACCCGCCGTACCGGGTGGATGTCCTCCACACCGGTGCCGTCGTGCGGGGCACGGGCACGATGGAGGTCGTGGCCCTGCCCGGCGGCCGTAGCCGGTTCGTGTGGAGTGAGGAGTTGGACCTGCCGCTGGGGGTCGTGGGCCGCTTCGGGTGGCCCGTTGCGCGGCCGCTGTTCCTCGCCGGCGTCCGGCGCTCTCTGCGCGCGTTCGCCCGGTGGGTGGAATCCGGGTCCCGGACGGGCTGAGCGGGCGAGGGGCCGGACCCGGTCGACCCAGTTGCCGGGCGGTCGGCGATAATGGGGGGTCGCTGCGATGCTCTCGGGCGGCAAGGGGCGCTCAGCCCCCGCTAAGCGACGGAAGGGGTTCACATGGCCGCGATGAAGCCGCGAACGGGCGATGGCCCGCTCGAGGTGACCAAGGAGGGTCGCGGCTACGTCATGCGCGTTCCCCTCGAGGGAGGCGGCCGCCTTGTCGTCGAGTTGAACGGCGAGGAGGCCAAGGACCTCGGCGCGAAGCTGCTCGAGCACTTCGGCTGATCACTGACGCATGATGAGGGGCCCCGG
>CAIZPS010000106.1 GCA_903934925.1 uncultured bacterium | reverse complement strand
GTGCTGATGACCAGGCTGTTCAGCCAGCTGGTCATCCAGCAGGCTGGCAGCGTGGGCCTGGCGGCGATCGCGGGTGGCGGGGGGCAGGGCGTCGCAGTGGTGGTCGAGCGATGTCCGTGATCGAGGTGCGTGACGTCACGCACCGCTTCGACCACCGCCCGCGCGCGACAGCGGTGCTCGCCGACGTCAGCGTCACGGTGTCGGAGCGGCGCGTCGGAGTAGTGGGTGCCAATGGCTCGGGCAAGTCCACCTTTGCCAGGCTCATCAACGGTCTCGTTGTCCCCTCCCAGGGGGAGGTCACGGTGGACGGCCTCTCGACGTCACGCCACGGCCGCGAGATCCGGCAGCGGGTGGGCTTCTGCTTCACCGATCCTGATGCGCAGATCATCATGCCAACGGTGCGCGAGGACGTTGCCTACAGCCTTCAGACATCGGGGCTGTCCTCCAAAGACGCGGCACGGCGCGTGGACGGCATTCTTGACCGATTCGGACTCACGGTGCTTGCCGACCACCCATCGCACCTGCTCTCGGGTGGCCAGAAGCAGCTGCTCGCGCTCGCGGCCGTCCTGGTCCGCGACCCGGACATCGTCGTCATGGATGAACCCACGACGCTCCTGGACCTGCGCAACACGCGCATGATCGGCGAGGTGATCGCCGGTCTGCCACATCAGGTCGTCCTCGTCACCCATCACCTCGAGCTCCTGACGAACTTCGATCGCGTTCTGGTGTTCGACGAGGGGCGGCTCGTGCGCGACGACGCACCCGAAGCGGCGCTGCGTCACTACATCGAGCTGTCGACATGAACCCGCTCGGGCTGTACGTGCCGGGTGACTCACCGATTCATCGACTCCCCGCCTGGGTCAAGCTGATCATCCTCGTCCTCGTCGGCGTTTCCTCCGTCTTCCTCCGGCAGCCCCTGTTGGTGGGCGCAGCCCTGGCTGTCGTGATCGCCTGCTACGCCGTCGCAGGCTTCACTCCCGTGATGGCCGTGCGCCAGGTGTGGCCGATGCGCTGGATCCTGCTCTTCATCCTCATCTTCCAGTGGTGGGCGCAGGGCTGGCAGTCCGCAGTCGGGGTGGTCGGCGTCATCGCGGTGCTCGTCATGGCAGCTGCACTGGTCACGCTCACGACGCGGACGAGCGCCCTGGTGAGCGTCATCGTGACCGCCTGTCGTCCGCTGCGCGTCTTCGGCGTGGATCCCGACCGGGTGGGACTGGTCATCGCCCTGGCCATCAGGGCGGTGCCGATCGTCACCGGCTTCGCGGCCGAGATCCGCGATGCGCAGCGCGCCCGGGGTGCGCGTCCGAGCCCTCGCGCCTACGCCGCGCCGCTCATCGTGCGGTCACTGCGCCATGCGGATGCGGTGGGCGAGGCGCTCGCCGCGCGTGGCCTCGACTAGAGCTGTGACCTGCTCGGAGCGTCCTCTCCGAGCAGGAACCGCAGCACGTCGGCCATGTCCGCGGAGCCGTACCCGTGAGCTCTGGCTGCTGACACCTCGTCGACGACCCCGGACAGCACGGGAAGGGAGAGTCCCCGGTCACGCGCGTAGTCGAGGATGAGGGCGAGGTCCTTGCCGGAGAGATCCAGGGCCATGGCCACGGGAGCTTCGGTGCCCAGGAACACTTCCCGCTTATAGGTCAGGTAGGGGGCGCCGACCGAGCTGCCGGTGAACACGCCGTAGGCCAGCGTCGGGTCGATCCCGGCACGGGTGGCAAGAGCCAGACCCTCGGCAACGGCGCTGTTGAGGGTGTGGACCACCAGTCCGGCGCAGAGTTTCATCGCCTGGCCCCTGCCGGCATCGCCCAGGAAGACGACCTCACGCGCGAAGGCCCCGAAGATGGGGGTCGCCCGTGTCACCGCGGGTTCCGGGCCGCTGGCCATGACGAGCAGTGCCGAGCTCAGGACCGACGCCACGCTGCCGGCGACCGGGCTGTCGACGAAGGACAGACCGCGATCACCGAACCCGCGGGCCACCTCGAGAGCAGCACTTGGACCGCTGGTGGCCATGTCGCAGGTGATGGAGTCGGCCGACAGGGCGTCCAGCACGTCGGAGTCGAGGAGAGTCGTCACGGTCGCGGGGCCGTCGGCGAGGCTGCTGAGCACGAAGTCGCTGCCCCGTACGGCCTCGGCAGCGTGCGCGGCGACATGGCACCCGAGACGCGACGCAAGCGTCTCGGCCGTTTCCGAAGTGCGATTCCAGACCGTGACGTCGTGCCCCGCCTGCGCGACCATCTCGGCCATCGCGGCCCCCATGCGTCCGGTGCCCAGGATGGTGACGTTGCTCATGAGGAGGTCCTCTCAGGTCGGTTCCAGTGGGCGGCGGCGCGTCGGCGGAGGAGCTCGCGCATCTGCTCCGTCGTGCGGGGAAGGAGCTCCCCTGTGCCCCAGTCGAGCACGACGCCATACTGCCGGAGGCAGTCCAGGGCGTCGAGGTCTCCTTCACGGTAGCGGCGCGCAACTGCGAAGGCGTCCATCTCGAGCCACGCGTGCCTCTGGGCGCGAATCTGTCCGCGCAGATCGTGGGTCGCCGAAAGGTCGATCTCCCACTCGGGTGGAACATCCCGGATCTGGGTCACCACGACGCCGTAGTCCAGGGCGGCGCGACGGGGAGTGACGTATCCGTCGATGACGTCGTCGAGCACGGCCTGGGCCGGTCGATCGAGCGGATCCCCGTAGCCGCCGCCGCCCGCGCTCGCCCTGGAGAACATGTCGCCGGCGATCAGCTCCTCGTTGGAGAAGATGGCACCGAGATAGCGGTGGTCGGGTGAGCCAGGGTTCAGCCACAGGCCCTGCGGCGTCGAGGGAAGACCGCCGTTGAGGCCCCATGGAACGCTGCGCTCGCGGTCGCAGCAGTAGGACATGACGGTGGTGGCGCTGTCAGACAGTCGACTGCCCTTCTCGACCCCGCAGCCGCCTCGGTAGCGCCCTGGTCCGCCGCTGTCCGGGACGATCCGATGGTGGGACGTGATGACGGGATTCAGGCGCTCCTGACCCTCGATGGGCTGCGTCGCGAATCCGGCTCCGAACAGGGGCGACGCTGCCGTCGCTCCATCCCGGCCGTTCCGGGCCCCCCAGCCGCCAGCGCTCCAGTCGTACCACATGAAGATCGGTTGCTCGGCGGAGCGCATGTCGCGACCACCCACCAGCAGGTACTCAAGATTGAACGAGCACGACATCGCGCGGCTGGGAATGATCTCCGACCACAGTTCGAAGAGAGCGTTCACGAGTTTCTCGAAGACGCCAGACACGAAGCCGCTCACCGCCGTCGGCCAGGCGGCGTTGACGACGGTGCCCGGAGGTCCGAGTTCGACCTCGATCGCGCGGTAGAGGCCGGCATTGACGGGCACCTCGGGGAAGAAGTGCTTGGTGCCGGCAAGCAGGCCCGACAGCGTGGCGCCGTAGGTGGAGTTCATGAAGGTCGACACGGCCTGGCCCGAGCCGCTGAGGTCGTATCGCAGTTGGTCGCCCTCGATGGTCAGTGTGACGCACACGGGAATCAGTCCCTCATCCTGTGCCGGATCCCCGTCGAGGTAGTCCGTCGTGCTCCACGTGCCGTCAGGCAGCTCGCTCACGCGTGCGCGGAGCAGGGAGTCCGCATGATCGATGACCTCGGCGAAGGCCTGTGTCACCACATCGCGTCCGTACCTCCCGACGAGTCGCAGCACCTCGCGCTCGCACACCTTCGTGGCCTCGGCCTGGGCATTCAGGTCGCTGAGGTTGTCCTGCGGGGCACGGGTGTTGCCGACGATGAAGCGCGCGATGTCCTCGCGCAGCTCACCTGACGACCACACCTTGATCGGTGTGATCCGGAGCCCCTCGCCGAAGTGCTCCCGGGCCTTCACATCGAAGGAGCCGGGAACCAGGCCGCCAACGTCTCCCCAGTGGCCGTTGGCCATCGCCCAGGCGATCAGCACCTCGTCGACGAAGATGGGTCGAAGAACACGGACGTCGTTGAAGTGCGTGCCGCCGCTGTAGGGATCGTTGGTCACGAAGACGTCGCCCGGATGGATGTCGCCTTCGAAGGCCTCGATGACAGAGCGGCACACGAGGTGGTGCGTACCGATGTGCACCGCGATGTCCTGCTCGCCCTGGGCCACCGGATTTCCGTCGGCGTCGGCGAGACTGCAGGAGAAGTCCTTGGCATAGATGACGAACGAGTGGCAGGTCATGAGGAATTGCTGGGCCATCAACTCGACCGTGTTCATGAACGAGTTGCGCAGGATCTCGAAGGTCACCGGATCGATGGGTGCCCGACGGCCGGTGCGGGAGCGCCGCGGCTTCGTGGTCATGCGCCCGCCACCTCCGTGATGCGCAAGTTCTCCCACTCATCCACCACGGCGCGGTGTGAGCTGGGGATGACGGTCGTGGCGTCCGGCTGCTCGATGATCGCCGGCCCCAGGACGATATGCCCGGTGCGAAGTTTGCTGCGCTGGTACACCGGGGTGGCCACGGGTGTGCCGTCGGCGTTCAGCACGGCCATCCGCTGACTGCTGGGACTCGGTCGCGTGCTCACGGAGGCATGACGCCGGAAGGGAATCTGGGGCAGTCGCCCGATTGCGGTGAGGCCGAGTTGGTATAGCTCGACCCGTGCGTGCGGATCGGTATAGGCGAAGTGGGCCTGATACTCGTCCTGGAAGGCGCGGACGGCGGTCAGCAGTGCCCCTTTCCCGCGACCCATGGGGATGTCGAGGGATCGCCACTGGCCCCGGTATCGCATGCTCACCTGTCGCTCGAGGGCGATGTCCTCGTCGGGAACCCCCTCGAATCTGAGTCGCTCGCGTGCGTCGTCCTCGAGCGACAGGAACCGCTCATCGAGTGTCATCGGATCGATGTCGCTCGCGTCGCCCTGGTACATGACGGAGAAATCGTGACGTATGTCGACCAGCAGGCAGCCGAGCGCGGACGTGGTTCCCGGACTCGGCGGAACGATCACCATGGGAATGCCCAGCTCGCTGGCGATGGCCACACCGTGCATGGGTCCTGCGCCGCCGAAGACGACAAGCGGCGCCTGGGGCGACAGCGACCTTCGTGCCTGCCTCATGAGCCGGATCGCGCTGGCGACGGCACTGTCGGCGATCTGGATGACGGAGTGCGCCGCATCGGTCGCAAGCAGGCCCAAGGGCTGGGCGATCTGCTCACTGATGACGTTCTGGGCAGCGTCGATGTCGAGAGTGACGGTGCCGCCGGCCAGGGAGGTGCTGAGACGGCCCAGGAGCAGGTTCGCGTCGGTGTTGGTGGGCTCGGAGCCGCCCCTGAGGTAGGAGGCTGGCCCTGGATGGGCTCCGGCTGACCGCGGACCGCTGCGCAGGGCACCGGTGTCGTCGATCCACGCCACGGTGCCCCCTCCGGCACCCACGGTCGCGAGTTCGACGCCAGGGAACGAAATGGGGTGCCCGTACTCCACCCACCACTGCTTCGTGACGCGAACCTGTCCGTCCTGGACGAGGGTGATGTCGGAGCTCGTGCCACCCATGTCGAGGGCGATCGCATCCTGGTAGCCACACTGGAGCGCGATGTGCCGGGCGGCCATTGCTCCACCGGCAATGCTCGATGCGGCAAGGCGAAGGGGATACGCCTGCGCAAGGGCCGCAGTCATGGATCCACCTCCGGAGTGCATCAGCAGAAGGTCGCCGGTGTAGCCCGCGCGACCGAGGTAGTCGGCCAGCCTGCCGATATACCGCGTGACGAGGGAGCCGAGCAGTGCATTGGCGACGGTCGTGGAGAACCGCTCGTACTCGTTGATCTCCGGCAGGACCTCACTGGACAGGCTCACGTGCAGACCGGGGTCGACAGAGTGCAGGATCTCCTTCATCTGCACCTCATGGGCATCGTTCGCGTAGGAGTTGATGAAGCACACCGCGACGGTCTGCGCCCCGTGAGCATGGATGAGTTCTGCTGTGCGGCGGGCGCCCTCGACATCGAGGGGTTGCAGTACGCGTCCGGAGTAGTCGATGCGCTCGACGACCTCGAAGCGGTGGCGGCGACGGATGTACGGAGGTGCGACCTCCTTGTACGCGTCCCAGACGTCCTCCTGGGTGCCGTCACGGATCTCGATGACGTCGCGGAAGCCCTGGGTGGTCAGCAGTGCTGCAGGTGGGAACTGCCTCATGACGAGCGCGTTCGTGGTGATGGTCGTGCCGTGAGTCACCCGTTGCACGGTGGACAGGTCGAGGTCGAGGGTCTCGATGCCCTCGATGACTGATGCGAGTGGGTCTGTTACCGAGGACGGCACCTTGGCGGTGCGGATGTCGCCGGTTGCGTCATCGAGGACACACACATCGGTGAATGTCCCTCCGACATCGATCGACACGCGTAGGGAGCCGGGCTTGGTACTGCGGGCTCGTGCCATGTCAGCGTCCTGCTCTTCTCTTGGTCGAACGCGTGATGCTCTCATGGAGGGTGAGGAAGAGCAGCGTGATCGTCTCAGGGTCATTGATGGATCGGCCGAGTTGATCCTCGACTCGCGAGAGCCGGTAGCGAATCGAATTCGGGTGCAGGTGCATCACTCGGCCGGTCTGCTGGATGTCCAGACCGCATCGCAGG
>CAIZPS010000105.1 GCA_903934925.1 uncultured bacterium | reverse complement strand
GGTCGGGATGGCATCCGTCGGCCGTGGCGGGTCCAAAGAGAAGGCTGCGTACGGGACGTCGACCGGCTCAGCCGAGGCGATACGGGCCTCCAAGGCCTTCGCCTGCGGAATCGGAATCATGGTCATGTCCCCTGAGGCCAGGCCCTGCCTCACATACTCACGACGCTCAGGAAGGCCGGCGATCGTCACATCCACACCCGCTGCAATCGCCTCCTCCTGCGGGGCATCGTTCGTCAAGTACACGAAGTCGGTGTTCTCCGGGGTGACGCCGAACTCCGCAAGGACCTCCTTGGCGAAGTTCGCCTTGACCGATCCCTCGGGCCCGACGTCGATCTGGAGTCCCTTGACGTCCGCAAGCGACGTGACGCTCTCAGCCTGTGGCCACGTCGCGTAGACGTAGCCCTGACGGGTCATCGTTCCGAGCGACTTGACGGTCGGATAGTCACGGGCATCGACGGGTCCTGCCATGAGCGTGACATCGACCGGATTCTCAGGATCGGCGAGGAGATTGATGAGGTCAGATGTCCGCTGCGTGGTGATGATCTCCGCATCGAAACCGCGGCGGTCGAGTCCGTCGACCACAGCGAGGGCCAGCGTGTGACCTCCCGAACCCACCGGGCCGGTGCCGATCGTGATCTGCCGGTCGGTGTTGACGGTGATCAGGATGTAGGTCACCACCATGGCCAAGCCCGCGACTACGAGGGCGATGACGGCTACGGATCGCCGACTCATCGTCACCTGGCTCCCACCCGCATCTCACGACACCCCATCACGACACCCCATCACGGGGAAATCACGCGACAGGCTACTGCGTGGACCCTCGGCTGCGCCCTGGTCGTGCTCAGTGACGTCAGGAGTCCTAGTAGACGGGCGCAACATCTTGGAGATAGATACGAGGCGTGCCCCCACCGGGCACGTAGGCGCAGCCGAGGTCTCGGGCGGGCCTCTCGAGGGTCAGCAGGTACGTGGTGACGGCTTCGTTGACGCAGTCCGACGGTGTCTGCAGGTACGCCACATGCTGGGTGCCGTCGTACGAGATGGTGCTCGAACCGGTGAACATGTTGGCCAGGCTGCGACCCCAGACCCAGGGGGTCGCGTTATCCCCTCGGGACAGGACGAACACCGGCGGTTTCTCGAGCACGACCATGCCTGAGCTGCTCGGGACAGCAGGCGACAGGCCAGCAGGATCCAGCCCCGAGCACAAGGCGGAGTTACCCATCAAGAAGGGCTGGGTCACGCCGTAATTGAGCTCGACGGTCTGCGAGGCACTGACCAGTTGCTCAGCCGTCGGACGATCATGCAGGTCTGAGCAGTTGACCACGGCGAACAATGGCCCGCGTTCCATCCGAAGATTCGTGGTAAACGCACGCATCTTCCCGGAGATGGTTGCGACGACCTTCAGCGCCTTCCTGCGATCGGCCGGCGTCTTGCCGGCAATGCCCGTGTAGAGGCTGTCGATGTAGAGGATGATGCCCGGATACTCGCGCTGTGAGCCCAGCAAGGTTCGGTAGTGATCGACCCACTCCCATCGCGTTAACCGTGTGCCATCGGGTAGAGCTAGCACAGCGGAGTCCAGGTAGGTCTGGATGACCCGGAGCTTGCGCACCGCGTCCGGCGCCGCAAGGGCGGGGAACATCTCCGCCGTTACCGCAAAGCTCGCAGGGAACGACGTGCCCGCCCGGTAGATCGTCTCGTTCGCCATCACGCTCCCGTCCATGACGAGAGCGCGCAGCCGGTTCGGGAATGTGCGCGCATAGGCGTTGCCGATCCGCGTGCCGTAACTCATGCCCCAGTAGTTCCACTGCGTGTAGCCGAGCACAGCACGCAGCGCATCGAGGTCGCGGATCACCTGCCAGGTTCCCAGGTAGGGTGCGGCGTCGGGGTTGGCCGCGACGCAGGCGGCGTTTGCTGCCGCGTACTGCGCATAGGTGTCCTGCCAGAACTGCTGCCAGTCCACCGGACCGGTTTCAGCCGGGTGGACAGTCGGAAGCGAGCAACCCTCCAACTTCAGCCCGCTTCCGCCCACCCCACGCGGATCCCAGCCGACGAAGTCGAATCGCGAGAGGACCTCATCCGGGAGCTTGGAGTGGAAGACGGGGAAACCCTTGATCCCGGAGGCGCCGAAGCCCGGATTGAATGTGAGGCCGCCACCTCCCTCCTTCGAGCGCATGACCCGCACTTCGATCGTCGTCGTGCGACCGTCTGTCGGGGTTTTCCAGTCCAGGGGAACACTCAGCCTGGCGCACTGCACCCCGACCGGAAGAGTCTTGGGAGGGCACTTGTAGTAGGTCAGCGAGGGCTTGAACACCGCAGTCATAGGAACCGCGGCGGAGGCGGCAGATGTCACAGCGCCCAAGATGCCCATCGTCAGCAGGGTTGCGGTCAGCACAGCAGGCAGACGTCGAGTGGTACCCGCATACGCGGCCTTGAGTGCCATGAGGACCTACCATCGCTGGACGAGGACGGCCCCGGCCCACCGGAGCGCCCGCCACGCACCCTAGCCAGCGGTCAACGGGAGTCAACACTGTGCACGAGGGTTCTGAGCCAGAGACGGTGGGGCTGACAGGATTTGGACCTGCGACCCCTTGACCCCGAGTCAAGTGCGCTACCAAGCTGCGCTACAGCCCGCTGCCCATGGCGATGCGAAAGATGTCTCCTGCGAACGAGCGCCGCAGGCCTGTCCCAGCCGGTTGGCTCCGTCGCAGCATCCACGAATCGGACCGTCCGCGACTAGCCGAGGCTGGGGATGCTGCGGTCGCAGACCCAGCCACCGGTGACCTTCTCGGCCCACTGCTGCCACGAGGCGCCCCAACCATCGAGGCAGGCGGCGTCCTTGTCGCGGCCGTAGGCCTGGACCCATGCGGGGATCGCGGGCGCGGGAGTCGTCACTGGCGCACCCGGCAACCGGACCGTGATCGTGGAGGAGTGGTTCCGGAAGTCGAGGTTTCCGTGACTCAGTGTGAACGAACCACTTCCGACGATCGTGAACGTGGCACCAGCAGACTGGAAGTACTCGACTGGGCCACTGCCGAACACGATCAATCCTGCGGCCGTGACGATGCCGCTGTAGCCGGTATAGGTCGTGGCCCCGAAGGTGACAGCCGTCGGAGACAGCCCGCAACCGTGAACGCCTGAATTCGACTGCAGTGTGAAGGTGTCCCCGACCGCACCGGTGATCGTCCGGTCGTTCGCGCCGTCGGTGTCCGACGCACAAGCGAGCGTGCTGGATGCGGGATCTGCACTGGCCGCATGTGCAGGCGTCGCGGCCGTTGTCCCCAGCCCCGCCACCAAAAAAACTGCCACTGCCACAGCGACGAGCAGGTGTCGAACACTCATGTGAGCTCTCCCCGGGCTAGTGCCGTGCATCGGCCCCCCTTGAGCACGATCTTCGGAGCATAGGGCGGTTCCCATGCACCCGAATGAGCCACCGCCGGGTCACGACCGAACACCGGGGTCGTCTTGGTCGTCCTCCACCCAACAACTCCCCGCCAGGGGCAATCCATGGGCCCTTTCGGAGGGTTTGGCCGTCACTTTGGCCGCCACTGAAGCCTGACATAACGAATCCCCCCACAAACTGGCGAGAGTTTGTGAGGGGAAACCCGTCGGGCTGACAGGATTTGAACCTGCGACCCCTTGACCCCCAGTCAAGTGCGCTACCAAGCTGCGCTACAGCCCGAAACCGGCGAACCGGCCCAATGAGCCTATCCGATGAGCGCTGGCCGTCGTGCGAGAGGCTCCTCACGGCCCCAGCGATATGAACCCAGCAACGTGTCGACGTCAGAGCAGGGGCACGCCCGCTGAGCGCCACGGCTTCGTCACCGTCTCCACGAGGTAGGCGATCGCCTCGGGATTCTTCGACACTGAGAGAGAAGCGGGCAGCCCGAGCCGATCAGTGTCGAAGGTGGAGTGGACAGTCGGGAACGTCTTCCGCACCACACCGTCGGGCACCATGCCCGGCGGAATGTAGACGGAGCCGGGTGGCACAGGGCACTGTTCAGGACACGGCAGTATCAGCTGGCTGTACAACGGGACGGTGGCATCGGTGCGAGGCCACTCACGCCCGCCCGGGCCCACTGCCAGGCGGTTCTCCCCGCACGTCCGTCCGCAGTAGTCGCCCGCGATCAGTGTCAGCGCCACGCCGTCGAGTGCTCCGACCTGACGCGCATCCCAGCTGGCCGGGTTGTTGCGTGCATGGCCGCTCGTCTTGAGCACGTGAATCGCACCCGCGCCAGCGAGCGTCTCGAAGATGCGCAGGCCCTTGCCCGTCTGCGCATACTCCTCTCCCCAGCCTCGCGCCACCTTCTTCGCGTACCACGAGGGATTGAAGGCGATGTCATATGCGGGCGCCCCCAGGTGGGGGGAATTCATCGTGACGATCGTCGGAATGCTCACCCCGGCATCCGCCGCCGCCTGCGCGTACGAGAAGGCGGGAGCCGTCGTGCCTGGAGCCGGCTGCCTCTTCAGCGCGGCAACGGTGGCGCGGGCGATCACGCCGCCGTAGCTGTAGCCCACGAGGTCGAAGGTGCGATACCCGTAGGTCGCGTTCAGATAGCCGAGGAAGCCGAGAACCGCCTGGCCGGCCTGGGTGGGATAGCCAGTGGTGTTCCACTGCACATCCACCGGCGGCTGCGCAGGGCAGCCCGTCTTTCCCGCCGTGCTCGAGGCGAAGTTGCCGAATCCCGGGGCCGTGAACACAGCCAGTCCCGCACCGGCGAGCGCCTCGATGTAGGCGGCACGCCCACCGTCGCATGAATCCCAAGGCGTCGTGAACGGGTGGGTCGAGCCCCCACCCTCGATGACCACGACCGCCCGTCCAGCGGTCTGGGCCCCCAGGGCGAGCGCCTCCGCAGTCGGCGCTGGCACGGTGGGGGCCGCCGGCTGCACAGCACCGGCTGACGGGGCGCCGACGGAGAGCATCAGCGCGGCTGTGATCCCAGCAATGACTTGGTTGCGCAGCACGGCATACCTCCGGGGGGTCGGTCCTCTCGGTCAGGCTAGTGCACCAGCACCCAGCAATGTCGGCTCGCGTAGGTTGCACCCATGCGCATCGGACGAGTCATCGGGCTGACGGTGCTGGCCGTGATCGTGGTCGCAGCTGCCTACGGCGTGGCACAAGCTCTCGCCTCCAGTGAAGAATCCCGCGAACGCCAAGTCGCCCTCGACCCGTTCTACACCCCGCCTGATCCCATTCCGACCGAGCTCGGCACCGTCATCAGGCGTGAGCCGCTCGGCATCGACGTGCCCGGCGGGCGGGCCGAGCGCATCCTGTACGTGTCTGAGCGGCCGGACGGCACGCGCTCGGTGTCTGGTGGGATGATCTTCATCCCGGATGCGCCGGCACCCGAAGGCGGACGACCTGTAGTGGCGTGGGAGCACGGCACCCTGGGCATGGGCGAGGCATGCGTGCCATCGCGCTCGACCAACCCCACAGGTGACATGACGACATGGATCGGCCCGATGATGGACCTCGGCTGGGTCGTCGTCGCGACCGACTACGTGGGCCTGGGCACCCCCGGCCCGAACCAGTACCTCATCGCGCAGGCTGAGGTGCGCGACGTCGTCAACTCTGTCCGCGCAGCTCAGGCGATACCCGAGGCGGAGGCCGGTGACCGCTACGTCACGTTCGGCCACTCGCAGGGCGGGCACTCGTCGGTCTGGACAGGGCACCTTGGCCCCGACTATGCCCCCGAACTCGAGCTCCTCGGCGTGGCCGCTGCCGCACCGGCCCTCGATCTGCCGCAGATCGCCGCGGCGCAGTGGGACACCGCAGTCGGGTGGGTCATCGGCTCGGACCTGATCGAGTCCTGGCCCACGTACTACCCCGACTTGCCCGTCGACTCCATCCTGACGCCATCCGGCGCAGATGCGCAGGCCCGGCTCGCCGCCGAATGCATCACGCAATCCGGACTCGAGGCCACGGCACGGGAGGCCTTCGGCGAGCAGTTCTTCGCCTCCGACCCGGTCGACAACGCCTCCTGGCGCAGGGCACTGGAGGACCAGACCCCCGAACCCCTGCCCGCATCCATGCCCGTCTTCATCGCCCAGGGAACTGCCGACCAAGTCGTTCTTCCGTGGCCGAACGCCATCGTCGAGGAGCAGTGGTGCGCAGCCGGCTCGACCATCGACGTGCTGTGGATGGGCGGCGTGAACCATCAGGACGCTGCCAAGGCCGGTGGCCCCGCGGCGTATGCATGGATCGCTGACCGCTTTGCCGGTCGTCCCGCCCCGCGCTCCTGCGACGTTCCCCCACCGATTCCCGCTCAGGCTCCCGCGACGTCCTAGCCGGATGACTCCGCAAGTGCCGGCCGGCACTCGAGGATGAACGCATCACTGGCGTACTTCACCTGATCCCACACTGCAGGCGGCAGCTCATCGGCGACGACACCCCCCGATTGCCGGATCGTCAGGATTGTGTCGGCGTATGCGGCCAGCGCACGCGCCGCATCAGCCATGGGCACCCAGCGATCGTCACCCTCCGCCGCCTGATCCGCGAGGCGAGACCTCTCCCGCGCCGCCGTGGACAGTTCACCCAGCAGGACGAGGTTCGCCAACTGCGGATCGAAGTTCGGCGCATCGGGCGCCGGGTACCGGCAGCTCTGCTCGGCCAGCCCGCGTGCTGCCTCCGAGTTGCCCGCGCACCCGGCAAGCACGGCGGGGAGCACGAGCAATGCCGGCGCCATCCAGCGAGCCCGGTGCTGGCTCGACTGCCGGACATCACCCACGTCGGCGCGATCTCTTCTCCCGCACGCGCATCAGGATCCGAATGGGAGTTCCGACGAAGTCGAACTCCTCGCGAAGGCGTCGTTCGATGAAGCGACGGTAGCCCGCCTCGAGGAAGCCGGTGGTGAACAGGGCGAAGGTCGGAGGCCCGACCTGGACCTGGGCCCCGAACAGGATGCGCGGCTGCCGCCCACCGCGCAGCGGATGCGGGTTGGCGTCCTGCAGTGACTTCAGGAACGCGTTCAGTCGTCCGGTGGAGACGCGGGTCTGCCAGCCCTCGAGTGCGGTCTCGATGGCGGGGGTGAGCCGCTCGACATGTCGCTTCGTCTTGGCCGAGATATTGACGCGCGGAGCCCACGGCACCTGCACGAGATCACGGTCGATCTCGCGCTCGAGGTAGTGACGTCGCTCCTCGTCAGTCAGATCCCACTTGTTGTAGGCGATCACAAGGGCGCGTCCAGCCTCGATCACCATGGAGATGATGCGGACATCCTGCTCGCTGAGCGGCTCCGAGGCATCGACGAGGACGACCGCCACCTCGGCACGGTCAAGCGCGGCCTGAGTGCGCAGGGTTGCGTAGTACTCGTGGCCGCTGGCCTCCTTCGACCGGCGGCGGATTCCGGCAGTGTCGACGAACCACCACCAGGTGCCCTTCAGTTCGATCAGTTCGTCGACCGGATCGACGGTCGTGCCCGCGACACTGTCGACAACGACCCGCTCACCTCCCGCCAGCGCGTTGAGCAGAGACGACTTCCCCACGTTGGGTCGGCCCAGCAGGGCCACCCGGCGCGGACCTCCGGCCCGCGAGAGACCTGCACCCACCTCTGGCAGCAAGGCAACCGCTGCGTCAAGGAGGTCACCGGCTCCCCGTCCCTGGAGAGCGGAGACAGGGTGCGGCTCCCCCAAGCCGAGCGACCACAGGGAGGCGGCCTCCATCTCGATCGCGGCGTCATCAGCCTTGTTCGCGACCAGCAGCACGGGCTTGCCTGAACGCCGCAGAACCTCCACGACCGCTTCGTCCGTGTCGGTTGGCCCGACCTGTGCATCGACCACGAACATCACCGCATCAGCGTCGGCGATAGCCCGTTCCGCCTGCGCCGCGATCTGAGCAGCCATCCCCTTGGCCTTGCGGTCCCATCCGCCGGTGTCGATCAGGACGAAACGCCGCCCGTTCCATTCGGCCTCGTAGGTCACGCGATCACGCGTGACCCCCGGCACGTCCTCGACGACGGCCTCACGGCGTCCGATCATGCGATTGACGAGGGTGGACTTGCCCACGTTCGGGCGTCCCACGATCGCCAGGACCGGCAGTCCCGAGTGCTCGCCCTCCGGACGGGTCAGCTCGGCGAGCTCTGCCTCGATGTCTCCGAACTCCAACCGTGCTGCCGCCAACGCGGCCTCGACATCGATCTCGTCGATGGCATCCCCCGACGTGAACTCACTCGGTGCACCGACCACCTCGTCGACACCCGCATCGATCGCTGCGTCGTCCGGCTCATCGAACGCCACCCACTCGTCACTCATGCCGGCTCCACTTCCCTCTCCAGAAACATCATGTCTGCTCTTCTCCACACGCTGGCCATCGTCGTCACGCCCGCCCGGAACGAAGCGCTGCCACGTGCTCGACATCCGCCATCGCCTGGCGCACCTGCTCCTCGACAGCCGCCCTCGTGGCTGCCCGGAGCGGATCGCCCGGCACGCTGATCGTGATCGGTTCGAAGCAGTACACGTCGATCCGCGAGCGCGGCCGAGGCGGGTCGGTGGTCACGCGGCCCTCGGCGCCGAGCAGTACGAGCGGGACCAAGGGCGCACCCGTGACCGCGAGCAGGTAGGCCGGATCCACAAGGGACCCCGTCAACGCCACTGCACGCTCATCAAGAAGAGCCGCGCGCGCGGAACGCTGCGCCGAGATCGCTGCAGCATCTGCGACCGGGATGACTCCCGCCTTTGCCATCATCCCCTGCTTCAGCGCCGCCATCATGGCCGCATTGGCCATCACGTGAACCGGACGTGTCACCGTCGCATGAATCACTGCACCGGCGAGGACTCCCTCGCTGCGGCACACCAGCACAGCCGGACCTGCAGCGCCTGCGTGATGCATGCCGTGCGGATGCAGCCGATAGGTGACTCGCAGGGCGGCGGACGCGATATTGCGCGCATGCGCCGCACCGCTCCACGACGGCAGCTGCGCCTCGGGGTCGTTCATTCCTGAGGCAATCCGTCGACCAGGCCAACGAAACGGTCGATCACCTCGTCGAGCGTCATCTCGGTGGTGTCGAGCACGATCGCATCCGGCGCCTGCGCCAGCGGGGACGTCTCACGGCTGGAATCCTTCGCGTCGCGCTCGCGCAGCGCAGTCTCGGTCTCGGCGACATCGACAGCGGACTTGCCGAGACCGGCATCCTGCAGGGCACGCCTACTGGCGCGCACCCGCGGATCGGCCGTGATGAACACCTTGAGGTCGGCATCCGGGAGAACCACCGTCGTGATGTCGCGGCCCTCGACGACGATGCCGCGACTCTCGCTACGGGCCCGGTCGACCTCCGCACGCTGAAGAGCAACGAGCTGCTCGCGCACCCTCGGCACGGCACTCACCGCACTCACCGCAGCAGTGACATCATCGCCGCGGATCGGACCGGATACGTCGATCGCTCCTACGTGGATCGTTGGGGCCGACGGATCCGTCCCGCTCTCGATCTGCACTCCCGATGCCGCCTGCGCCACCGCGGCAGCATCGTCGACGTCGACCCCCTCGTGCAGCATTGCCCACGTCAGGGCCCGGTACATCGCCCCGGTGTCGAGGTAGCGGTATCCCAGTCGGGTCGCAACCGCCCGGCAGACGCTGGACTTGCCCGACCCCGCTGGCCCGTCCACCGCTATCACCGACACCCCGGCAGCCTACTCACCCACGCACGCGCCCCCGATGCGTTCACCCACGCACGCGCCCCCGATGCGTTCACCCACGCACTTCGAACCCGCGCTCGCGCAGCGCCCCCACCAGCTCCTCACCTGCATCCGGCCGCACGGACAGCCCCACCAGTCCGCTGGGGCGACCCATCACGTGCTCGATGCGGACATCCTCGAGGTTCACGTCAGCCTCGGCCGCGACCGCGAAGAGCCTGCCCAGTTCCCCCGGGCGGTCGGCGATCTGGACGAGGACCTCGCGGTAGGCCGAAGGCGCAGCCCCGTGCTTGCCCGGAATCCTGCTCTGGCCGGCCACGCCCCCGGAGAGCACAGCAGTGACCTCGTCGACGGCGGCGTCATCGCCGGCATCGACGGCACGCAGGGCTGCAGCTGTGCGCTGCAGCCGCGCAGCAACCTGATCGAGCACCTGC
>CAIZPS010000104.1 GCA_903934925.1 uncultured bacterium | reverse complement strand
GAGCTGGCAGCGCTGCGTCGGCATGTGCAGCGGCTGGAGGCCGAGGTGCACGAGATGAAGGCGGCTGCGCAGGCTGCTCCGGCGCCCACCGCCACTGCGCCCGTCGCCACCGCGCCCGTCGCCACCGCGCCCGTCGCCACGGCATCCGGCGAGGAGCCGTCGGCGGATGAGGCGGCCGAGCCATCGGGGCCTGACTCGGAGGCATCCGCCGCGAAGCCCAAGAAGAAGAAGATCCTTGTCGATCCGGAGGCTGGTGCATGACCGAGTACGCGGATGTGTCGGGATCGAACCTCGACGGTGCCCATGACGCGGACGCCGACCTGAGGAGCGAGATCGACGAGACGAGCGAGATCGACGAGCGTGAGGTTGGCGAGCGTGAGGTCGACCGAGCGCTGGAGGAGGACGTCCTCCTCCTCGAGGAGGTCGTCGATGCCCTCGTGCTCCCGGTGTGGGAGCCGACGGGGGAGCCGCGGGTGGATGAGGCCCTCGACGAGCTCACCCGGCTCGATCCCGATGATGTCCACCAGCACGCCGGCGTCTTCGACGGCATCCACCAGCGCCTGCGTGGCACCCTCAGCGACCTCGACACCTCCGCCTGACTCCACCATGGTCCGCCGCCGCCTCGATGCCGAGCTCGTCCGGCGGAGCATGGCCCGCTCGCGCGACCACGCGCGCGCCCTCATCGAGTCCGGTGCCGTGCGCGTCAAGGGAGCGGTGGCAACCAAGCCCGCCACGCAGATCGACCCGGCCGATCCCGTCGTCGTCGACGAGGGCGGCAAGAGTGCCTATGTCTCCCGCGGTGCCCACAAGTTGCTCGGTGCCCTCGCTGCCTTTCCGGGCGTGCGCGTCTCCGGTCGCGACTGCCTGGACGCGGGCGCGTCCACGGGCGGGTTCACCCAAGTCCTGCTCGAGGCCGGTGCGGCCCGGGTGCTCGCGGTCGATGTCGGGTACGGCCAGCTGGCCTGGCCCGTGCGCACGGATGCGCGCGTGCACATCCTGGAGCGCACCAACGTCCGGACGCTGACCGCTCCCGACCTCCCGTTCCGGCCCTCGCTCGTGGTCGCCGACCTGTCCTTCATCCCGCTGGAACTGGTGCTCCCGGCACTCGATGAGGTCGCGCTTCCCGAGGCCGACCTACTTCTCATGGTCAAACCGCAGTTCGAGGTGGGACGCGAGTCGGTGGGCGACGGCGTCGTGCGCGACCCGGAGTTGCGGGCGCGCGCCGTGCTGGGGGTGGCGCAGGCCGCCGTGGCTCGCGGCCTGCACGTGCAGGGCGTCGTGGCGAGCCCGCTGCCCGGCCCCAGCGGCAACGTCGAGTACTTCCTGTGGCTGCATCGGGGTGCGCCCGACGCCACATCTGGGATGCTCGCCACCGATGAGCTCGTCGCCGCTGTTGATCGTGCCGTGAGGGAGGGGCCCGCATGACGCCGACCACCCGCAGCGTGCTGTTCGTGGTGAACACGCGTGCACCGGAGGCTCGATCGGCCCTCGACAAGGTGGCTGCGGCCCTGGCAGCGGCCGGGGTGCGCATCCAGCTGACCGAGGAGGATGCCCCGGCGCTGGAGTCGGACCCACTGCTGGCCGGGGCGACGGTCGTGGCGGCCGACGAGCATGCCGCTGACGACGTCGACGTCGTGGTCGTGCTCGGAGGGGACGGCACGGTGCTGCGTGCGGCTGAGCGGGCTCGGGCGGGCAGCGCGCCGCTGTTCGGGGTCAACCTCGGCCATGTGGGCTTCCTGGCCGAGGCCGAGCCGGAGAGCCTCAATGAGGTCGTCGACGCCATCGTCACCGGGCGCTGGGCGGTCGAGGAGCGCATGACCCTCGATGTCCGCGTGCTCGCTGATGGGCACGTGGTCCACCAGACCTGGGCCGTCAACGAGGTGGCCATCGAGAAGCAGGCGCGGGAGCGCATGATCGACGTGATGGTGGAGGTCGACGGGCGGCCGCTGTCGCGTTGGGGCTGCGACGGTGTCGTGTGCGCGTCACCGACGGGCTCCACGGCCTACGCGTTCTCCGCGGGTGGGCCGGTGGTATGGCCTGAGGTCTCCGCGATGCTGGTCGTGCCGCTCAGTGCCCATGCGCTCTTCGCGCGCCCGCTCGTGGTGTCCCCGCGCAGCGTGGTGGCCTTCGATCTGGGAGAGAACTCCCCGGCGATCGTCTCCGCTGATGGCCGGCGCAACATCGACCTCGCGGGTGGCCTGCGCATCGAGGTTCGCCAGGATCCTCGTCCGGTGCGCTTCGCCCGCCTCACCGAAGCCCCCTTCACCGACCGTCTCGTGGCGAAGTTCGAACTGCCCGTCGACGGGTGGCGTGGGCGGCGGCCGGAGGGCGGATGATCGACGAGCTCCGCATCCGGGCACTCGGGGTCATCGAGGACGCCACCATCGCGTTCGGGCCTCGTCTGACTGTCGTGACCGGTGAGACGGGCGCTGGCAAGACGATGGTGCTCAGCGGGCTGAGCCTGGTCATGGGTGGCCGGGCCGAGGCGGCCATGGTGCGTCGGGATACCGATCGCGCCGACGTCGATGGGCGCTGGGTCCTGGGCGGTGCGCGTGCGACGGCTCTCGCCGAGGCGATCGACGCGGTTGGGGGTGCCGTCGACGGTGACGTCGGCGGGGGCATCGACGGTGACGTCGGCGGGGGCATCGACGGTGACGTCGGCGGGGGCATCGACGGTGACGTCGGCCATGTCGTGGTCACGCTCGGCCGATCGGTCAGTTCCTCCGGCCGAAGTCGCGCCTTCGCTGGGGGGCGCAGCGTGCCGGCGGCGACCCTCGCCGACGTCACGGAGTCGCTCGTGACCGTGCACGGGCAGTCCGACCAGCTGCAGTTGCGAGATGCCCGGAGCCAGCGCGAGTTGCTCGACCGTTTCGGCGGCCCGGAAGTGCTGCAGCTGCGTGCGGAGTTCGCGCAGTCACTGCTTCGTCTGCGAGAGGCCCAGCGTGAGCGAGCCGAACTCGTCGATCGACGGCAGGAGCGAGAGCGGGAGGCAGTGCTGCTTCGACACGGCATCGCGGAGATCGAGGCCGTCGCACCGGAGCCCGGCGAGGACGTCGACCTCAAGGAGCAGTCGATCGTGCTGGCCAACGCCACCGACCTCCTTGTCGAGGTGGCGGCCGCACATGCTGCTCTCGGCAGTGATGACGAAAGCCAGGCGAGCGTCCGCACCCTTCTCCAGCTCGCGCACCGGCATGTTGAGCGGGCCAGTGCCCTGGATCCACGGGCGGCGGAACTGGCCCGCTCCCTCACCTTGGCGATGGCGCAGATGGATGCCCTGGCCGAGGAAGTCTCGGCCTATGCGGGCAGCCTGGAAGCCGACCCGGAGTCACAGTCGCGGGTGGAGGAGCGTCGGCACCGCATCAGCGACCTCAAACGGCGCTATGGCCCCGGACTGGAGGACGTCCTTTCCTGGTGGAAGCAGGCAGTCGAGACGGTTGCGGCGGTGGACGGCACCGAGGGCCGAGTCGAGGAGCTCGAGGAACAGATCCGCGGACTCCGGGACGACGTCCGTAGACGGGCGGATCGACTGTCCGAGTTGCGCCGGGAGGCGGCCACTCGCCTCGCGACCGCCGTCACGGCCGAGCTCCGTGAACTCGCCATGCCGGACGCTCATGTGGTGATCGAGGTGGTGTCCACGGAGGACGAGTCCGCGTACTCGCCGGCCGGCGCAGACCAGGTGGCGCTCCTGCTGGCCCCGCACGCCGGCAGCGATCCGCGGCCCCTGGGATCGGGTGCCTCCGGCGGTGAGCTGTCCAGGGTGATGCTGGCTATCGAGGTCGTGCTCGCAGGCGTCGACGACACGCCGACTTTCGTCTTCGATGAGGTCGATGCCGGGATCGGCGGCCGAGTCGCGGTCGAGGTCGGTCGTCGTCTGGCTCGCCTGGCCCGCACTGCCCAGGTCATCGTCGTGACGCACCTGCCGCAGGTGGCGGCCTTCGCCGACGTGCACATCGTCGTCACGAAGGACTCCTCGGGCCAGGTGACGGGGTCGAGCGTGGTGGAGGTGACGGGCGAGGCTCGTGTGGCCGAGCTTGTGCGGATGCTGTCGGGTCTCGAGGGCAGTGCCTCGGGTGCTGAGCATGCGACCGAACTGCTCCAACTCGCCGCGTCCGAGCGCGCTGCCACGTGACCTGCGCACAGGCGCTGATAGTCTGACGGTCCATGGACAAGGCGACCACCAAGCATCTGTTCGTCACCGGGGGCGTCGCCTCCTCACTGGGCAAGGGACTCACGGCTTCGTCCCTCGGAAATCTGCTCAAGGCGCGCGGCCTACGCGTGACCATGCAGAAGCTCGACCCGTACCTCAACGTCGACCCCGGCACGATGAACCCGTTCCAGCACGGCGAGGTGTTCGTTACGGACGATGGCGCCGAGACCGATCTCGACGTCGGGCACTACGAGCGATTCCTCGACACCGACCTGCACGGCTCGGCCAACGTGACGACGGGTCAGGTCTACTCGACGGTGATTGCCAAGGAGCGGCGCGGAGAGTACCTCGGCGACACCGTTCAGGTGATCCCGCACATCACGAACGAGATCAAGGCGCGAATCCGCCGCATGGCAGGCCCCGACGTTGACGTCGTCATCACCGAGGTGGGTGGAACGGTCGGCGATATCGAGTCGCTGCCCTTCCTCGAGGCCGTTCGGCAAATCCGGCACGAGGTTGGGCGCGACAACGTCTTCTTCCTCCACGTCTCACTCCTGCCCTACATCGGGCCGTCGGGCGAGCTCAAGACCAAGCCCACGCAGCACTCCGTGGCGTCGCTGCGCAGCATCGGCATCCAGCCCGATGCCATCGTGCTCCGCGCGGATCGCGATGTGCCATCCAGCATCAAGCGCAAGATCTCGCTCATGTGCGACGTTGACGTCGAGGCGGTCGTTGCGGCGGTCGATGCGCCGAGCATCTACGACATCCCCAAGGTGCTGCATCGCGAGGGTCTTGACGCCTACGTGATCCGACGCCTTGATCTTCCCTTCCGTGACGTCGACTGGACGCAGTGGGACGAACTCCTGCGTCGGGTACATCACCCGCGAAGCGAGGTCACCATCGGACTGGTCGGCAAGTACATCGACCTGCCGGATGCCTATCTGTCCGTCACCGAGGCGATCCGCGCCGGCGGCTTCCATCACGACTGCCGGGTCAACATCCGCTGGGTCTCCAGTGATGAGTGCGCCACTCATGAAGGTGCGGCTCGGAACCTCAGCGATCTCGATGGGATCTGTGTGCCCGGGGGCTTCGGAGTTCGCGGCATTGAAGGCAAGTTGGGCGCGCTCACGTACGCACGCGAGCACGGCCTCCCGACGCTGGGTCTGTGCCTCGGCCTGCAGTGCATGGTCATCGAGTACGCGCGCACCATGTGCGGCCTTGAGGCGGCGAACTCTCTGGAGTTCGACGAGTCCTCACCGCACCCCGTTGTCTCCACCATGGCCGATCAGCGCGATGTCGTCTCCGGTGACCGCGACATGGGCGGCACGATGCGCCTGGGGTTGTACCCGGCGAAGCTCGCTGAGGGCTCGCAGGTGGCCAAGGCCTACGGAGTTCCGTATGTGGATGAGCGTCATCGCCACCGCTACGAGGTCGCGAATGCGTACCGTCCGCAGCTCGAGGAGGCCGGACTCCGCTTCTCGGGCACGTCGCCGGATGGTCGGCTGGTGGAGTTCGTCGAACTGCCGGCCGAGGTGCACCCCTACTACGTCGGAACCCAGGCGCATCCTGAGTTCCGCTCGCGCCCGACGAAGGCTCATCCCCTGTTCGCTGGACTCATCGCCGCGGCGCTCGCCCGGGTCGACAGCGAGCGCGAGGCGCTCGCGCAGGGATGACCTCGTCCGGCCGTGCAGCTGAGGGGGGCGATCCGTCCGGTCAGAACGAGGACTGGACGGGGCCGGTCGCGGACTCCGGCGAGCCGCGTCCGGCGACGAACCGCGTCACGGCCTTCGAGGGCCGGATCTGGTCGGTGATCAGCGAGGACGTGGACTTCGGACCCGTCACGGCCCGGCGCGACGTCCTCATCCATCCCGGTGCTGTCGCCGTGCTGGCCCTCGATGACGCCGACCGTGTGCTCCTCATCAGGCAGTACCGCCACCCCGTTGGACTGCACCTGTTCGAGCCTCCGGCTGGCCTGATGGATACGGCGGACGAGACGGGGTGGCAGACGGCAGAGCGCGAGCTTGCCGAGGAGGCGGGCTACCGGGCGCAGGACTGGCATGTGCTGCTCGATGTCTATCTCTCCCCGGGAGGCATGTCCGAGGCCATCCGGATCTTCCTGGCCCGTGGGCTCACCCCGATCCCGGGCGGGCGCCACCACACGGGAGAGGCGGAGGAGGCGCATCTGCCGCGCGTGTGGGTGGACCTGGACGAGGCCGAGGAGCTGGTGCTCGGCGGTTCGATCGGCAGTCCCAGCGCTGCGGCTGGCATTCTCGCTGCGGGTGCCGCCCGGCGTCGAGACTGGCGGACCCTCCGACCGGCGAACGCTCCGTGGACGGCTCGTGAACGGCTCCTGGCCTCCGGGCGTGTGCGCCTGCCCCAGTGAGCGTCAATGCCCATATGTAGCCTCCTGCTCCACGTACGCTGACCAAGCGAGGACCAGTAGCACGTCAGGCGAGGCGAGGGACGGAGCGCACGAATGAGGGTCGGGATCCCCAAGGAGATCAAGAACAACGAGTTCCGTGTGGCGATCACCCCCGCGGGCGTGATGGAGTTGGCGCGGCACGGCCATGAAGTGGTCATCGAGCAGTCCGCGGGGATGGGATCGTCGATCCCTGACGCCGACTACGTTGCTGCCGGCGCGCGGATTCTCCCCACAGCTGATGAGGTCTGGGCAACTGCCGACCTGATCCTGAAGGTCAAGGAGCCCATTGCAGCCGAGTACGCGCGCATGCGCAGCGGTCAGGTGCTCTTCACCTACCTTCACCTGGCCGCCGACCGCGAGCTGACCGAGGAGTTGGTCGCCCGGGGTGTCACGGCCATCGCCTACGAGACGGTTGAGCTTCCCGATCACTCGCTGCCTCTGCTGGCGCCGATGTCCGAGGTGGCAGGTCGCCTCGCCCCGCAGGTGGGAGCCTCCGCGCTCATGCGTCCCAACGGCGGACGCGGTGTGCTCATGGGTGGGGTGTCCGGCGTGCACGCTGCCAAGGTGGTCGTGCTGGGCGCGGGGGTGGCCGGGCAGAATGCGGCTGTCATCGCACTGGGTATGCAGGCTGAAGTGCTTCTGTTCGACACCAACATGGCGCGGCTGCGCCAGGTCGATGCGATCTACCAGGGTCACATGCAGACGATCGCGTCAAACGCCTTCGAGATTGAGCGAGCCTGCCTCGATGCCGACATGGTCATCGGTGCCGTGCTCGTCCATGGTGCGAAGGCACCGAAGCTGGTCACCAATGAACTCGTGTCTCGCATGAAGCCTGGTTCGGTGCTTGTCGACATCGCCATCGACCAGGGTGGCTGTTTCGAGGACTCGCGCCCGACGACGCATGCTGATCCCACGTACCCCGTGCACGACACCCTGTTCTACTGCGTTGCGAACATGCCGGGTGCGGTCCCGAACACGTCCACCTATGCCTTGACCAACGTGACCCTCCCGTACGCGGTGGCCCTCGCGGACAAGGGCTGGCAGCGAGCCCTGAGCGACGATCCCGCCCTCGCTCTCGGTCTCAATGTGCACGCCGGGCGGGTCACGTACGAGGCCGTCGCGGAGGCCTTCGACATGTACTACACGCCGGTGGCGGAGGTGCTCGCCTGAACTCCCTCGTGCTGGCCGTTCAGGGATACCTCGCGCACGTCGAGGTCGAGCGCGGGCTCTCTCCGCACACTGTTCAGGCCTACCGGCGCGACCTCGAGCGCTACCTGGCGTGGTGCGCGGAACGGGGCATCGAGGCTGTCGACCACGTCACTGAAAACGACATCGCCGACTTCGCCGCGAGCCTGCCTGCTGCAGGCCTGCGCCCATCGAGCGCGGCTCGCTCGGTGGTGAGCGTGCGCGCCTTCCATCGATTCGTCGCGCGTGAGGGCATGTCCGCCGCCGATCCTGCGCTGCACGTTCGACCACCCGCAGTGCCCCAACGCCTGCCGAAGGCGCTGCCCTATGAGCACGTAACGGCGATCATCGCGCAGGCCGGAGACCCGGCCACTCCGGAGGGCATTCGCGATCGCGCCCTGCTCGAACTGCTCTATGGGACGGGGGCCCGCATCTCCGAGGCGGTGGGACTCGATGTCGACGACGTGGATCTGGAGGCGCTGACCGTCCTCGTCACCGGCAAGGGGAGCAAGCAGCGACTGCTGCCCCTCGGAGGCTTCGCCGCCGAGGCCATCGATGCCTACCTCGTCAGGGGGCGACCGGTCTTCGCCGTGCGTGGGGCAGGGACCCCGAAGCTGTTCCTCAACTCCCTCGGCCGCCCCGTGTCGCGCCAGAGCGCCTATGCCATTCTCCGGGCCGCGGCGGAGCGCGCAGACGTGCCGGGTCGGGTCAGCCCGCACTCCCTGAGGCACAGTTTCGCCACGCACCTGCTCCAGAACGGAGCCGATGTCCGGGTGGTCCAGGAGCTCCTGGGCCATGCCTCCGTGACAACCACCCAGATCTACACTCAGGTCTCGGTCGACACCCTGCGCCAGATCTACGCCGAGAGTCACCCCCGGGCCCGTTGAGACACCCGGACCTGGTGCCGGCCAAGCGGCGAGGGCGCCGCACCGCACCCGGGCTCCCGGCCCGAGTGCGCTCCGGCCGGTAGGCTCACGCAGGGGCCCGAAAAGCCTCAGAACGACTGCATCACGACAGCAGGCGAGATCACGACAGCAGACGAGCCCAGCAAGGGGACCTCATGGACGAGCAGGGTCAGCGACCCTCAGGGAACCGGGCCGGTGACGACGGCGCACTCTTCGAGGCATCCGACTCCGACGACGCTGCCGGCGCGGGCGCGCCCGCGGCCGACATCCCGGATCCTGCGCCGCTCACCACTCACGGGCCCGCTCGCGTGATCTCGATGGTCAACCAGAAGGGCGGCGTGGGGAAGACCACCTCGACCGTCAGTCTTGGTGCTGCTCTTGCTGGATACGGACGTCGTGTCCTCCTGGTCGACTTCGACCCGCAGGGCGCTCTCTCGGTGGCCCTCGGCGTCAATGCCTACGAGCTCGACCTCACCGTCTACAACCTGCTCACCCAGCCGGAGTGTCATATCGGTGACGTCATCCTCGCGACCGATGTCGAGAACCTCGATCTCCTGCCCAGCAACATCGACCTCTCGGCGGCGGAGGTGCAGCTGGTGAGCGAGGTGGGACGCGAGCATGCGCTCTCCCGAGTCCTCGCCCCTGTGATCGACGAGTACGACATCGTCCTGATCGACTGCCAGCCCTCTCTCGGCCTGCTCACCGTCAATGCCCTCGCCGCGAGTCAGGGCGTCATCATCCCCATGGAGACGGAGTACTTCGCTCTCCGTGGAGTCGCTCTGCTGAAGGACACCATCGACAAGGTGATCAGCAGGATCAATCCTGACCTGCAGATCATCGGTGTGCTTGCCACGATGTACGACCCGCGCACCCTGCACAGCCGTGAGGTGCTTCAAACGGTCCAGCAGGCCTTCGGAGACTCGGTGTTCCAGACGGTGATCAGCCGGACGGTCAAGTTCCCTGACGCGGCTGTCGCGGGCGAGCCCATCACCACTTTCGCGCCGACGAGCAGTGGTGCCGACTCATACCGGCAGCTGGCCCGGGAGGTCCTCGCCCGGTGACGTCGTCGACCGACGAATCCGTGGCCGAGGAGCAGGCACCGGTACCGGACACCACCGCACTTGCGGACGCTCCGACGGAGCGCGCCGGCTTCTCGGTCAAGGTGGGCGAGTTCGAAGGCCCCTTTGATCTGCTGCTCCAGCTGATCTCCAAGCACAAGCTCGAGGTGACCGAGCTCGCGCTGCACCTGGTCACGGACGAGTTCATCGGCTACATCCGCGCGCAGGGATCGGAGTGGGACCTCGACGAGGCGAGCAGCTTCCTCGTGGTGGCAGCGACGCTCCTGGATCTGAAGGCAGCACGTCTTCTGCCTTCGGGTGAGGTGGAGGACGAAGAGGATCTCGCCCTCCTCGAGGCACGCGACCTGCTCTTCGCGCGCCTGTTGCAGTACCGCGCTTACAAGGAGGTGTCGGCCCTCTTCGCCGATCGGATGGCGCATGCGGCGCGCCGGTTCCCGCGCACGGTCGGGCTGGAGCCGCAGTTCGCTGCCCTGCTGCCCGAGGTCCTTATCGAGATCGGTCCCGACCAGTTCGCGGCGCTGGCGGCGCGTGCTCTCACCCCCAAGCCCATCGAGCAGGTCTCCATCTCCCACGTCCATGTCCAGCGCGTGAGCGTCCGCGAGCAGGCCGGGATCCTCATCGAGCGACTGCGCCGGCATCGCGTGTCGACATTCCGTTCCCTCGTCTCGGACTGCGACACGACTCTCCTCGTCATCGGCAGGTTCCTCGCCCTGCTCGAGCTGTACCGCGAGCAGGTCGTCGCCTTCGAGCAGCTGACGCCGCTCGGCGATCTCACCATCCGCTGGACGGGTGACGACGAGGCCGAGGTCGAGGTCACGGACGAGTTCGACATCGAGCGCGAGGTGGACCGCGAGCAGGGGCAGGATGCAGCTGACGCATCCGCGGACGATGCCGCTGGCTCCTCACCGGACGATCCACGGAACGATGACGCAGGGAAGGAAGCGACCGATGAGTGACGTCGAGGCAGAAGTGGTGCCCGCCGAGGTCGAGGCTGACGTGGACGACTCCGCGCACGAGTCCGAGGACGCGCTCGGTGCCCCGTCGGTGGCGGCCGCACTGGAGGCGCTGCTGCTCCTCGCCGATGAGCCGATGGGCGTCATGGAGCTCGCTGCGGCGGTGCGCCAGCAGCCCGATGTGGTCGAGTCCGAACTGCGTCGCCTCTCGGTCGAGTACGCCGAGCAGCAGCGTGGCTTCGACCTGCGAGAGGTCGCAGGAGGGTGGCGCTTCTACACGCGCGCGGAATGCTCCGGGGTCGTCGAGCGCTTCGTTCTCGACGGGCAGCAAGCCCGGCTGACCCAGGCCTCACTGGAGACGTTGGCCGTCATCGCCTATCGGCAGCCCATCACACGCGGTCGGGTGAGCGCCGTCCGCGGCGTCAATGTCGACGGGGTCATCCGCACCCTCCTCGGCCGCGGGCTCATCGCCGAAGCAGGGACGGATGGGGAGTCCGGAGCCCACCTCTACGTCACGACGTCGCATTTCCTCGAGCGCATGGGGCTGTCCTCGCTGGATGAGCTGCCACCTCTCGCCGAGCATCTTCCTGACCTGTCCGATCTCGAGGACGTGCTCGGAACCATCGACGTGAGCGACTGACGTCGATGGGCGAACGGAATGCTCGCCAGGACGACGACTCGGGCCTGGTACGACTGCAGAAGGTGCTCGCCGCCGCCGGCATCGGCAGCCGTCGGGCCTGCGAGGCGCTGATCGACCAAGGACGCGTGGAGGTCGACGGACGCCGGGTCACCGAGCAGGGCCTGCGTGTGGACCCGAGGTCAGCGGTCATCCGCGTGGACGGCGAGCGAGTGCCCACCGCGCCCGGCGTCGCCGTCTATGCGTTCAACAAGCCCCGCGGAGTCATCACCACGATGTCGGACGACGAAGGCAGGCCCTGCGTGGGGGACTGGCTCGCCGGGCGCACTGAGCGCCTGTTCCACGTCGGCCGTCTCGATGCCGACACTGAAGGGCTGCTCATCCTCACGAACGACGGCGAGCTCGCCAATCGCCTCGGTCACCCGTCGTTCGAGGTCGACAAGACCTATGTGGCAACGGTGCGCGGTCAGGTCCGTCCGCCCGCCCTCCGGGAGCTGGAGGCGGGGGTGGACCTCGAGGACGGTCCGGCGCGGTGCGACTCGGTTCGGTTGCTGCAGCAGCTGCCGGATCGGGCCATGATCGAGATGGTCATCCATGAGGGGCGCAACCGGATCGTCCGCCGCATGCTGGAGGAGGTCGGTCATCCGGTGACGGACCTGGTGCGCACTCGGATCGGTCCGGTCCACCTCGGTCAGCAGCGCCCGGGGATCCTGCGTGAGATCAGTGGCCCGGAGCTGAGATCCCTCTACACGGCGGTGGGCCTGTAGGAGGTCGGTACGCTCTGCGCCATGACCATGCGCGGCATCCGTGGAGCAACCTGCCTGACGGCCGACGATGCCGATGAGATGCGCACGGCCGTGAGCGAGTTGCTCGGGCAGATCCTCGAGCGCAACGGCCTGAGCACGGAAAGCCTGATCAGTGTCGTGTTGACCGGGACGCCGGATCTCACCAGCGCATTCCCGGCGGCCGGGGCCCGTGAATTCGGCCTGGTCGACGTCCCGCTGCTGTGCGCGCAGGAGATGGACATCGCCGGGGCGCTGCCCCTGACCGTGCGGGTGCTCGTCCATGCCGAGATGGATGTGCCGCGGAGCGCCGTGCAGCATGTCTACCTGCGCGGAGCAGAAGTGCTTCGACAGGATCTGGCTCAATGACCGGTGGCGCCGAGCTCGGCCTGCCGGAGCCGGTGCTGGTCATCGGTTCTGGGCTGATCGGCACCTCTGTTGCCCTCGCACTGCGTCGTGTCGGCATCGACGTGCTTGTGTCGGACGTCGACCCAGCCTGTGTGAAGACCGCCGTCGACCTCGGTGCCGGACGTCCCTTGGCCCCGGACGACGTGCCCGCGGTCGTCGTTGTCGCCGTGCCGCCCAGTCATGCCGGTGCCGTTCTGGCCGATGCGTCACGCCGTTGGCCGGAGGCCACGCTCACCGATGTGGCATCGGTCAAGGGCTCGGTGCTTGGGGAGGCCGTGGCAGCGGGTGCCGATCCCCGTCGGCTCGTCGGCGGGCATCCCATGGCCGGCCGAGAGGTCTCCGGTGCAGCAGGAGCTCTGGCGAATCTCTTCGATGACCGCCTGTGGGTGGTGACCTCACTCCCGGAGTCCGGTGTGGAGCATGTGCGACGTGTGCATCGGCTCATCACGATCAGCGGTGCCATGCCGGTGGAGATGTCGATGCACGAGCACGATTCAGCGGTCGCCCTCGTGTCGCACACTCCACAGGTGGTGTCCAGTGCCCTCGCGGCCCAGTTGATCGAATCGGACGAGGATGCGGTTCGGATCGCCGGGCAGGGACTCCGCGACATGACGCGCATCGCAGCATCGAACGTCAGGATGTGGTCGGACATCCTGGCGGCCAATGCGGGGCCGGTGGCGCAGGTGCTCGATCAGGTTGCTGCGCGGCTGCAGCGCACAGCTGCAGCCCTGCGTGCCGTCGATGCCGGCGATGACGCCGCCGTCGACGAGGTCACTGCTGTGCTCTCCGGGGGCGTGGCCGGCCAGAGCAGGATTCCGGG
>CAIZPS010000103.1 GCA_903934925.1 uncultured bacterium | reverse complement strand
GACACGAAGCCACCTCTGCCCGATGGGTGTTTCGCGGCACTACCACTCTAGGTGAACATTCCGCCGCTGGTGGAGATGATCCGCCGGTTCCGTCCGCAGGTCGTCACGACCTACGACGAGTTCGGCGGCTATCCGCATCCGGACCACATCCGCACGCACGAGACGACGATAACCGCGATCGACGCTGCGGCCGACGCGGCGTACAGGCCCGACCTTGGAGCACCCTGGAAGGTCCTCAAGGTCTACTACAACCATCAGTTCACCCGCTCCCGTGTCCTGGCCCTGCACCAGGCGATGCTGGACGCCAGACTCTCGTCGCCCTATGTGGAGTGGCTCGACAGATGGAACGAGGACCGCGACATGTTCGTCCGCGTCACGACCCGCGTCGACGCATCCGACTTCTTCGATACGCGTGACGCCGCACTCCTGGCCCATCGCACGCAGATCGACCCCGAGGGCATGTGGTTCGCCGTGCCGATGGACATGCAGAGGCGCGTCTGGCCCACGGACGACTTCGAGCTCGTGCGTTCCGAGGTTCCCGTCACCTTCCCGGAGGATGACCTGTTCTCGGGCCTGCGCCAGGCGACTTCGATACCCACCGGAGCAGTGATGGGAGAGGACGCACGATGATCAAGACCATGCTGATGACCCTCCTGGCCGCGGACCCCCCGGACGTCGAGGAGCAGCAGCGACTGATCAGTGGCGCTCTGCCCATCGCAGGACTCTTCGTCCTGGTGCTGGGCATCGCGCTGTTCCTCCTGTGGCGGTCGATGAAGAAGCAGATGGGCAAGATTGACGCGTCGCTGCCCTCCGGTGCGGATGATCGCGAGCAGGCGTTGGATCGCACGCTCACTGAGGAGGCTGTTGCCAGGGGCGAGCGCGAGGCGAGCGAGGCCAGTGACGATCCATCGTCGGGAAGCTCTGGCACCTGACGATGACGGGCTCGCCGGCAGTGGAAGGCACGGCCACCGCCACGCGCGCGCAGGCCATGCTCCGACTGGCGCTGACGCCCCGGTGGCTGCTGCTCCTTGCAGTCCTCGTCGGGCTCATCGTCGCGGCGATCCTGCTGGGCAGATGGCAGTGGGACCGAACGCAGAGCATCCTCGCTGCGGAGCGAGCCGCGGTGTCCGTCGCCGTTCCGGTGCAGGACGCACTTGGCGATACCGACGCGGAGCTTCCCCCGGAGTCGATCGGACGCCCCGTGACGGCAGCGGGCGAGTACGACCCCGACCGGCAGGTGGTCGTGGCGAACCGGTCTCTCGAGGGTGCTGCCGGGCTGTGGATCGTCACCGGGCTGCGCCTGGCCGACGGCTCCCTGATTCCCGTCCTGCGCGGCTGGACGGCTACCGACGACCTCGCCTCACGAGCGGTGCCGTCGGGCCCGGTGGACGTCGCAGGCGTTCTGCAGCCTGACGAGGTGTTCTACGCCGATGCGCCGGTCACATCCGCCGAGATTGTTGCGATCTCGCAGCAGTCGCTGGAGGCCGCGTGGGGCGAGGAGGTCCCACCCGGCTTCATCGTGCTGGCCGAGCAGCGGCCGCTCGCAGGTCCAGCGCCTGAACCTGTGCCACCGACGGTGCAGACCGCGGACGTGCCGTTCCCGCTGCAGAACTTCTTCTACGCCTTCCAGTGGTGGATCTTCGCCGCGTTCGGGATCTTCCTGTACCTGCGATGGCTGCGCATCGAGGCGGGTCGGGCTGCGGAGGAGTCCACTAGCCTGAGCGGGTGATCTCCGTCCTGGGCGAGGCCCTCGTCGACATCATCGTCGATCCGCGCGGCGAGGTGGCGTCCGTCGTCGGCGGTGCCCCGCTCAACACCGCACGCACTATCGCTCGGCTCGGCATCCCGGCCACCTTCCTCGGAGGAGTGTCGACGGACGCGTTCGGGGAGCGGATCATGCGACTGCTCGAAGCCGACGGCGTGACCCTGGGACTGGGGTCGCAGGTGCCGGAGCCGACGACCCTGGCCATCGCCCAGATCGACGCGCACGGGGCTGCTACGTACCGGTTCATGATGGAGGGCACCTCGGCAGCGGCGGTGACGCCCGAGATGGCGGTATCGCACGTCGATGCATCCGTGCGCGCGATCCATGTGGGGACCCTCGGTCTGGTGCTTCAGCCGCTGGCGGATGCCTCGGTGGCGCTGGTGAATTCTGCGCTCGGCGATCAGCTGGTGATGGTCGATCCCAACTGCCGCCCCTCGGTGATGACGGGATCCGCGGTATTCGCCGAGGCGCTCGCGTCCGTGCTGCCTCGCGCCGACGTCGTGAAGGTGAGTGGTGACGACCTCGCTTTCCTCTACCCGACGGTCGAGCGGGCGCAGGCCGCTGCCGACCTCGCAAGATCGAGTGGCTCCGTGGTGCTCTTCACCGATGGTGCTGAGGCGGTCAGGATCCTGGCCGCCGGGACGGAGGTCGTCGTCGATGTGCCGCGGGTGCCGGTGGTCGACACTGTCGGCGCCGGCGACTCCTTCAGCGGTGGCTTCCTCGCGTGGTGGATGCACCATGGCAAGGGCAGGGAAGACCTCGCCGATGTCGACTCGGTAGTGGCAGCAGCACGGTTTGGTGTTGCGGTCGCGAGCATCACGTGCCAGCGTGCAGGAGCGGAACCTCCGCATATCGCCGACGTGCCAGGAGGCTGGTCGTGAAGGGTCTCAAGGGAGCATTCCTGCGCTACCGGATCATGGCGTGGGTGACCGGTGTGGTGCTGGCAGCGCTCACCGTCTGGCTGATCGTCGGATACGGCTTTCTGGACTACGCGAATGTCGAGTCCAAGCCGGGCCTGTACTCGCTGCTGTGGATGCTGCACGGCTGGCTCTACGTCGTATACCTGATCGTGGGTGTCGATCTCGCCTTCCGCGTCAAGTACTCCGTCCTGCGCACGATCGCGATCCTCATCGCTGGCACCATCCCGTTCGCGTCGTTCTTCTCGGAGGCGCTGGTTCACAAGGACCTCAAGGCCCGCGGTCTGCTGCCCTCCTGAGGTCGGTTCCATACCGTGGCGTCGCACCGGTGCAGTTTTCTGACGCCTGCGTATGGAATCCGCGTCAGGTCAGAGCGTCCAGTCGATCGGGTCCGCGCCGAGCTCGTCGAGGAGTTCGTTCGCCCGGCTGAACGGTCGCGAGCCGAAGAAGCCCCGATCGGCTGACATCGGGCTGGGGTGCGCTGATGCGATGACGGGCACGTCGGGCATGGACTCCTCAAGGGACTGGGCGTCCTTGCCCCAGAGGATGGCGACGAGCGGCTCGCCGTCGCGGGCGACGAGGGCATCGATGGCGGTGGCGGTGATCTGCTCCCAGCCACGACGGCGGTGGCTGCCAGGCTCGCCCAACTGGACGGTCAGCACGCGATTGAGCAGCAGGATCCCTTGATCGGCCCATGGACTGAGGTCGCCGTTCCCGGGAGCAGCCACCCCGAGGTCGTCCTGGAGTTCCCGGTAGATGTTCTGCAGGCTGCGGGGGAGCGGTTGCACGTCTGCGGCCACGGAGAAGCTGAGTCCCACCGCGTGACCCGGAGTCGGGTAGGGGTCCTGGCCGACGATGAGGACGCGGACGTCATCCAGTGGCTGCTGGAAGGCGCGCAGGATGCTCGATCCGGTGGGACCCCATGGCCGCCCTGCCGCTGATTCAGCCCGCAGGAACTCGCCGATCTCGGTGAACACCGGCTGCATCGGTGCGAGGGCGGGCGCCCACGACTCATGGACCAGATCGGTGATGGGGGTGGGCACGGCTCTACTCTTCCCCATCTGGGTCAGAGGTGGCTGCGTTTCCGGGGGCG
>CAIZPS010000102.1 GCA_903934925.1 uncultured bacterium | reverse complement strand
GACATGGTCGACCGCGACGACATCGCCGGTGTCGCCACCAGGCGCGCCCGCATCGTCTACGCGCTCACGCCCGAGGGCAAGGAGTCGTTCACGGCGTGGGTTGCCGACACCGGCCCGGAGGCCTGGGAGGACGAGGCCTTCGCTGCTCGTCTGGCCTTCTTCTCCCGCACCGAGGCGGCCGTGCGCCTGCGCATCCTGGAGGGGCGTCGAACCCGTCTGGAGGAGAGGCTCAGCGCCCTGCAGTCGTCCATCGACCGCACCAACGAGCGCATGGACGTCTACGCCGAGCGGCTCCAGCGCCACGGCATCGAGGGAGCCGAGCGAGAGGTGAGCTGGCTCGAGGAGCTCATCGCCACCGAGCGCGGCACCCGCGCTGAGCGCAAGCAGGCAAGAGCTGTCCGCAAGTCAGCCAAGAAGTCAGCCAGGAAGTCCGCCACCAAGAGAGGGAAGCAGCTGTGAGCAGCAACGAGATCCGGGTCGCGATCGTGGGAGTAGGCAACTGCGCCTCGTCTCTCGTCCAGGGCGTGGAGTACTACCGCGATGCGGATCCCAGTGGCCGCGTGCCCGGGCTCATGCACGTCGTGTTCGGCCCCTACCACGTTCGTGACGTGCGCTTCGTGGCCGCGTTCGACGTCGACAGCGCGAAGGTCGGCCTCGACCTCGCCAAGGCGATTCAGGCCTCCGAGAACAACACCATCACCATCACCGAGGTGCCTGACACCGGAGTCGTCGTTCAACGAGGTCACACCCTCGACGGCCTCGGCCGCTACTACCGGGAGACGATCGAGGAGTCACCGGCCGCGCCGGTCGATGTCGTGCAGGCCCTCAAGGACGCCGAAGTCGACGTCGTCGTGTGCTACCTGCCCGTCGGATCGGAGCAGGCCGCAAAGTTCTACGCGCAGTGCGCCATCGATGCGGGCTGCGCCTTCGTCAACGCCCTCCCCGTCTTCATCGCGAGCGACCCGGCGTGGGCCGCGAAGTTCGAGGCCGCCGGCCTGCCCATCGTGGGCGACGACATCAAGAGCCAGGTCGGAGCGACCATCACGCATCGGGTCATGGCCAAGCTGTTCGAGGACCGCGGCGTCATCCTCGACCGCACCTACCAGCTCAATGTCGGCGGCAACATGGACTTCAAGAACATGCTCGAGCGCGATCGCCTCGAGTCGAAGAAAATCTCGAAGACACAGGCCGTCACATCGCAGGTCGAGCACGACCTCGGCTCCCGCAACGTGCACATCGGGCCGAGCGACTACATCGAGTGGCTCGATGACCGCAAGTGGGCCTTCGTCCGCCTTGAGGGACGAGCCTTCGGTGACGTGCCGCTCAACCTCGAGTACAAGCTGGAGGTGTGGGACTCGCCCAACAGCGCAGGGGTGATCATCGACGCCGTTCGTGCGGCGAAGATCGCCAAGGATCGTGGCCTCGGCGGCCCGCTGCTCAGTGCCTCCTCCTACTTCATGAAGTCACCGCCGGAGCAGTACTCCGACAGCGCAGCCCGTGATGCCGTGGAGGAGTTCATCGCCATGGAGCCCGCTCGCTAGTCGAGATGCCAGTAATCTGATCTGAAAGCAGAGAGGATGGCGCCCACCTGAACGCGTTTCGGCACCGCGACTTCCTGATCTTCTGGATCGGCGCGCTGCTGTCGAACACGGGATCGTGGATCCTGAACCTGACCGTTCCGTTCGTCCTGTTCGAGCTGACCGGATCGGCTCTCTGGGTGGGTGCCGCCGTGGCGGCCCAGTTCCTGCCGATGTTCGTGCTCAGCCCGTGGGGCGGTGCGCTGGCCGATCGATTCCCGCGACGCCGGGTGCTGCTTGCGGCGCAGAGCGCGATGGGTCTGACGGCCCTGGTGCTGTGGTGCGCATGGCTTCTGCAGTGGCGGGATCCCTGGCTGCTCCTGACGTTGATGGCCGTCATCGGCGGCCTCAACGGGCTCAGCATGCCGAGTTGGCAGGGCTTCGTGTACGACCTCGTGCCTCGCGAGG
>CAIZPS010000101.1 GCA_903934925.1 uncultured bacterium | reverse complement strand
TTGGCCGCAATGGCGCCGGCCTTGTATCCCTCGCCGAAGAGCTTGACGGGCGGGACCGTGTCGGTGCCCAGGACGGCGCCGATCTTGTTGGTCTTGGTCATGAGGCCCGCGAGATAGCCGGCGGCGTAGCCCGCCTTGTCCTCGGGGAAGACCAGGCCCGTGAGGTTGGGAAGCGCATCAACCTGGAACTGGTCCACGCCGATGAATTGGATGCCCGTGTTGGCCTTGGCCTCGGTCACCGTGGCCTCACCCATGAGGAAGCCCACCGTGACGATGACGTCGTACCCGGCAGTGGCGAACTGCTGGATGTTGGTGGCGTAGTCCTTGGGATCTACCGTCTCGATGTACTTGGCGTAACCGCCGGACGCCTGGGCAGCCTCGAGGGCGCCCTCCCATGCGGACTGGTTGAACGACTTGTCGTCGACCTTGCCGGTGTCGGTGACGAGACCGATGCAGAACGCATCAGCACCGGGGCAGTCGCCCTCTCCGCCTCCGCCAGCCGCACTGCTCGACGCCTCACTGCTGCTGCTACTTCCGCCGCCGCCACAGGCGGCCAGCACGAGCGCAGCGGCGGCAGCCGCGGCTGCCAAACCCCACTTGCGATGCATGCACATGCCCTTTCGTCGTGGTTGTCCCATCCGCACGTAGCAGGAGTACGCCGCTCACGATGGGTATCGAGCGATGCGTGAACCCTAGTGGGCGGCCGGGAGAACTCCAGGGGCGGCGGTCCTGACGTAATCCACCCGTGACCCTCCGCGGAGCAGGAGAAACGCGTGTGACGCAAGTGGTGACTTTGCCGTGAACGTCAGCCGAGCTGAACGCTCGCGCTCCAGCCACCATCGACAGGGAGCACGATGCCGGCGACCCCCGAAGCATCAGCAAGGAAGAGGACGGCGTCCGCGACCTCATCGGGTGTGACGGGACGACCCAGGGGGGATGTCCGCCGCCACCACGCCACGCCCTCGGGCCAGTCGAGGTCGAGTCCGGGGCGGTCGATCAGTCCCGGGGCGACGGCATTGACCCTGACACCCGCAGCCCCCCACTCCATGGCAGCCGACCGGGTGAATGACTCCAGCGCGGCTTTGGCAGCCGCGTAGTGAGCATGGCGGGGGAACGGCGATGTCGCCTCGACCGACGAGATGTTGATGATCGAAGCGCCGGGTCCCATGGTCGAGTGCGCGGCCTGCGCGAGATTGACCGCTGACATCAGCGTCGCACCGATCATCGCGGCCCAGTCCTCGGCCGTAAGCGCGTCGAGCGCGCCAAGGGACTGGTCCGCCGCATTGTTGACGAGCAGGTCGATGCGGCCAGCCTGGTCTACTGTCCGCTGCGCGATCACCGGGTCCGAGAGATCACCATCAAGCCAGCGAACAGCCGCATCCGCATCCGCGTCCCGCACTGGTCCGCGACTGTGCGCGATGACGTCGTACTTCGCCTCGCGCAGTCGGCGGATCAGCGCCTGACCGAGGCCGCCGCGCGCCCCGGTGACTAGTGCCACCCCGCGCGTCACGCCACGTCTCCCGAGCGAATCAGCCCGCGCGCGATACCCGCGGCCTCAGGCCACTTGGACAGATCCGTGTCGTCACCCGCGAGGGTGAACCCGCTGAAGGGCGGGGCAAGCGAACACACCACCAGGCTCCAGTCGCCCCGGGGGCGCGATCCCTGCCAGGCCTGCGCGGGCACCCGGACAGCAGGCTCCTGCCCGAGTTCCAGGTCCGTGCCGAGGACGTGCTCGGCGTGACGGCCGTCGGGATGCAGCACGAGCATCTCCACGGGTGAGCCTGCGACATGCACCCACATCTCGTCCTCTTTGAGCATGTGCAACGCACTGAAGTCATCCGGGGTGAGGAGCCCATAGATGGCGTTGCCGTGATCAGTGCGCCAGAGGAGGGAGATCCAGACGCCCTCTCCTTCGAGATACTCGAGGTCAAGCGCAGTGATCACCTCCCGGGCGCTCAGGGTGCTGAGATCGCTCATGTTGCATCCACGATGCGGAGCGCCGCTGCCATCACGTCATCGGCATCGACGCGTGTGGGATGGCGATCGATGACCACGGGCGTGCCGGCCACGAGGACATGGCATACGTCGGCGCGGCCCGCACTGAAGACGACCGAGGTGTAGGGATCGTGGACGGGCACGAGGTGGGGGGACCTCAGGTCGAGGGCGATGAGGTCCGCCTCCTTGCCCGGCTCGATCGTGCCGATCCGGTCTCCGAGACCGATGGCTCGAGCCCCCTCGAGCGTCGCGGCGCGCACGACGTCGCGCGCTGACAGAGCGGCCGGGTCATCCCGCACAAGGCGCGCGAGATTGGCGGCGAGGCGCATGGCGGCGAACATGTCGAGGTCGTTGCTCGACGAGCACCCGTCGGTGCCGATTCCCACGCGGATGCCCTGCTCCCGGTAGCCCACGATGTCGGCAGCACCACTCGCGAGCTTGAGATTGGAGCCGGGGCAGTGAGCGACAGCCGTGCCCGTCGCTGCGACGCGATCCCGATCGTGGGAGTCAAGCCTCACTCCGTGACCCAGGACCGGGGCGAGCGCCAGGACACCCGCCGCATCCAGGGCGGGCACCGGACGCAGTCCGGTGGCCTTGATCGTGTCGTCGTTCTCGCGATCATTCTCAGAAGCGTGCGTGTGGACCAGTGCACCCTGCTCGCGAGCCAGATCAGCGATCTGCGCGAGGTGCTCCAAGCCCACGGTGAACGCCGCATGGGGCATGAGCGCCGGAGGCACATACGGGCCCCCGAGCGATTGCAGCGTCTGCGGCCAGTCACGCGCCAGCATCATGCGCTCGTCCCACTCCAGGTGGTCCGGCCCGGGGAAGGAGAAGAAGACCGGGCCCGTCACGTGGCGCAGGCCGACGTCGACCGCCGCACGATGAGCCTCGGCGGGGTGGAAGTACATGTCGAGCGCCGTCGTGGTGCCACCCAGGACTGCCTCGAGAGCCCCCAGCCGCGTGCCGGCGTAGACACCGGCGGGATTCATGATGCGTGCTTCCTCAGCCCACACGCGCTCGAGGAATCCCTGGAGATCAACCCCTTCGGCTAT
>CAIZPS010000100.1 GCA_903934925.1 uncultured bacterium | reverse complement strand
CGTAACCGCCGTGAACCTGGAGCGCCCAGTCGTTCGCCCTCAGGCACCAAGTCGATGGCCAGGCCTTGGCGATCGGAGTGAGCACGCCCAGCAGGAGCAGGGCCTCGTCACGCTCGGCCTCAGTTGGAGCGGTCGTCGACTCGTCAAGGAGCAGGCTGGCGTACAGGATCAGCCCCATTCCGCCCTCGACTACGGCCTTCGAGGAGACGAGCATGCGCTTGACGTCCGGATGGTGATCGATCGTGACCTGCGGGCTCTCCGGGTCCTTGTCGGACACGAGGCGGCCCTGGGCGCGGGTTCGCGCATAGTCGAGCGCGTGCAGGTAACCGGTGTAGCCGAGCGCGACGGCGCCCGCCCCCACCCCGAGCCTGGCCTCGTTCATCATGTGGAACATGTAGGCCAGCCCGAGAAACGACTCGCCCACGCGGTACCCCACGGCACCTGGCTCACCGTCGATCTGATGCACGCCCTCACCGAAGTTCAGGAACGTGTTGACCGTCCCCCGATACCCCATCTTGTGGTTGAGGCCAGCCAGCACCACGTCGTTGCGGGCACCCCGCGAGCCGTCCTCCTCGACGAGGAACTTCGGGACGATGAACAGCGAGAGCCCCTTCACTCCCGCCGGTCCGCCTGCCTCGCGGGCGAGAACGAGGTGGACGATGTTCTCCGACAACGAGTGCTCGCCGGCCGAGATCCACATCTTGTTCCCGAACAGCCTGTACGTCCCGTCGGTTGCCGGGACGGCACGCGTCACGATGTCCGCCAGCGACGATCCGGCCTGAGGCTCGGACAGGCACATGGTGCCGGTGAACCGGCCTTCAGCCTGCGGCACCACGAACCGCTCGACCTGCTCTGGCGTGCCGTGCGCTGCAAGCGCACTGGCGTTGGCCATGCTGAGCATCGGGTACGCGGCGAGGGAGCAGTTCGCGGCCTGCAGCCAGGCAAACCCTGCTCGCTGCACCGTATGGGGCAGCTGGCCTCCTCCGATCTCCGCATCCATGCCGCTCGACACGAGGCCCGACCGCGCGAACACCTCAAGGGCTGCCTTGGCCTCCGCGGGCTGGCTGACGTCGACACCATCGAAGGTGGGCTCGCTCTCGTCGAGCAGGCGATTGATGGGCGCGAAATGCTCCTCGGCGATCTCCTCGAAGAGATCGAGCACCGAGTCGAACACCTCACGGGAGTGCTCGGCGTACCTCGGCGTCTCGGTCAGGCGTTCGACATCGAGCCACTCGTAGAGCATGAAGTCGAGATCACGACGCGAGAGGATCCGACTGCTGCTGGTCACTGTGTGCTCCCGTTGCTGGTGGTGGACGGTCAGGCTTCAACGTGCTGCGACACACGCAGCCGCTGGCCGTCTGCGCGATCGCCGGCGTACGCCGACAGCCTGTCGAAGAATGCCTCGGGATCGATCACGGCCTCGGGGGCATGCACGCCCGGTGTGGTGACCTCGCCTCCCGCGATCATGGAGGCACACACTGCCAGAGGGATCGATGTCATCTCACCCATGCGCCCGTCCGGGAGAACGTCGGTGGTGACGCCGACCGTGAGGCGCTGGCCGTTCTTCGTGCCCTGAGCCAGCGCCCACACGTCCGGAAAGGGTGCGCGCGCCCCGGCCTCCGGGCCACGCCTCCCGGGGGCATCGAGCAGGGCATCGCCGGCCTCCGCAACCGTCATCGCCCCGCTGCGCACCTGCTCGCCCAGCGCCTTTGCAACATTGATCAGGCCGGGTCGACCCGTCATGAGATTGAGGCTCTCCCGGATCGCCGGGAAGGTCCGCGGCAGCGTGATGGGCTCCGGATGCCCGCACGTCCACACCGTGCCAGCACCGATGCCCGGGTAGGTGACGGTCAACTCCTCAAGCGCATCCACCTCCCGGTAGTCGCCATCACGCCAGACTCGAATGGGCATCGAGAGATTGTGGATCCAGTGCTCGAGGGCGGCCGAGCCCCGAGCTGCAGCGATGCCCTCAGGCGAGCTCGGTATGCCGACCCCTGCCGGCCATCCGGTGTGAAGGGTCTCGACGTCGTCGAGGCTGGCGGCCGCAGCTGAGGCGAGTAGATTCGAGATGCCCGGCGAGGCGCCCATGCCGACGACGGCGATGACGCCGGCTGCCACAGCGGCGTCATGCAGGGTGAGCATGTCGACCGTGGGCTCCCAGTCATCGTTGATGTCGACATAGTGGACACCGCTCTCGATCGCAGCCTCCAGCACGGGTCGGCCGAACCGGTAGAACGGCCCGACCGTGTTGAGGACGATGTCAGCCTGCGCCAGGGCGCTCTTCAGGGACTCAGAGTCGGTGATGTCGAGGCTGACCGCCGTGGCCTTGCCGCCAATCCGTTCGGACACCTCCTTGGCTCGAGCACCGTTTCGGTCGGCGACCACGAGTGCGGTGACGCTGTCATCCGCCGCGACCGTGGCGCAGGCGACCTGCCCCATTTCACCGGCGCCACCGACGATCAGTACTCGCATGCTCAGCTCTCCCTCGAGTGATCAGTCAGCCCGACGGCGCGAAGCGAACGCTGTCTCACTGCGCAGTCCAGCCGCCGTCGACGGTGAGAACCTGTCCCGTCATGAAGTCCGACGCCTCCGAAGCGAGGAAGACGGCAGGCCCCGTCATCTCGCGCGCGTCCGCCCAGCGACCCATGGGGGTACTCCGCTTGATCCACGTGGCGGCGCGCTCGTCGGCGAGTACGGCAGCCATCATCGAGGTGTCGACGAATCCCGGGGCAAGCGCGTTGACCTGGATGCCGCGCCTGCCCCACTCGAGGGCGAGTGCCCGAGTGAGGCCGACGAGACCATGCTTGGCCGACACGTAGGCGATGTCGTTGGGAACGGCCACAGCCCCCAGGACTGATGCGACGTTGACGACCTTGCCGTGCTCGCTGGCGGCGAGGTGCGGCGACGCCGCCTGACACAGGAGAAAGCAGGACTGCAGGTTCAGCTCGAGAACGCGCTGCCAGGTGGAGAGATCAGTGTTCTCGATGGAGGAGTCATGATCGTCGGCTGCATTGTTGACCAGGATGTCCAGGCCACCGAGCGTCGCGACGGCATCCGCGACAGCCGACGTGATGGATGTCTCCGAACGCAGGTCCGCCTGAAGCGGTGTCACCGAGCCGCTCGCACCGGTTGCCATCTCGACCGTTTCGGCCAAGCCCGAGGCTGTCCGGGCCGCAACGAGGACGTGCGCTCCCCTGCGCGCATATTCCACGGCGATGGCCTGTCCGATGCCCCGACTCGCCCCTGTGACCAGGGCACGTCGCCCGGTGAGGTCGAACACGTCTCGATGCATCTCCATGAGCGGTGCTCGCTTCCTTGTTCGGGTCCAAGAGTGGTGAGGAAAACACCCAGTGCGGGACGGCCGGCCGCTCAGTCGCAGACGGCGATGCCGTCGAACTCGACCAGGGCCATCGGACTGCCGAGTGCCTGCACCCCGACGACCTTCATCGTCGGACGCCTCAGTCCGATGTCCGCCGCGGCTGACGCCAGCCCCGCGTACACCTGCACCTGTCGTTCAGGAGTGCTGTCGACGATGTAGACGTTGAGCTGGGCGATGTCCGCGACGCTGGCTCCGCATGCCTCGACGGCCAGCGCGAAGTTGCGCAGCGCGATGTCGCTCTGCTTCTCGTAGTCGTCGGCAGCCAGGATCTCGCCCGTCAGGTTGCTGGCCACCTGGCCGCCGACGTAGATGGTGCGACTGCCGGATGCCACGATGGCATGAGTGAATCCGTGGGCGGGGTACAGCGTGTCGGGGTCGACTCGCTCAAGACTCACGCTGGCTCCTAGCCCTGCTGCCGAAACTGGACATTGAAACGGTAGGTACTGCGAGCGACCCGCGCGCCGCCGCGCGCTGAACGCTGCCCATCGGGGGGATGTGCGCGCTTCACAACGCGGAAATACGCGTCACAACGCGGGAACAAGGGACAGTCCTCCGTCGACGGGAATCACGGCGCCGTTGACGAACGCGCCCGCACGGCTCGAGAGGTAGACGACCGCTCCGGCGATGTCATCGTCCTGGCCGATCCGTCCCATGGGGGACGCAGCGACGAGCGCGTGCTCGAACTCCTTCAGGGTGGCCTCCATCATCTTCGACTGGAAGGGCCCGGGCGCGATGGCGTTCACGGTGATGCCACGCGGCCCCAGCTCTACGGCAAGGACACGGGTCAGGTGGTGGATGGCCGCCTTGCTCGCCGAGTAGCCGAAGTTGCTCGAACGGGGGACGCGCAGTCCGTCGACCGAGCCGACGTTGATCACCCGGCTCGGATCTCCCGGCCGGGCACCCGCCGTGAGCAGCGGCAGCAGGGCCTGGGTCAGGAAGAAGGGTGCCTTGGCGTTCAGGTCCATCGACTTGTCCCACCCCTTCTCCGGGTAGTCGTCGATCGGCGCTCCCCACGCAGCCCCTGAGTTGTTCACGAGGATGTGGAGGTTGGCCTCATGTTGCGCGACGTCCGCCGCGAGCGACTGACAGCCCTCCACGCTGGACAGGTCGTGGCCGAGCGCAACCACCCTGCCCAACTCAGACAGCGCGTCGGCCGCTTCTCGGCACGACGACAGGTCACGCGATGCGATGTACACGGTGGCACCGGCCCGGAGCAGGCCCGTGGTCGCCATCAGCCCGATGCCGCGCCCGCCCCCAGTGACGACGGCGACCTTCCCCCGTAGGTCGAACAACTCGTTCATGCCATCTCCCGCCCCTGCCAACGTCCCGCCGCCGGCGGCTGGCACACACCGTGGCACCAGCGCACCGCGCCCGGGAAGACCGTCGTCAGAGTTCTGCCCACTCGGGCCAACCGAAATCTCTTCTCCGAAAGTGATTGACCGCAGGGGGGTGTCACTGTTTAATGAGCGCTCAGACAGTCCTGAATGAGCGCTCAATTGAGAGGGGACACCGTGTCGATCCTGGATGCCTCGATCGCGTCCGACCTGGAACCAACCCGGCAGGTTCGCGTGCTCGTGGTCGACGACGACGAGCTCATCCAGGCCGGCATCCGGGCCGTTCTCACCCAGCAGTCCTGGGTAGGGCAGTGCTACGGGGCCGGCTCCCTGGAGACCGCCGTCGTCGCAGCACGCCGGTGGCAGCCCAGCATCGCGCTCGTCGAGCTCTCCGTGGCAGGGCGGCCCGGCATTGAGGTCAGTCGCGCGCTGTCGGCCGCTCACCCCCACATGCGGATGCTGCTCATGTCCCGCGTGGGACGCATCTCCCGCACGGTGGCACGCGCCAACGGCGGTCACGGCTTCATCTCCAAGAGCATCGGAGCCGCGGCGGTTGCCGAGGCCGTCCGACTGCTCTCGCAGGGGCGAAGCGTGTTCCCGCGCGAGGAAGCCGCCGAGGCTGAGCAGCTCTCGCGACGGGAACTCGACGTGCTCGAGCATCTCGTGCAGGGCTACAGCAACCCCGAGGTGGCACAAGTGCTGCACCTGTCCCGGCACACCGTCAAGCAGCACACCTGCGCCGTCTATCGGAAGCTCGCAGTCCGCAACCGGGCAGAGGCCGCCGCCAAGGCACGCCAGCTCGGTCTCGTCGGCTGACGCCTCGCACACCCCTTCGCCCCGACTACGTGGCGGATCGGTCACTCCACCGGAAAGGTCACTCGTGCCAGAGGCAGTCATCGTCGCCGTTGCTCGTTCACCCATCGGCCGAGCGGCCAAGGGCTCCCTGGCCAGCCTGCGGCCGGACGACATGGCCGCGCAGATGGTCACCGCGGCTCTCGGCCGCGTGCCACAGCTCGATCCGGCCACGATCGATGACGTCATGCTGGGCAACACGCAGCCGGCAGGCGAGGCGGGCTACAACCTCGCTCGCGTGGTGTCCCTGCTCGCAGGCATTGACCTGCCTGGAACCACGGTCAACCGCTACTGCGCCTCCAGCTTGCAGACGACCAGGATGGCATTCCACGCGATCAAGGCCGGAGAGGGCCACGCCTTCCTTTCGGTGGGCGTCGAGGCAATCAGCCGCTACCCCACAGGAGCCAGCGACTTCCTGCCGGGCAGCAAGAACATCGCCTTCGCCGTCGCCGAGGCGCGCACTGCCGTTCGGTCCTCGGGCGGCGCCGAGGCGTGGACTGACCCCGCAATCGACGGAGCCCTTCCCGACGTCTACATCGCCATGGGCCAGACGGCCGAGAACGTTGCGCAGATCCGCAACGTCACCCGGCACGACCAGGACGTGTTCGGCGTGCGGAGCCAGAATCTCGCGGAGGCGGCGATCGCGAACGGCTTCTGGGCCACGGACATCGTGCCGATCAGCCTCCCGGATGGCACCGTCGTGACGAGTGACGATGGTCCGCGGCCCGGCGTTACCCTCGACCGCGTGGCTGAGTTGGCCCCCGTCTTCCGCCCGGACGGCACCGTCACCGCCGCCAACTGCTGCCCGCTCAATGACGGTGCTGCAGCAGTGGTGATCATGTCCGATGTTCGCGCGGCTGAACTGGGCATTACCCCCCTCGCCCGGATCGTCTCGACCGGAGTGAGTGCGCTCTCGCCGGAGATCATGGGGCTCGGCCCCGTCGCCGCCACCCGGCAGGCACTCGGTCGTGCCGGGATGACCATCGGCGATATCGACCTCGTGGAGATCAACGAGGCCTTCGCCGCACAGGTGCTGGCGTCAGCCTGGGAGCTCGGGATCGACATCGACCACCTCAACGTCAATGGCGGCGCCATCGCCGTTGGCCACCCGTTCGGCATGACCGGGGCACGCATCACGAGCACGCTCGTCAACTCGCTGCGCTTCCACGACAAGCAGTTCGGCCTGGAGACGATGTGCGTTGGTGGCGGCCAGGGAATGGCGATGGTCATCGAGAGGCTCTCCTAGGGTCAGCGGCCACTAGCCCACGTGGGTGTCCGATGACGAGGCAATCGGCGGGATACCATCCCACCCAGTAACCTCGAAACATCAGTCGAGTTATCGCCCCCAGGAGCAGCCCCGTGTCCCAGACGCAGAAGCTGCCCCTGGAGACGCCCGTGCGCAGGTCGAGGCGTCGTGCTGCCGAGGCCGAAGCCAGCCAGCCCGACCTGCCAGGTGCCCGCGAGCGAATCCTGGTCGCAGCGCAGGAGTTGTTCTACGCGAACGGGTACTCCGCTACCTCCGTGGCGAGCATCGCCGAGGCCGCGAGGATGACGACCCCCAACCTCTACTGGCACTTCCCGTCCAAGCAGGCCCTGCTGGCCGAGGTTCTCGAGCGGGCTCATCGAAGCTTCCTGGAAGCCCTCCTCGAGGGGATCCCCGAGACCGGTATGGCCGACGAGTTGCTCGCGGCCTACGTGCGCGAGTACGTACGCATGCAGCTGAGCGTGGCGCGCGACGGTGTCGTCCACGGGTACTGGATCCTCGCCGCAGATCTTCCGGCCGCCGAT
>CAIZPS010000099.1 GCA_903934925.1 uncultured bacterium | reverse complement strand
TCGTTGTGGTCGCCACACCACGAGTGACGTGGCGGACTTCTCCCGGTGGAACTCCTCCAGCCGCATGCGCAGGAGTCGCACCTCCTCCTGCAGCTCCAGGATGCGCCGGATTCCCTCGAGGGAAAGTCCCTGGGACGAGAGGTCGGCGATCTCACGGAGTCGCGCGACGTCGTTCATCGAGTACAGGCGGTTGCGGCCCCCGACCCTGGTGGGAGTCACCAGGCCCATGCGGTCGTACTGCCTCAGCGTCTGCGGGTGAAGCCCAGCGAGCTGGGACGCCACCGAGATCGCATAGAGAGGAGCGTCATCAGTGACCGCGTAGCCCGTGCGCTCCGGCACACGCACCCCCTCGGCCCGGCTCATGACTCACTCCCGGCCGCTCCCCCGGCCGCTCCCCCGGCTGCTCCCCCGGAAGTCGAGAAGAGGTCCTTGCGCGGGTCGAAGTCGGCGGTCTGCTGCGCGTAGGCCTCGAGAGCCTCGCGCGCCTCGCTCGACAGGGTCTGCGGGACGGCCACTTCGACCGTGACCAGGAGGTCACCGTTGGTGCCGTCCTTGCGCCGAATGCCCTTGCCCTTGACGCGCATGGTTCGACCGTTCGCGGTGCCCTCCGGAACCTTGAGGGTCACGGAGCCGCCCCGCGGCGTCGGCACCGAGATCTCTCCGCCGAGCGCCGCTTCGGTGAAGGTCACCGGCACGGTGACGGTGATGTTGTCGCCCTTGCGATCGAAGACCGGGTGCGGGGAGACCGTGATGTCGACGAGCAGGTCGCCGTTGGGGCCACCGCGCTCGCCCTTGCCGCCCTTGCCCTTGAGCCGGATCTTCGCGCCGTTCTTGACACCCGCAGGTATGCGCGCCTGCACTGTGCGCGAGCTGAGTCCGCGCCCGGAGCCATGGCACGACGTGCACGGGTCGTCGACGAAGAGCCCGCGACCGCGGCACGTGACGCACGGCTCGGCCAGCGCGAAACCACCGGCGTTGCGGGAGGTCTGGCCCGATCCCCCGCACGTCGGGCACATGCGCGGCACGGTCCCGGCCTTCGCGCCGGTTCCGTGGCACGAGGAGCAGGGAGCATCCGCCGAAAGCCGCAGCGGGACCGTGACTCCGTCCATCGCGTCATCGAAAGAGAGCGTGAGCGAGCTCTCGAGATCCTGGCCGCGACGGGGCTGGGGAACACGTCCCCCGCCGCGTCCGCGGTTGAAGATCCCGCCGAGGAAGTCCCCGAACCCACCGGAGTCGGCCCCGAACAGGTCTTCCATGTTCACGTCGTACTGCTGGCCGCGGAAGCCTCCACCACCCGGACGGAAGCCGCCACCGGCGAACAGCGTGCGCGCCTCGTCGTACTCCTTGCGCTTGGCGTCGTCGGAGAGGACGTCGTACGCCTCCGAGACCTCCTTGAAGCGCTCCTCGGCCGCCTTGTCGCCCGGGTTCTTGTCCGGGTGCAACTCACGGGCGAGCTTGCGGTACTTCTTCTTGATCTCGTCGGCGCTGGCGTCCTTGGATACGCCGAGCACGGCGTAGAAGTCCTTCTCCAGCCAGTCCTTGTTCACGCTCTCCTACCTTGCCCCGTCACATCCGGGGTTCGTCTCTTCTGATGTGTCGTGCTGGTGCTGCGTGTCACTGGTCGCCGGCGACGGCTACCCGGGCCGGACGCAGTACGCGATCGGAGTAGCGATAGCCGGGCTGGTACACAGCCACCACGGTCGGCTCGGACACCTCGTCCGAGGCCTCGTGCGTCAGCGCCTCGTGGAGGTTCGGGTCGAAGGGCTCTCCTGCTGCTCCGAACCTCTCCAGGCCAAGTCGCGTGACCGTCGACTCGAGTGACTCGCCGACGCTCTTGAACGCGCCGTCGAGCTCGCCGTGCTGCCGAGCACGGTCGACGTCGTCGAGCACCGAGAGCAGCTCTGCGAGGACTCCTCCGATCGCGTTGCTCTTGATCAGCTCCCGATCACGGTCCACGCGCTTGCGATAGTTGGCGTACTCCGCGTGCACGCGCTGCAGATCGGCAGTGAGCTCGGCGAGCTTCTCCTCGGCCGCACCGACCTCCGCCTCGACGAGGGCCGCCTCGACGGCCTCCTCCAGGAGGGGGTCGGGTGCGCCAGCCGGGTCGACCGACTGGCGCACCTCACCGGAGTCCGGATCCACTCGGCGACGGTCAGTCACGCGGGGGCCCTGATGCTCCTCGTCGCTCACTTGGACTCGCCCTCGTCCACGATCTCGGCGTCGATGACGTCGTCCTCGGCGGTGTCGGCCGCAGCGTCTGCTGCGCCCGCGGAACCACCGGCCTCCTGCGACATCGTGTACATCGCGGCGCCGAGGGCCTGGCTGGCCTGCGCGACCTTGTCTGTCGCGGCACGCATGCCCGGGATGTCGTTGGCCTCGATGGCCTTCTTCAGCTCATCGAGCGGACCGTCGACGTTCGCCTTGGCGTCTGCCGGAACCTTGTCAGCGTTGTCGGCAAGGAACTTCTCGGTCTGGTACACCAGCGCCTCGGCGCTGTTGCGCACCTCGACCTCCTCGCGACGCTGCTTGTCCTCCTCGGCATGCTGCTCGGCCTCGCGCATCATGCGATCGATCTCCTCCTTGGACAGCGCGCTGCCGCCCGAGATGGTCATCGACTGCTCCTTGCCCGTGGCCATGTCCTTGGCGGAGACGTGGACGATGCCGTTGGCGTCGATGTCGAAGGTGACCTCGACCTGCGGGATGCCACGCGGCGCCGGGGGAAGGCCCGTCAGCTCGAACGTGCCCAGGCGCTTGTTGTAGGCCGCCATCTCACGCTCGCCCTGGTAGACCTGGATCAGCACGGACGGCTGGTTGTCGTCGGCCGTGGTGAAGATCTCCGAGCGCTTGGTCGGGATGGTGGTGTTGCGCTCGATGAGCTTGGTCATGACGCCGCCCTTGGTCTCGATGCCCAGCGACAGCGGGGTCACGTCGAGCAGGAGGACGTCCTTCACCTCACCCTTGAGCACACCGGCCTGAAGCGCCGCGCCGATGGCGACGACCTCGTCCGGGTTGACGCTCTTGTTCGGCTCCTTGCCTGTCTCGGCCTTCACCAGCTCGGTGACGGCCGGCATCCGGGTCGAGCCGCCGACGAGGACGACCTGGTCGATCTTGTCGATCGAGATGCCGGCGTCCTTCATGACCGCCTTGAAGGGGGCCTTGGTGCGCTCGAGCAGCTCGGCAGTCATCGACTCGAACTGGGCGCGCGAGAGGGTCTCCTCCAGATGGAGCGGTCCCTCGGCGCTCGCCGTGATGTAGGGCAGGTTGATCGACGACTGCATCGAGCTGGAGAGCTCGATCTTCGCCTTCTCCGCCGCCTCACGCAGACGCTGCATGGCCATCTTGTCCTTCGACAGGTCCACGCCGTGCGCGTTCTTGAAGCCAGTGACCAGCCAGTCGACGACCGCGTTGTCCCAGTCGTCACCACCGAGGTGGTTGTCGCCGCTGGTGGCCTTGACCTCCACGACGCCGTCGCCGATCTCGAGCAGGGAGACGTCGAACGTGCCGCCGCCGAGGTCGAAGACGAGGATCGTCTGCTCGGTGTCGCCCTTGTCGAGGCCATAGGCCAGCGCAGCGGCCGTCGGCTCGTTGATGATGCGCAGGACGTTCAGGCCCGCGATCTCACCGGCCTCCTTGGTGGCCTGCCGCTCGGCATCGCTGAAGTACGCCGGCACGGTGATGACGGCGTCGGTGACATCCTCGCCCAGGTAGGACTCGGCGTCACGCTTGAGCTTCATGAGCGTGCGTGCACTGATCTCCTGCGCGGTGTAGGCCTTGCCATCGATGTCGACGGTCCAGTTCGTGCCCATATGGCGCTTGACGGACCGCACGGTGCGGTCAACGTTGGTGACAGCCTGGCGCTTGGCGACCTCGCCGACCAGGACCTCACCGTTCTTGGCGAAGGCGACGACGGACGGGGTCGTCCGGGCGCCCTCCGCGTTGGCGATGACGACGGGTTCGCCGCCCTCGAGGACCGAGACGACAGAGTTGGTCGTGCCCAGGTCGATGCCGACTGCTCGAGCCATGGTGGTGGTGCTCCTTCTTCGTTGTGTTCCGGTGTCCCGGCGGACCGGTGGCCCGGCCGAGTGGTCTTCGACGAGTCTCCCCGCTCACGATCCGCTACGCAAGTGGTGGCGCAGATGATGTGAGTCGGTTCGACTCAACTAAGGATGACAACGACAGGCATGGTCGCGTCATTCCCGGAATGGGTGAGACCGGATGTGATGTAGGTCACATAATCCGCGAGCGGGTCAGGCCACGCGGAGCAGCGGGAAGAGCTCGTGGTCCATCGCAGCTCCCGGCAGGATCTCCAGGTTCAGGCCGTCGAAGTTCGGCGAGGTGGCCCACGCGCGCGGGGCGTGCACCATGTCGTCACCGAGGAAGCGCAGGGAGAACGCCCGTCGTCGATTCACGCCGGGCACACCATAGGAATGGTGGATCGTGAGCATGTGGAAGAAGACGGCGTCACCCGGCTCCATCTCCCATCCGAGGATGTCGAACGAGGCGCGGTCCTGCTCGATCGCCGGGATCTCGCTCAGGGATCCCTCCGGAAACCACCTGGCCTGGTTGTCCAGGAACGTGCGCGGCATCAGCCAGCCCATGCGGTGCGAGCCAGCGAGGAACTCCAGGGTCGATTCGGGTGCCACCGGATCGACCGGTGCCCACATCGACACGTTCCTCAGGCCGTCGACGTTGTAGTACGGCTGGTCCTGATGCCACGGCGTCTCCTGCCGCGTGCCCGGCTCCTTCACCAGAACGTGGTCATGGAAGAGACGGACGGATCCACCGTCCATGAGTTGCTGCGCGGCATCAGCCGCCCACGAGGATCGCGCGATCTGCTCGATCTCGTCGATCTCCTGCCAGCGGCAGAAGTCCTCGACGAAGCGGCCCGGATCATCCGGCTGGCTTGCCACCTTGAACATCGGCCCCGGATCGGCGAGCACCCGCTCGATGCCGCGCTCGATCGTCGCGACCTCGTCCGGTGAGAAGAGCCTGCGGACGATGAGGGCACCGTCGCGATGGAACTGCGCGACCTGCTCGTCGGTCAGCTGGAGCCCGGACGCCATGCGGAGACGATACCCAGCCGCCTACGCCGACTGCCGGCTCTGGATCCGCCTCACCAGTCGCGTGATGGCCGAGGTGAAGCCCCGCTTGGCCGCGAAGGCGATGGGGGGCGCGAGGAACTGGGGGGGCGTACGGGACCACGATCCCCTCGAACCACTCCAGCCGGCATGACGCCTCACCGGTGCTGACGATCCGGAGGCGCACCTCCCCCGAAAGCACAGGGCCGATCTTCGTGATGGCCACCGTCATGGCGTCGGGGTCAAGGGCGTCCACGCGCATTCGGTCCGGCAAGGCGGCCGGACCGACTCCCGAGGTTGCGATGAACTCCGTGCCCGGACCTCCATCGCCCTTGAGGATCTCGACTCGTGTCAGCGGGACCCACTCCGCGTGCCCGGCCCAGTCGATGAGCTCCTCGAAGACGGCGCGCGCCGGCAGGGGGATGGAGCGCACGACCGTGAAGTCGACTTTCGCCATAGGAATCTCCCTCGCTGACCGGGTACCGACCTTTGACTATGCCCCGGTTCGGCACTTTTCGCTCGCTCACGGCCGGCCCGCGAGGATTCGCTTGCGCCCAAGTACTAGGACATCCAAGAAGCGATAGTCTCCCCCCGTGGAGCACATCTGGATCCGTGCCATCGTCGGCGCCATCATCACGATCGTCCTGCTGGCCTTCGCCCTCAAGCGCGGGTGGTTCCTGGTCTCACTGGCGAGATCGGGCAAGCCGGCAGTCGGCCGCACGACGGATGCACCGAAGCGTGTCGAGGCCGAGGCCACCGAGGTGCTCGGTCAGAAGAAGCTCCTGAAGTGGACGATCCCCGGCCTGGCGCACGTCTTCGCATTCTGGGGCTTCCTGATCCTCGGCATCACGGTGGTGACCGCATTCGGCGAGCTCGTGATCGAGCACTGGCACATCCCGATAGTCGGCACCTGGCAGGTCGTGCGCTTCATGGAGGACCTCTTCGCCGTACTCGTGCTCGTCGGCATCGTCATGTTCGCGATCATCCGGCTCGCGAACAACCCGGCGAAGCAGGGTCGCGCCTCGCGATTCTTCGGCTCGCACACCAAGGGTGCCTGGCTGGTGCTGCTCATGATCTTCCTGGTCGTGGCGACGCTGCTGGTATACCGCGGTGCGAAGGTGAACACGATCATCGACACCATCTACGAGAACGACATGGGCGGGGCGTTCGCCTCAGCCATCGTCGGCACCTGGCTTGCTCCCTTGGGCGAGTCGAACCTGTGGGTCGAGACGGTGTTCATCTGGGCCCACGTCACGGTGATCCTGGTGTTCCTGCTGATCGTGCTGCACTCCAAGCACCTGCACATCTTCTCCGCGCCCGTGAACGTCTACACGTCGCGCCGGCCGAACGCTCTCGGCCCGCTGCTGCCCATTTACTACAAGGGCGAGCCGGTCAACTTCGAGGACCCGCCGGACGACGCCACGTTCGGCAAGGGCCACATCGGCGACTTCACGTGGAAGAACTACGTCGACTTCATGGCGTGCACGGAGTGCGGTCGCTGCCAGTCGCAGTGCCCGGCCTGGAACACCGGCAAGCCGCTTTCACCGAAGCTGATGATCATGAACCTGCGCGACACCATGTTCACGCAGGCGCCGTACCTCATGGCCGCGAACGGCGAGCATCCCGGCCTGGGCGAGATGAACGAGCAGGCTCTCGCGGCGGTGAGCACCGCCGTGAAGGAGCAGGTCGAGCGGCCGTTCATCGGGTCACGTGAGGATTCAGACCACGAGCCCGAGGACGGCTACACCTTCGACGGTCACCGCACGACCGGCCTGGAGCTGCCGATCATCGATCAGGAGGCGCTGTGGTCGTGCACCACCTGCGGTGCCTGCGTGAACCAGTGCCCGGTCGACATCGAGCACATCGACCACTTCGTCGACATGCGCCGCAACCAGGTGATGATCGCCAGCGAGTTCCCCACCGAGTTGAACGGCCTGTTCAAGAACCTCGAGACCAAGGGCAACCCGTGGGGCATGAACGCGTCCGGGCGCAACGACTGGATCGCAGAGGTCGACTTCGACGTCCGCGTGTTCGGCATGGAAGGCGAGGACCAGATTCCCGCTGATGTCGAGTACCTGTTCTGGGTGGGCTGCGCCGGTGCCTACGAGGATCGAGCCAAGCAGACCACCAAGAACGTCGCCGAGCTGATGCACATCGCCGGGGTCAACTTCATGGTCCTGGGCGAGGGCGAGACCTGCACCGGAGACCCGGCGCGGCGTGCCGGCAACGAGTTCCTCTTCCAGATGCAGGCCATGCAGAACGTCGAGGTGCTCAACGAGATCAAGGCGACCCGCATCGTCGTCACGTGTCCGCACTGCCTGAACACGCTGGGCCGGGAGTACCCGCAGAACGGCGGCAACTACGAGGTCGTGCATCACACCCAACTGCTCGACCAGCTGGTCAAGGAAGGTCGTCTCACTCCCGTTGCACCGGTCGACCAGAAGGTCACCTACCACGACCCGTGCTACCTCGGCCGGCACAACAACGTCTACACCCCGCCGCGCGAGCTCATCAGTGCCGCCGGCGCCACCCGCGTGGAGATGGAGCGGCACGGAGACAAGTCCTTGTGCTGCGGCGCTGGCGGCGCGCGCATGTGGATGGAGGAGAAGATCGGCACCCGGGTCAACATGAACCGCGGTGACGAGGCGATCGCCACCGGTGCCACCACCATCGCCGTCGCCTGCCCGTTCTGCTCCGTCATGCTCAACGACGCCGTGACCGTTCGGCAGCAGGAGGGCGGAGCACCGGGCGTGGAGGTCAAGGACGTCTCGACTCTTCTGCTCGAGGC
>CAIZPS010000098.1 GCA_903934925.1 uncultured bacterium | reverse complement strand
TACTACCGCTGGCTGACCTATCTGTTCCTCCCGCTGCAGTACGTCGGCTTCCTCGCGGGCATGTGGCTGATCGCCCGCGGTGACCTCCTGCTCAGCGAGCAGATCGGCATGGCTGTAACCGTCGGCTTCATCGGCGGACTCGGCATCAATACCGCCCATGAGCTCGGCCACAAGCGCGAGTCGGTCGAGCGCTGGCTGTCGAAGATCGCGCTAGCGCAGAGCGCATACGGCCACTTCTACATCGAGCACAACCGTGGCCATCATGTGCGCGTCGCGACGCCCGAGGACCCTGCGAGCAGTCGGCTGGGTGAGAGCTACTACGTGTTCTGGCCCAGAACCGTGTTCGGATCCCTGCGCAGTGCCTGGACCTTGGAGAGCCGCCGTTGTGCCAGGAGCGGCCACGGGCCCCTCCGTATCGAGAACGACGTCGTCAACTCGTGGCTCATGACCGCTGGGCTCTGGATCGCGGTCGTGGTGTGGCTCGGGTGGTCTGTCGTGCCCTTCCTGGTCATCCAGGCCCTCGTCGCGATCTCGCTGCTGGAGGCGGTCAACTACCTCGAGCACTACGGAATGCTGCGGCAGAAGGCCGTCTCGAACGGACGTGAGAGGTACGAGCAGATCCGCCCGCGCCACAGCTGGAACTCCAACAACGTCGCCACCAACATCCTGCTGTACCACCTCCAGCGCCACAGCGATCATCACGCGAATCCGACGCGGCGCTACCAGGCCCTGCGCGACGATGACGAGGCACCCGCCCTGCCCTCGGGCTATGCAGGCATGATCCTGCTGGCTCTCGTCCCACCCTTGTGGCGCTCGGTGATGGATCCGCGAGTCTCAGCCCACTATGGCGGTGATCTCGCTCTCGCCAACGTTCAGCCGAGCAAGCGCCATCGCTACGCGGTCGCAACGGGTGCAACCGCCGTGGATGACCGAGGCAGCCTGTCAAACGCTCAGGTGGGTGCGCGGATTCACGCCTGCCCCTGCTGCGGCTACACCTATGACGAGGTCGTTGGAGCGCCGCGCGAGGGGTTCCCGCCCGGAACCCCGTGGTCCGAGCTCCCGGACGACTGGCACTGCCCGGACTGCGGCGTTCGCGACAAGGTCGACTTCGTCGCGCGCGCCGGACGGACGCCATCCCATGCCCTCCCTGGACGACGACGCGGTCATCACCTACGCGTTCCATGACTCTTCGGTGCCGCCGCGCTACCACCGCAGCGTGACCCTGACGGTGACGAGGCAGACAGCGCGCATGGTGGTCGACAGCTACGGCACCGTGCTGGCGGACGAGACGCGTGAGACGCCGGACGCCGTCTGGCGTGGCCTTGCCGAGGCTCTCCCAACGATCGAGGGCCGGTCCGTCGAGGTCCCAGCGCAGGGCTGCACCGGGGGCACGCGCATCGACGTCTTCGTCGACACCGGCGGCAGCCGCGTGGTCGACCTGCGCCCGGAGTTCTGCGGCGGAGCCAATGCCGACCTGCGGGACCTCGTCCGCACCTGGGTCGCGCCGGCCCTGGCCCTGTTCCCTCCGGTCAGCGAGCTCGCACCCGAGGGTGAATAGTCGCCACCGCTGTGCAGGGCTACGGTGCCTGCATGAGTCGTCTTCGTGTTCTCAGCGCCTCGACAGCGGCTGCGGTCTGCCTGACCCTCATCGCCGTCGGACCACGAGCGAGCGCTCAGGAGCCCGCTGCACCCCAGGCACCCTCCGATGTGTCTGCCCGGGTGGTCGACGGAGGCGTCCGGGTGTCGTGGAGCCCGCCCTCGTCGTCTGATCCGGCAGTCACCCACTACGTGGTCCACGCCGGACAGGGTTCGTGTCCGGTGACCGTCGACGCGAAGGCCCGAAGCGCCGTGATGCCCGTCGTGAAGGGGCAGCGAATGATCACGCCCAGGGTGCAGGCCGTCAACGTGCTGGGCTACTCCTCGGATGCACCCGTAGGGAGGTCCGTCGACGTGCGCGGTCGAGCGAGCGGCGATTACGCCAATCTGCAGGTCCTGGAGTTCAGCGACTTCCACGGAGCACTCGAGGACACCGACGGCGCCATCGGTGCGGCGACCCTGGTGAGTGCGTTCGAGCGCGATCGCCGCGCAGTTCCGCGGACCCTGACGGTGTCTGCGGGTGACAACTTCGGTGCCTCGCCGGCGATCTCCGCCCAGTTCGACGAGATCCCCACGATCGAGGCCCTCAACCTCATGGGGCTGCAGGTCTCGACGACGGGCAACCACGAGCATGACCGGCCGCTGGAGCACCTGCGCAGAATGGTCGATGCCTCTGATTTCGACTGGGTCGTCTCCAACTACAGCACCCTTGCTCCCCTCCAGACGGGCAAGCGCAAGGTCCGGGCATTCACCGTGCGCGACATCGACGGGGTGAAGGTCGGCGTCGTGGGCATGAACACCGAGGACACCGCTGCGGTCACGGCGCCCGGCAATCTCAGCTTCGGCCCGTCGGGACGCAGGACGATCACGATCTCGCCGAAGCCAGGCGTGGTGAACAGGCGCATCGCAGCGGCTCGCGCTGCCGGGGCCGAGGTGGTGATCGCTGCGCTGCACCAGGGGTGGCAGGCGAATGTCGGAGGTGTCCCCACGGGGCGACTCATCGAGGTGACGCGCGGCCTCCGGGGCGCTGACCTCGCCTTCGGGGGCCACACGCACCAGACCTTCACCTCCATCGTGGGCGACACCCCGGTCGCCCAGACCCGGAACTCCGGTCAGGAGTACACGCGCACGCAGCTCTGCATCGATCAGCGCACCGGCACCGTCGTGGGCGCGGCAACGGAGGTGGTCACGGAGGCGATGCTGGCCGGGGTCGTGCCGGATCCGAAGACCGCTGCGATGGTCCAGGACTACAAGGATCAGGTCAGCGCGAAACTCGATCGCAAGATCGGGGTCGTCGACGGAACCTTCCCGCGCGGCGGCGTTCCACCGGTGGAGCGGTCGGGGGAGACCGCGCTGGGTGACTACGTGGCGGATGCCCTTCGCGCGAAGTACGGCACCGAGCTCGCCCTCCTGACCGGCGGAGGGATCCGTGACACCTTCCCGGCGAGGGGGTACGAGCCCGCGGATCCGTCGCTGCGACGTCCGTCGCAGGGCAGCAGCGGGCCCTACGACGTCACCCTGGGCGATGCGCTCAGCTTGTTCCCTTTCACCAACTCGATCATGACCACGAAGGTCTCGGGGCGGAACCTCTGGGCTGCGCTCGAGAACGGCGTTTCCGGATATCCATCAGACGGGCGCTTTCCGCAGATCAGCGGATTCCGGTTCGCGTTCGATCCTGCGCGGCCGGTGGGTCAACGCATCATCTCCGTGACGACGACGGATGGGCGCTCGATCGCGGCGGATGACACCACGTACTCGCTGACCACCATCGACTTCCTGGTGAATGGCGGCGATGACTACCGTGGGCGGTTCTCACCGGAGAGCGCGGTCGTGCGCGACGTCCTCGCAGATGCCTTTGCCGCAGCGGTGAGTGCAGATTCGGCAGCCAACGGGTTTGTGCGCATCCCGGCTCTGGACGGCAGGATCACCCGCGTGGGATAGGGGTCTCGCGTCCTTTGTCCTCAGCGGCGAAGGCGTAGTCTGGCGTGCGCTGTGACAAGCGCGAGAGCCGTCATCGGGATGGCTCTCTCAGAAGGGACACATCTGTGACGACAAAGCTCACCACCAGCATGGCCGCTCTGGCAGGAGTAGGACTCGTAGCAGCGTCGTTGGCGCTGGCTGCGCCGGCATCGGCCTACGACGGCAAGACGACCCTGAATGCCGGCAACGGAACGGTCGGCGTGAACCAGGTGCTCACCGCCACGTACGTCTCCTACGACGCCACCACATCCTGTGATGACGAGCCAGGTGTCGTGAGCTTCGACTTCCAGCTCGGCAACGGCAACGATCTGGGCACCATCGCGGGCACCTGCACGCCGGTGAGCAACGGCTCCTTCACCCCCGTCGCCACGTGGACGGCGACGATGAACTGGACGCCGACGACGAGCGGCTCCGTCACCCTGGTCGTGAACGCCCTCGAGCAGCTGATGGGCGGCTCGCCCACGGTGGGCTCGACCTCCAGGCGAGTGAACATCGCGGCGGCCCAGCCCTCGGGCGCTCCTTCCAAGCCGCAGAACCTGAAGGTCACAGGCGTCTCGACGAATGCCGTGTCCTTGAACTGGAGTGCGCCGAGCAGCAGCGGTGGCTCACCCGTCTCCGGCTACACGGTGAAGTGGACCGGCCCCACGAGCGGTCAGCTCACGGTGCAGGCAACCAACGCCAACGTCGGCACCCTGTCGGCGGGGTCGACCTACACCTTCAGCGTCTCCGCCGCGAACGCCCAGGGCTGGAGCGACTGGGTGAGCGTCACGCAGAACACCGCTAATGCCCCCACCCCTCCGCCGGTTCAGCAGCAGACGCTGTCGGGCCCGCTGTGGGCGGGAGGCGGCCCGAAGGTCATCAGCGGTCAGTGGAGAAGCTTCAGCAACACGTCGAATCTCGATACGAACGCCGGCCGTGAGGCGCAGTTGAGTGCGATCAACCGGTCGTCCACGATCAAGTCGGTCTCATTCCGATACGACGGCGACAACGCTCAGGTGATCGCCGTGCTGAAGCCCGGAGCCAGGAAGGGCTCCTTCACGCTACGGGCATTCTCTCCTGCACTGCCGGGCTTCACGGCCATGAGCATGACGCGCGTCATCAAGGTCGTGAGGTAGCCGAAGTACTGAGGTAAGTCCATGAGGAAGGCCCCCCGAGAGATCGGGGGGCCTTCCTCATGAGAGTGGGTGACGAGAATCGAACTCGCACTGTCAGCGCTGGAACACAGCCTGTAGCCTGATGAAGGAGGGTAGTACACGACAAGAATTCGATATCCCTGAGTTGGTGTGCCAGATGACGTGCCGTGGCACAGCGTCAGTATCGATCAACACCGGAAACCAGATGACGGGAGTGCGCATGTCAAACACGCCTGGCCCCCGAGCATGCTTGTGAGACGTTCGACAACTGCCTTCAGATCGACAGCAATCCCGTAAGCTGCGGCAATGACTTCGGCCCCGAGGGCATAATGTTTTCTCCCCGAGAGCCGACGGCATGTGGTGCGGATGAAAGCGGTGCGACAAACAGAAGGTAATTCCCCCACCACTGGGCTAGTCTTCACCTACATGACTAATGACCCTGAAGGCAAAGACAAGACCGCACCCGACGACGAGATATCCGAGGAGATTCTCGACGACGTAACCGGCGGCAATGACCCCGGGGGTGTAATGTAAGAACGCGATCAACACTGCGGTTCCAAGGGCAAGATCTGACGGCCCTGAGGGCCGGTGCTGCCGCGAAAAGTGGGCCATTCTCCAACCACTGGGCTAGATGTCACTGACATGGCAAATGACCCTGAAGGCAATGACACCCCCACTCCGATGGCGACCCAGCGGCCGCTCAAGGATGTTCCCATAGTGAGCCCCCGATTCGTGCTGGTTGCGTGACTGTTCCGGCGATGCCTGAGATGTGCGGGATGTGAGGGGTTGACATCCCCGCTGGGCTCGAGGTGTTCGCGCTCATCGTCTCCGCCGAGGTGCCGCTTGATGGGCCGCACCTGACGCTGTGCCGAGACTGCTTGGGAAAGCCCGAGACTCTCAGTTGGGCATGTCATCTCGCTTATGGTGATGCGAACCATTTGGGAGCGAGTTCCTCGAGGTGGCAGCGCATTCCCTGCCGGAGACAGGCACTCCCCGCAATAATGGGGCTCCGCCAGGAGGCGTCTGGCGGTACCCGTCCCTCCTGCGGAGGATCCATGCCGGTCACTCGACGACTGGTGGCCGCGATCGCGGCAACCCTCGCATTCCTCGTGCTTGTGCCTCCGACCGCTCATGCTGAGCCGGTCGGCGTCTTCACGACGTTCGCGGAGGTGAGGGGCAGTTCCGCTCCGTCCAGCATCGCGCTCGGCCCTGATGGAGCCATGTGGTTCACACAGAAGGCAGAAGGCGACATCGGTCGCATCACCACCGATGGCACGGTGACGGAGTACCCGATCCTCACGTCGGGCTCGGCGGCCTGGGATATCGCCGCCGGTCCGGATGGAGCCATGTGGTTCACGATCTACTCAGCGGGCCGGATCGGTCGTATCACCATGGATGGTGTCGTCACGGAATTCGCGATACCGACTCCAGGATCGAGCCCTGTGGCAATCACCGCCGGGCCCGATGGGGCCATGTGGTTCACCCAGTCTGCGGGCAACAAGATCGGCCGAATCACTGTCGACGGAGTCTTCACCGAGTTTCCCCTTCCGGGGGCGGGGTCCGTCCCGCAGGAGATCGTCGCGGGGACGGACGGCGCGCTGTGGTTCACGCAGTATGTGGGGAACTCGATTGGTCGTATCACGACGTCGGGTCAGATCACGGAGTTCCCGCTGCCAACCCCTGACGCGCACCCGTTCGGCATCGCCGTGGCACCGGACGAAGCCATCTGGTTCACCGAGCGGGTCGCAAACAAGATCGGCAGGATCGACGCTGCCGGCAAGATCACGGAGTACCGGGTGCCAAGCCGGGATGTCGGCCCACTGGGCATCGCCGTCGCCCGAGATGGAAACGTGTGGTTCACGCAACGCACAGGCGACAGCATCGGGCGGTTCTCGCCCGCTGGCACCTTCAGTAATTTCGAGCTGCCGGGCGATGCGGGCGTGCCCTCAGGAATCGCCGTGGGCTCCGATGGTGCTCTCTGGTTCGCGCTGAACGGCAGCGGGAAGATCGGCCGCATCACCCGTGCGGGGTCG
>CAIZPS010000097.1 GCA_903934925.1 uncultured bacterium | reverse complement strand
GGAGGCGGCAAGGATGGCAAGGATGTGGTCACCGTCGACGACCTCGCCACTGGCATCCACCGCAAGACAGCGATCAGCATCACCATCATGAGCGATACCCGCATCTGCGCCGTGCTCGCGCACGGCAGCCATCAGAGGCTTCAGATGCGTGCTGCCGCAGTCCCGATTGATGTTCCATCCGTCGGGTTCGGCATTGATCGCGATGACATTCGCGCCCGCCGCAGAATAGACCTCGCGGGCGATGCCCGAAGCGGCCCCGTTGGCGCAGTCGACGACAACGGTCAATCCGTCCAGCCGCTGGGGCACGGTCGAGAGCAGGTGGTGCTCGTACATCTGCACTGCATAGGGCGAGGCGTGAATGCGGCCGACGCTCTCCGCGATCGGGCGCTCCCACGGCTCTCCGAGCCTGTCCTCGATCGCACCCTCGATGGCATCGTCGAGCTTGTGCCCGCCTCGTGCGAAGAACTTGATGCCGTTGTCGGGCATCGGATTGTGCGAGGCGGAGAGCATGACACCAAGATCGGCATCCATGGCGGCGGTGAGGTACGCGACCGCAGGGGTGGGCACGACCCCCACGAGATGAACGTCGACGCCCGCGCTGGCCAACCCAGCGACAACCGCCGCCTCGAGGAACTCCCCGCTCGCACGTCCGTCGCGACCCACGACAGCTGACGGCCGATGCCCCGCGAACGCACCCGCATCAGCGAGCACGTGCGCGGCGGCAACGGACAAGTCAAGGGCAAGCTCAGCAGTGACCTCGCGATTCGCGAGGCCTCGCACTCCGTCGGTGCCGAAGAGGCGACCCACGAACGACCTAGCGCTTGCTGTACTGAGGTGCCTTGCGAGCCTTCTTCAGGCCGTACTTCTTGCGCTCCTTCGCCCGCGGATCGCGAGTGAGGAACCCGGCCTTCTTGAGGGTCGGCCGGTTGCCCTCCTCGTCGATGCCGTTCAGCGCACGCGCGATTCCCAGCCGCAGGGCGCCGGCTTGGCCGGAGATTCCGCCACCGTCGATGCGGGCGATGACGTCGAACCTGCCCTCGGCGCCGAGGGCGGCGAACGGCTCGTTCACCTCCTGCTGGTGCACCTTGTTGGGGAAGTACCCGTCAAGAGTGCGGCCGTTGATCGTCCACTGCCCTGTGCCCGGCACAAGGCGGACGCGAGCGACCGCCTGCTTGCGGCGGCCCGTGGCCGCGCCGGGAGCGGTGACGATCTCGCGGGTGATGGTGGGACGGGTCGGGGTCTCGGAGGTGTACTCCGAGGGAGCCTCGAACTCGTCGTCGATGGTCTCGTCGATGGTGGCCTCAGACACTGCCACTAGTCCTCTCGTTGCTTCCGCGCCGCTACTGCGCGACCTGGGTGATCTGGAACGCCTGCGGCTGTTGCGCGGCGTGGGGGTGCTCGGAGCCGGTGTAGACCTTGAGCTTCTTCAACTGCTGACGGCCGAGCTTGTTGTGCGGGAGCATGCCCTTGACTGCCTTCTCGACAGCCTTGCGGGAGTCCTTCTCCAGCAGTTCGGCGTACGAGGTGGCAGTGAGGCCACCCGGATGACCGGAGTGCCGGTATGCCATCTTCTGCTCGCGCTTGGCACCCGTGAGTGCCACCTTGTCAGAGTTGATAACGATCACGAAGTCGCCCATGTCCATGTGAGGAGCGAAGGTCGGCTTGTGCTTGCCACGCAGGAGCTGCGCAACATGGGAGGCCAGACGGCCAAGAACGACGTCAGTGGCGTCGATGACGTGCCAGACGGGGGTGTTGTCTCCCGCCTTGGGGGAATACGTGCGCATGGTGCCGCACCTGTCTCTCACTCGTAGGGACGTGGATTCTGCTCACTCCCCCACGAGGCCGGAGCCGCGAGCGGGAGAGTGCCGTACTGGAGGCCATCCCTGGCCCCAGGCTGCCGTGCAGACAGCAGCGCCCAAGGCTACCGGGGGGCTCTCCCCCCGACCAAATCCGGGGTCGCCTGGGCGGGGAGGACCACCGCCAGAAGCTGGCCCTCCGGGATCGGGGTCAGCGACCACTCCAGCGTGCACTCAGTCAGCAGGCGGGTGCCCCGGCCGGAGCGGGTCGTCTCGCCGACGGCCAATCCGTTGTCCCGCACCTCCACGCGGATCGACGATTGCTCCTAGGGAGCCAGACTCACGGTCAAGTCAGTCGCTCCCCCGTGCCGAACCGAGTTGGACACCATCCATCGTGATGATGACGGAGGCCTTGAGGATCAGGTCGGCAGCCATGGGGTTCCCCTCTCGCGGTCGCCCGCATCGTGGGCGTCAGGGCACGTTAGCCGCGCCGGACGGGCGGTGCTCTGGTCTCGACGGGAATCCGCCACCCATGGCCATACACCAATCAGGTGTATCGTCGTCCACATGTCTCGGACGAATATCGACATCGATGACGAACTCGTGGAGATTGTCATGGTGCGCTACCACCTGAAGACCAAGCGTGAGGCCGTCGACTATGCCCTGCGACATCTCGTGGGCCAGCCCATGACCAAGGAGGAGGCCATGGCCATGTTCGGTTCCATGCCGGACTTCGAGGTGCCCGAGGATCGCTTCACCCACTTCCTCCACGATGACGACGATCCCGCTCGCTGACACCTCGGTCTGGGTGGAAGCCCTGCGCTACGGACGCACTCCCCTGCCGTCGATGACGGACCGTGATGAGCTCATCGGCTTCACCGAGCCGGTCCTGATGGAACTGGTGTCTGGATGCAGGAACGAGGATGAGTCCTGGGCGCTCCGGCGCCTGCTTCTGCGCGGCCAACTGCTGCGCTTCGACACCGCAGCCGACTTCGACGGCGCGGCTGATGTCTATCGCACTTCCCGGCGGCTCGGTATCACTCCGAACAGTCACGTCGACTGCATGATTATCGCTGTCGCGGCGCGACACGTTACGCCTCTCATGACCCTCGACAGACAGCAAGCACGTATCGCAGCGATTTTCGGCGTCGAACTCGTCTCCTAGTCCAGGGTGCGCAGGCTGCGCGTCTCGCGCTGCCGAGCAGCCCACTGCTCCTCCGGCGGGTAGCCGACCTCCTCGAGCACCAGCGGGAAGGCCGGCATCACGGTGACGGCGGAGTCCTTGTCGCCTCTGGCAAGCACCTCACCGGGCCAGGTGACCGGCCGCCTGCCTTCCCCCACAGGGAGCATGACACCGACGAGGGCACGCACCATCGAGTGGCAGAAGGCATCCGCCTGAACCGTCATGACCGCCGAGCCGGCGTCGTCTCGACTCCAGTCCAGTCGCTGCAGCGTGCGGATCGTGCTCGCGAACTCCCGCTGCTTGCAGAAGGGCGCGAAGTCGTGTTCGCCGAGGAGCGCCTTCGCTGCCTCGTTCATCGCGTGAAGGTCGAGCGGCTTGTGGTGCGGGAGGATCTGCCCTCGGTTCAGTGGATCCGGTCCACGCGGATCGTCATTGACGCGGTAGGTGTAGCGGCGCCAGATCGCACAGAAGCGTGCATCAAAGTCGGGTGAGACCTGCTCGATGGCGGTGACGCGGACATCGTCGGGCATCGCGCGGTTGATCCGGCGCACATCGACGTCGTCCGGCCACGCCGCGACGTCCATATGGGCCACCTGACCACGGGCATGCACCCCGGCGTCCGTGCGTCCCGCGCACTGCAGCTCGACCTCCTCGTGGAACAGGTGGGAGAGCACCCGCTGCATCTCCCCCTGGACCGTGCGCAGGCCCATCGGCTCGGGCTGTGCCGCCCAGCCGTGGAAGTCGCGACCGTCGTAGGCAATCCGCAGGCGTAGACGGATCAGCCCGCCACCGGAGTCGGTGGCGGGCTGATCGGTGTTAGGCGTGAGGCTCAGGCCTCGTCCTTCTTCTCATCGGCGCTCTCGTCAGCGGCCTCGTCACCGGCAGTCTCGTCGGCGACGATGTCGACGACCTCGACCTCCTCCTCGAGGACAGTGCCGTCGGCGTCGACCACGGCGACGTCGTCGACGATGATCTCCTCGACCACGTTGCCGTCAGCGTCCTCGATGACCTCATCGACGACGGTCTCGACGACCACCGGCGCACCGGCGGCCTTGGCCTGCTCCTTGGCCGCACGCTTGGCTGCACCCGTCGCCTCGGCGACGACCTGCTCCAGCATGGGCTCGACGAGCTCGATCACGGCCATGGGGGCGTTGTCGCCCTTGCGCGGGCCGATCTTGGTGATGCGGGTGTAGCCACCGGGACGGCCGGCGTACTGCGGGCCGATCTCAGTGAACAGGGTGTGGACGACGGACTTGTCGCGCACGACCGTCATCACACGACGACGGGCATGCAGATCACCGCGCTTGGCGAAGGTGATGAGCCGCTCGGCGAGGGGACGCAGGCGCTTGGCCTTGGCCTCGGTGGTCGTGATCCGGCCGTGCTCGAACAGCGCGGTGGCCAGGTTGGCCAGCATGAGCCGCTCGTGAGCCGGACCGCCGCCGAGACGGGGGCCCTTGGTTGGCGTAGGCATGAGTTCTCCTTGAGTGCTTTCTCGTCGCAGCCCTAGAGCTGCTCGTCCTCGGCGTACGCCAGGTCGTCATCTTCGTCCGAGTAGTAGACGGCTGCGCCGGGATCGAATCCGGGCGGGCTGTCCTTGAGTGCCAGGCCGAGGCCGGCCAGCTTGATCTTGACCTCGTCGATCGACTTCGCGCCGAAGTTGCGGATGTCGAGGAGATCAGCCTCGCTGCGGGTGATGAGCTCGCCCACAGTGTGGATGCCCTCGCGCTTGAGGCAGTTGTAGGAGCGGACCGTCATGTCGAGCTGCTCGATCGGCGTCGACAGCTGCTCCGCCACGAAGGCGTCGGTCGGCGAGGGGCCGATGTCGATGCCCTCGGCATCCACATTGAGCTCACGAGCCAGACCGAAGAGCTCAACGAGCGTCTTGCCGGCCGAGGCGACTGCATCGCGCGGCAGCATCGACGGCTTGGTCTCGACGTCGAGGATCAGCTTGTCGAAGTCGGTGCGCTGCTCGACACGGGTCGCCTCGACCTTGTAGCTGACCTTGAGCACGGGGCTGTAGATGGAGTCGACCGGAATACGGCCGATCTCCTGACCGGCCTGCTTGTTCAGGACTGCGGACACGTAGCCGCGACCGCGCTCCACGACGAGCTCGATCTCGATCTTGCCCTTGTCGTTCAGGGTGGCAAGGTGCAGGTCCGGGTTGTGCACCTCGACACCGGCCGGGGGCTGG
>CAIZPS010000096.1 GCA_903934925.1 uncultured bacterium | reverse complement strand
GGCGGCTGGTGGTTCGACTGGCCGCCCACGCGGGAGACGATCACGGAGACGGTCGCCCAGGTCGATGCCATGACCAGACGCCGCGTGCCGATCAGCTGGTTCCGGCTCGGCGACGAGCCGCGACTGGCGCGATTCCTCGACCAGATGGCCCGGCGCAACGGGGGCAAGGTGCTCGCCCCCTCGACCGAGCGGCTCGGTGACTACGTGATCACCGACTACGTGCGGGCGCGCACGCGCTGACGACTCGGGGTCGCGGCTGCCTCCCTGCTTGCTAGGTTGACCGCACTCGTCCTGAAGGAGTGTCATGAGCATCGACCCCCGTACCGTCCCGGCTGTCGCACTCAACGACGGCACCTCGATCCCGCAGATCGGCTTCGGCACGTGGCAGGTCGCGCCCAATGATGCCGAGGCTGCGACAGGTGAGGCCTTTGCGGTCGGATACCGGCACGTGGACACAGCGGCGGTCTACGCCAATGAGGCGGAGGTGGGCCTGGCGATCGCCGGCAGCGGCCTGCAGCGCGAGGACCTCTATGTGACGACGAAGCTCTGGAACCCAGACCATGGTTTCGACGAGGCGATGCGAGCCTTCGACCGCAGCATGGGCAAGCTCGGGATCGAGCAGCTCGACCTCTACCTCATCCACTGGCAGTGCGTTCAGCACGGCAAGTACCTCGACACCTGGCGGGCAATGATCGACCTTCGCGACTCGGGGCGCGTGCGCTCCATCGGCGTCTCCAACTTCAAGGAGCCGGCGCTGCGGGAGATCATCGACGCCACCGGGGTCGTGCCGGTACTCAATCAGGTGGAGCTGCACCCGTGGCTCCCGCAGACGGAACTACGCGCAATCCATGCCGAGCTCGGCATCGCGACGGAGTCCTGGAGCCCGCTCGCATCGGGACAGCTCATCAATGATCCGGTGCTTGCTGGAGTCGCTGCGAAGCACGGAAAGTCCACCGCTCAGGTCATGATCCGGTGGCACCTGCAGCTGGGCCTCATCGTGCTGCCGAAATCCGTGACTCCGTCTCGGATCGCCGACAACATCGACGTGTTCGACTTCGCACTCGACGTCGACGACATGGCCGCGATCGCGAGCCTGGAGAGCGGCCGCCGTACCGGGCCGGATCCGGACGAGTATCTCGAGCTGGGCTGGGGCTGACTGAACGCTGGCTCCTCAGGCCTGATGTGGCGCTGCCACGCAGCAAAGGTGCCTGCGAGAAGGTGCTCCCGCGTTTGACAACGGCCGGTATCGGCGTGCAGCCTGATGTGGGACGTCGGACAATGGAGGCGAGCATGTCGCGTGTGCAGCTGGCACTGAACGTGTCGGATCTAGAGGCTTCCGTGGCCTTTTACTCCACGCTGTTCGGGGTGCAGCCCCACAAGCGTCGCCCGGGCTACGCGAACTTCGCCATCGCGGAGCCTCCACTGAAGCTCGTCCTGATCGAGGTATCGGCTGACGAGCGAGGCGCAGGCACGGTCGGTGCCCTGAACCATCTGGGTGTCGAAGTTGAGGATGTGGATCAGGTCGAGGCCCAAGCCGAACGTCTTCGGGTGGCCGGCCTAGCGGCCTTTGATGAAAAGGACACCACCTGCTGCTACGCCCTTCAGGACAAGGTCTGGGTGCACGATCCCGCGGGAGCGCCGTGGGAGATCTACACGGTCAAGGACGACGATCCCACCAATCCGCAGCCCGCGACAGCCTCCCTCTCCCTGCTCTCCGGGGGCGTTCAGGACGGGGCCTGCTGCGCTCAGCCGGGCTGAATCTGTTGGGGTGAGTGACGGGACTTGAAGAAGAAACTCACCCCCCATCCTCCCCACGAATAGGCGACATTGAGGCCCCAAGAAGGCAGTTTGGCGCCCCTATGTGCTCCCCGCGGGAGCACCCAAACAACACCCAATTCCGTACCAACGCGGCCGCCTTCTTCCCGCTCACCGTACTGTGTGGTTGTGGGCTCGATTGAGGTTCGGAAGCTGAAAAGCGGCAAGCCCGTCTACCGGTGGAAGGCCCGTATCGGCGGACGGAACGGGCACCAGGTTTCCGAAACTTTCGCGACCAGGAAAGACGCGCAATCGTTCGACGAACTCGTCGCCGCACACGGCTACCCACCGCCGAACTGGGAGCAAGGCCAGCAGCGGGCGCCGAAAACGCGCACCGTGACCGAATCCGTCACGAAACACATCGACAACAACGTAGACGTTCAGGCACGCACTCGAGCGGACTGGCTGTTCGCGAAGCCTGCTGAGGATACAGCATTTGAACCGTCACGGTTCTTCTGCCGGTCCTATGTGGGCTGCGGCTCGAGGTTGAGTGCAGCGTAGTGGGCGGTTTCGAACTCGGCGGGGGTGAGCATGCCGAGGGTGCCGTGCAGGCGGCGGTTGTTCCACCAGTCGACCCAGGCCATCGTGGTGAACTCGACGTCCGCCAGGGTCTTGAACGGCCCGTCGTGGAACGCGCGGCTGGCGATGGCCTCGGTCTTGAACAGGCCGATCAGGCTCTCCATGAGGGCGTTGTCGTATGCGTCGCCGACGGTTCCGATCGACGGTGCGATGCCGGCGTCGGCGAGGTGCTCGGTGAAGCGGATCGACGTGTATTGGCTGCCGGCGTCGTTGTGATGGATCAGCTGCCCGGGCGTGATGGCGTGGCCATCGTGGTCGCGCTGCCAGATCGCCATCCGCAGCGGCGTGATGACCAGGTCCGCCGGCCGGGACATGGACGCATGCCAGGCCACGATGCGCTGGGCGAAGCAGTCGACGACGAAGGCGACGTGCGCGAACCCGGACCAGGTCCGCACGTAGGTGAAGTCCGCGACCCACACGGCGTTGGGCTTGGCGGCAGTGAACTGCCGGTCCAGCAGGTCCCCGGGCCGGCTGGACCGGGCGTCGGAGACCGTCGTGCGTACGCGCCGGCCCCGGCGCACCCCGTTCATTCCCAGGTCCCGCATCAGCCGGTCGACCGTGCAATGCGCGACCGGCAGTCCCTGGCGGTGCAGGAGCGCGACCATCTTCCGCCGGCCGTAGAGCCCCTCCGGCGTCCCACGGGTGGCCAGTAGCGCATCAACCACGACGGCATCGGTC
>CAIZPS010000095.1 GCA_903934925.1 uncultured bacterium | reverse complement strand
GGGATCAGGTCCGATCGATGACAGCGCTGAGGTGCCGAGTGCTCCCACCGAGAGCCAGGCCATGAGAGCCCCACCCGCACCCGCAATGAACGCCGCGGCACCGGCGCCGGCCATGCGCACGAGTCGCGGCTCCTGGCGCAGCCGGCGGCCGATGAGCAGTCCGGCGAGGACGCCGGCGAGGACGCCGACGATCGGCAGCAGCCATGCCATCGGCGGGGCCTGCCCGGGCAGAGCGGCAAGGAGCGGGAAGGGCGGCAGTGCCACCGGCGCACCAGCGGCGAGGAAGGGTGACAACGTCACGTCCGGACCGAGCCACACCCCTGCACCCAGCAGGTAGGCCGCACCCCACGTGACCAGCACGGGCACGTAGCCCAGACCCAGGACGACCAGGCCGATACCTCCCCCGAGCCCAGCGTTGAGCGCCTGCGTCATGGTGATGGCGTCGTCGATGTGCAGAACGAGCGAGACCGTGGCGGCCACCGCACCGAGGCCGACGATGGTCGCGAGGGCCAGGAGGCCTGCGCGCACCGGAACGAGCATGACCTCGGGAATGCGCCCGCCGCCAAGCAGGCCCGATCCCTTCAATGCTCCCCCACCGAGACCCACGAGGGCGAGCACGAGTGGTCCGAGGACTCCGTTCAGGAGGTCCACCCGCGACGACGGCTCGAAGGTGACCACCGTGATCACGGCGCCGAGTGCCGCGTAGAGGACGGCACCGGGGAGCACGAGCAGCAGGACGCGGCCGGGATCGTGAGCGCGAGAGCGCCGCGCCGCCCACGCTCCCGAGTACCCGAGCAGGGCCAGCGGGATCAGCATGAATCCCCAGGGCAGGAGGGTGACGGTGACACCAGCGATAGAGATCGCGGCGCCGTTGGCCACGAGCCACAGCAAGCCCCCGAGCCGAAGCGATTCCAGCGGACCGGACTCGATAGAGCCGAGCCAGATGACGAGCATGGGAGCAGCAGCCAGCAGCAGGCCGATGAGCGCCGACCACAGGGCCGCCACCAGACCCATGGTCCACGGCTGGAGGATGAGTCGACGGGCGGCGCCTGACACCGGCGGCATGGTCGGGACGCGCACCCACTCAGAATCTCAGGCGCGACCCCCGCGACCATGCACCGCCACGCGAGCGGTCTGCCCGTTCAGCCGCACTCAGGTGATCGGGGACTCCAGATCGGGTTGATCGCGGTCCCGGTGACCAGTGCGTTCAGCCGCGATGCCCGCAGCCATGACGCAGCCGATGCCGACGACATCGAGTACTCCCGCCGCCTGGCTGAGGAGGACAGCCCCGATGACCACCGCGAACGCCGGCTCGAGGGCCATCAGAGTGCCGAACGCCGCCTTCGTCAGACGCCGTAGCGCGAGGAACTCCAGGGTCCACGGAATGAGGGGCAGCAGGATGGCCGCGCCCAGCGCGATGAGGAGCACTTCGATCGTGAGGTGACCCCATGCCTGCGGCACACCCACGACGGCAGTGACGAGGGCAGCCACCGGAATCGACACCGACAGTCCGAAGAGCCCGTCGAACTGATCGCCCACCCGTTGCGTCACGATGATGTACAGACCCCAGCCCACCGCGGCGGCGAGCGCCCACGCGATGCCGATCAGATCCACCTGCGCCCGCCACGGCTCCGTGAGCAGGAGCACCCCCAGAAGAGCAAGGAGCGGCCAGGCGAGCGCCCTTCTGCTGCGACTGTTCAGCGCCGCGACCGTCAAGGGGCCCAGGAACTCGATTGCGACGACGGTGCCAAGGGGCAGCCGATCAAGAGCCGCGAGGAAGCACAGGGCCATGCCCGCCGACACCACGCCGAGCAGGATGGGAGCACGGAGGTCGGCCAGCGACCACTGCCAGTACCTCGGTCGCACGAGGACGATCAGCACGATCGCGCTCAGCGTCAGACGCAGCCACGCAGAGCCCGCGACACCGACATCATCGAACAGCTGGATCGAGACGGCTGCACCCACCTGCACGGAGAGCATCGCCACGACGGCGAGGAGCCATGCCGGCACGCGCTCGTGCATGCTCACTCCTCATCCGTGGATCACCAGCCAGATGGAGACTAGGCCACTGAGCGCAAGAGCCGTGTAGGTGAAGACCTTCTCGTTCATCCGCCGGAACGTGAAGACCCCCAGGAAGGCACCTAGCACGATGAGTGGGCTCAGCCACAGGTCTGCGAGCAGGGTCTCCGGGGTCAGAAAGCCCAGACCCACGACGATGGGCACCTTGATGACATTGAGGATCGTGAAGAACCACACCGATGTACCCATGAAGGCAAGCATCGGCACCCGCATCTTGACCAGGTACAGGCTCATGGCGGCGCCGCCAGCGTTCGCGGCCATCGTCGTCATCCCGGCGAGCGTGCCGAAGAAGGCGATGCCGGTCCACGAGGTCATCGGCCCTAGAACTGCACCCTGCCGCTCCTGCCAACGCCGCCACAGTTCGAGCAGGACCGAGCCAAGGATGAGCAGGCCGACGATTCGTCCAAGAGTCTGAGTCGAGAGAAACGCGAAGAGGAGTGCCGTGATGACAAAACCGGCCAGCACTCCCGGAACCAGCCGCCGAAGCAGCGTCCAGTCCGCATGCTGCCGGTAGTAGGCAAGACCGAAAAGATCACCCAGGACGAGCAGCGGGACCATGAGGCCGGCCGCCTCCGTGACCCCGAGTGCGGCAGCCAGAAGCGGACCAGCGAACACACCAGCGACCGGCATGGCGGTCTTGGAGAAGCCGTACAGGACAACGCCGACGATCACGGCACCGATGATCAGCGGTGTCCACGAGTCGGGCATGTTCCCATCCTTGTCTCAGACGCGGTCGGGAACTAGGAGGTCATGATCTCCCGCATGAGGGCGGCGGTGGCGGACGGTGTCTTGCCGACCTTCACGCCGACCGCCTCGAGGGCCTCCTGCTTCGCGGCAGCAGTACCCGCAGAACCGGAGACGATGGCGCCGGCGTGGCCCATGGTCTTGCCCTCAGGGGCCGTGAATCCGGCGACGTAGCCGACCACAGGCTTGGTGACGTTGTCCTTGATGAACGCGGCCGCTCGCTCCTCGGCGTCACCGCCGATCTCGCCGATCATGACGATCGCATCGGTCTCGGGATCATCCTGGAAGGCCGCGAGGCAGTCGATGTGGGTGGTGCCGATGATCGGGTCTCCACCGATGCCGACGCAGGTCGAGAAGCCGATGTCCCGCAGCTCGTACATCATCTGGTACGTCAGCGTGCCGGACTTCGACACCAGTCCGATGCGCCCTGCCCGCGTGATGTCGGCCGGGATGATGCCCGCGTTGGACTTGCCGGGGCTGATGATGCCCGGGCAGTTGGGGCCGATGATCCGGGTCGAACCGGCGTTCTGCGCGTACTGGAAGAACTGGGCGGTGTCGTGCACCGGCACACCCTCGGTGATGACGACTGCCAGCGGCATCCCCGCGTCGACCGCCTCGTCGACGGCGTCCTTGGTGAAGCGCGGAGGGACGAACAGCACGCTGACGTTCGCGCCCGTCGCAGCCATCGCGTCGGCGACGGAAGCGAAAACCGGGATGCCGTCGACCTCCTCGCCAGTCTTCTTGGCATTCACGCCGCCCACGACATTCGCACCGGAGGCGACCATGCGCCGCGTGTGCTTGGTGCCCTCGGAGCCGGTCATGCCCTGAACGATGATCTTGGAGTTCTCGTCGAGCCAGATAGCCATGGTGTGTCGTCCTCTACTTCCCGGCCGCGAGCTGGGCGACACGGCGAGCCGCATCGTCCATCGTCTCGACCAGCTCGATCAGCGGGTGGTTGGCCTCAGTGAGAATGCGCCGGCCCTCGACGGCGTTGTTGCCGTCGATGCGCGCCACGATCGGCTTGGTGAGGGTCACGCCCTTGCCTTCAAGCATCACCAGAGCCTGCAGGATGCCGTTCGCGACGGCATCGCACGCTGTGATGCCCCCGAAGACGTTGACGAAGCAGGCCTTGACCTCGGGGTCGTTGAGCACGATGTCGAGGCCGTTCGCCATGACCTCGGCGCTTGCACCACCCCCGATGTCGAGGAAGTTGGCCGGCTTGACGCCACCGAACTCCTCACCGGCGTAGGCCACGACGTCGAGTGTGCTCATCACCAGGCCTGCGCCATTGCCGATGATGCCGACCTCGCCGGAGAGCTTGACGTAGTTCAGGTCGAACTCCTGCGCACGCAGCTCGATCGGGTCCGTGTTCTCGCGGTCGACGAAGTCCGCGTGCGAAGCGTGGCGGTAGTTCGCGTTGCCGTCAAGGGTGACCTTGCCGTCGTGCGCCAGCACCGTGCCGCTCGGGTCCAGGATGAGCGGATTCACCTCCACGAGCGTGGCGTCCTCCTCCACCAGCACCTTCCACAGCTTCTGCAGGATGATGACGACCTGATCCGTGATCGCCGCGGGGAACTTCGCCGCCTCGGCGATCTCGCGCGCCTTGGCCTCGGTGCAGCCCTCGAGAGCGTCGACGCGGATCCGGGCCAGCGCCTCCGGCTTCGTCGCGGCGACCTCCTCGATATCCATGCCGCCCTCGACGCTGGCCATCGCCAGGAACGCCCGGTTCGCACGATCGAGCAGGAACGACACGTAGTACTCGGCGGCGATGTCACTGGCCTGCGTCACGAGCACCTTGTGGACGGTGTGGCCCTTGATGTCCATG
>CAIZPS010000094.1 GCA_903934925.1 uncultured bacterium | reverse complement strand
TGAGCCGCCGAATGCCGAAGCACCGCGAGGCCCTCAGGGGTGTCGACGGACACCGGCTCGACGACATCGGCGTCGGACACTTCCGTCGCCAGGTCTCGGAGCTCACCGTTGATGCGGGCGACTACGACGGAACGGTCGCCACCGACTCTCTCGAACGCCGTGGCCACATTTCTCCTGTCGGTGCCGCAGATACCCCTGCATGAACCCTGGTCGTGCATCCGGTGGGCGATACTGGGTTCGAACCAGTGACCCCTCGCGTGTGAAGCGAGTGCTCTACCACTGAGCCAATCGCCCGGAGCGCCCTGACTCTACCCCAAGGGACCCTCCGCATTCCCCCCGCGGCCGACCCGCGTGTGCACCCGGCTTCCGCCTGCACCGTGACCTACCGTGGAGGCAACTTCACGGAAGGAAGGTCAACCATGACCTCATCTCGCTTCTCGGGGCGCCGGATCGGCGCCCTTGCCACGAGGACCGCCGCTGCGTCGGCGCTCGTCCTCGGTGCCGTCGGGCTGGCATCCGCACCCGCACAGGCTGCCGTCACCGGCTTCGGCGGCGCCGTCGGCGTGCTGCAGACCGTCACCGTCACGGATGTCACCACAAGCGGCGTCGGGCAGTCGACCTGCACCGTCACGCCGACCATCAATGGCGTGGCCCAGGCTTCCACGTCCGGAACCCTGCAGGGCACCACGCTGACCTTCCAGTGGACCCCGGCCAACGTGGGTGCAGCGACGTTCTCGATGAGCGACTGCACGACGACCTCGATCATTCCTGCGGCGTCGATCACCCAGGTCACCACGACGACGATCATCAGCACGCCCAACACGGCCCCCCTCAATCAGGCCGTCCGGGTGAACATCACCGTGCAGTCGGCCAGCCCGAGCACCTACACGCCGACCGGCCAGGTGGTGGTGCGCAACGCCAACGGCGCGGTCCTCTCGACCATGGGCCTGACCCCCGGGCCGGGTGTCGGCCAGTCCTTCGCCTACTACTGGTGGACTCCGACGGCAGCAGGGACCTTCTTCTTCGTCGCCACCTACAACGGCGACAGCAATGCGACGACGTCGGTCTCGCCCCAGGACACCGTCATCGCGACTCCGAGCGGCAACACCATCTCCCTCTCCGCTCCGGCCACGATGACGCAGGGAGTGCCGGTCCAGCTCACCGCCACGGTGTTCCCCAGTGGAACGCAGGGGTCCGTGGGCTTCACGGTCAACGGGCAGCCGATCAGTGCGTCAGTCCCGCTCAACGCCCAGGGCCAGGCATCGTTCACGTGGACGCCCACCGCGGCTGGGCAGATCACCCTCGGCGCGAGCTACATGACCAGCCAGGGTGGCTCAGGATCGACGTCCGAGAGAGTCACGGTCGTCGCCGGGGCCGCCGCCAAGGACACCATCTCCCTCACTCAGCCCGGGGTGGGTCCCTGGAATCCCAACGGCGTCTACACCGTGCCCAACGGCACCACCTTCACCTTCCAGGCATCGACCCAGTCGGGGTCACCGGTGACGCTCTCCGACACCGGGCCCTGCCAGGTGAATGGCCTGACGCTCACCGTCGATGTCGGCTCCGGTCAGTGCAACCTCGTCGCATCGAGCCCGGGCGGTCCCGGATATGCAGCCAACCAGCAGGGCTACACCGTCGTGGCCTCACCCGGAACCCAGGCGCTCACCTTCCAGCCTCCGGCATCCAGCCGCGTGAACCGGGGTCGCAACATTCGACTCGAGGCGAACGGCGGCAGCGACACCAACGCTGGCCAAGCGGTCAACTGGCGGGCGATCAACAGCGGTGGGGTCTGCCGCGTGACCTTCCCGGCGAATGGGTCCGTCATCGTTCGCACCACCGGTGCTGGCACGTGTCAGATCCGGGGCATCGCGCAGGCCGTACCGGGGCAGTGGAACCGCATGGTCGTCAACTACACGTACCGCGTGCGCTGACCGTCGGAGAACGCCGAGAGGGCCCCCATCCCACCGGGTGGGGG
>CAIZPS010000093.1 GCA_903934925.1 uncultured bacterium | reverse complement strand
GGATCTGACGGCGAGGGCCGCGCGACAGTCGTAGCCTCCAGCAGAAGGGCCCCGATGGGCCCGGCAGCGGCACAACCGCATACCGCACCACGTGCCGCCCAGTGGGGCGGCAGGCAGGGATCGATCAGCAGGGAGGAATGATGACCACGGGCTCGGCACTCACCGGACTCGACTCGGTGCGCGCCCTGCTGGCCGAGGCAGATCCGAAGGGTTCCCTTGTGCCCTGCGGGCTGCAAGAGCTCATCGTCGGATCTGATGTCCTCGGCCGGGTCGCCGATGCGGTCACTTCTGTGTCACCCGCATTCGCGGGCGACTCCCGTCGGGTGGTCGTCCTGGTCGACGAGACCCCGATCCTTCGCCGAAGCCCGGACGGCCTCACCCAGGACGTCAAGGACGAGGTCGTTCGGGTGCTGTCGGCTGAGTCCGACGTCCATCGCGCCGTCCTGTCCGACGGTCATCCGGAACTCCATGTGACCGCCTCCGTCGTTGACGATGCCTGCGCCGCATGCCAGGGCGCCGACGTGATCGTCGCGGTGGGCGGTGGCACCATCAGCGATATCGCGAAGCTGGCCGCTGCCGCACTGCCGGGGATGCCGGTCGTCACCGTGATGACGGCGGCGTCCGTCGACGGCTACAGCGACAACGTCTCAGTGACATTGAAGGATGGCGTCAAGCGCACGGTGCCCTCCGTCTGGCCCGACGTCGTCCTAGCCGACGCCGAGACCGTGGCGGGTGCCCCGTCGCGCATGAACCGCGCCGGCTACGGCGAGATGACCTCGATGTACGTGGCGCCCGCGGACTGGCGACTCGCGGCACTCGTAGAGGTGGACATGAGCTTCCACCCCGGACCCGTGGTGCTGCTCGATGCGCTCGGTGCCGGGCTCGACGAGAGCGCACCGGGCATCGGCGACGGCGACCCCGAGGCCGTGCAGCGGCTCACGTGGGCGCTGACCCTCCGTGGCATCGCCACCGGTGTCGCCGGCTCCACCGCGTGCCTCTCCGGCGTCGAGCACCTGGTCAGTCACATGCTCGATCTGCGCGCTGCGCAGTTGCACCTGCCGACAGGGCTCCATGGCGAGCAGGTCGGTGCAGGATCCGTCATCGCGGCGTGCGCCTGGGAGATGCTGCACGAGCGTCTGGCTGCGGCACCGGCGTCGCGCGTCGTGCCGGCCACCTTGGATCCTGATGCAGCCGAGGAGCTGGTGCACGCTGCGTTCGACCCGCTCGACCGCACGGGCCGCATCTCGCACGAGTGCTGGCGCGACTACTCGCGCAAGCTGACCCGCATCACCGAGCGCCTGCCTCGGGTGAACGAGGTGCTCGCCGGGTGGTCGGGTCATGCCGGCGAGTTGCAGGCCATGGTGCGGCCCTCGCACGTGATCGCCCGCGGCCTCGCCTCCGCGGGAACCCCGGTGGTCCTCGAGGATCTTGGCCCGGACGTCGATGCATCCACAGCCCGCTGGGCGGTCCAGAACTGCGGGCTCATGCGCGACCGGTTCACGGTGGTCGACCTGCTCACCGTGCTCGACTGGTGGCAGCCTGCTGACGTGGATGAGGTGGAGGCGCGCGTCAACGACGCCGTCGCCCGTGCGGGTGCGGGGGCGTGATGGCCGCGGATCTCGTCATCGGCGTCGACTGCTCCACGACTGCTGCCAAAGCGGTCGTCTGGGCACCGGACGGCATGCCGCTGTCGATCGCGCGAGTGCCCTTCGAACTCAGCCAGCCCCGTCCCGGCTGGGGCGAGCAGAACGCCGAGGACTGGTGGGCGGCGCTGACCAGTGCGGTTCAACGGGCGGCGCAGACGGTCGACGTCGCGCGCATCGGGGCGATCACCGTCACGCACCAGCGGGAATCGTTCGTCTGCCTCGACGAGGACGGAAAGCCGCTGCGTCCTGCAATGCTGTGGCTCGACGTGCGCGCCGTCGACGAGGTGGAGCGCTACGGCACCGCGGACGTCCACCGCATCACGGGCAAGCCACCGAACGCGACGCCCGGCTGGTACAAGCTCATGTGGCTCGCCGAGCACGAGCCCGAGGTGCTGGCGCGGGTCGGGCGCGTGGTCGACCTGCACGGATTCATCGTCCACCGCCTCACCGGCCGGTGGCAGACGTCGACGGCAAGCGCCGACCCCCTGGGGCTGGTCGACATGGCGACCGGGCAGTACGACGCGGGCCTGCTGGCGGCGTGCGGCCTCACCGAGGCCAACATGGCCGAGCTCGTCGAGCCCGGCACCGTCATCGGCCCGATGCTCGACGACGTCGCCGACCGGCTCGGACTCATGCGCGGCACGCTGGTCGTCGCGGGCGCCGGTGACGGCCAGGCCGCGCAGCTGGGCACGGGCATCACCGCACCGCGAACGGCCTTCCTCAACCTCGGCAGCGGCATCATCTCCGGCACCGTCAGCCCCGCGTACACGCACGCGCGCGAGTACCGCACGCTGTTTGCCGCCACCCCCGGGCAGTACAGCCTCGAGACGTTCATGGGCGGCGGAACCTTCAACCTCACCTGGTTCGTCGATCGCTTCTCGGCAGTGGACCCCCGTGCCCTCGGGCTCGATGTGTCCGCCGAGTCGATCCTGGAGACGGCGGCAGCGCAGTTGCCGCCTGGCGCGGAGGGGCTGCTCGTCCTGCCGTACTGGACGGGAGCCCTCACCCCCTACTGGGACCACGATGCCCGCGGGGTGATCCTCGGCCTGACCGGAATCCACGGCAAGTCCCACGTGTACCGCGCCCTGCTCGAGGGCATCGCCTTCGAGCAGCGCTTCCTGACCGACGGTCTTGATGCCGTGCTCGACGAGCCGATCGAGCGGCTCATCGTGCTTGGCGGTGGGTCGCGCAGCCCGGTGTGGTGCCAGATCATCGCCGATGTCCTGCAGCGCCAGGTCGACGTCGTGCGCGAGCCCGAGAGCACCTGCCTCGGTGCGGGGATGCTCGCAGCGGCTGCAGTCGGGATCCATGCCAGCATCCCCGAGGCTGCGGCCGCGATGAGCGGAACGTCGCGTCGGCATGAGCCGCATCCGGCCACGTCCGCGACCTACGACCGCCTCTACTCGGTGTACCGCACCATCTATCCCTCGCTTGCTCCGGTGTTCGGTGACCTTGCGAAGGCGACCTCCCATGAGGCGGGTGGCCGATGAGCGCGTCGACCCTGGCCCCGGTGCGTCCACGGCTCTACTCCGGCTATCTGTTCGACCTCGACGGCACCATCTACCTGGGTGACGAGTTGCTGCCCGGTGCGCACCGCCTCGTCTCCCGGCTGCGCGAGATGGGCCGACGCACACTCTTCCTGTCGAACAATCCGACCAAGGATCCGCAGATGTACGCGGAGAAGCTCACCCGGCTGGGCATCCCCACCACACCGGACGAGGTGGTGAACCCGCTGGTGACCCTGCGGGCCTGGCTCGGCAGGGAGGCGCCAGGATCACGCGTCTTCGTCCTCGGCTCGGAACCTCTCAAGCGCGCCGTGCGGGACGCGGGCTGCGAGCTGAGCGAGGAGCCTGGCGAGATCGACGTGGTCCTCGCCAGTTACGACACGTCCTTCGACTACCGGAAGTTGCAGGTGGCCTTCGACACCCTGTGGCAGCACGGGCGTGCACGGCTGATCACGACGAACCCCGATGCGTTCTGCCCGATGCCTGGCGGACGGGGCGAGCCCGACGCCGGGGCTGTCGTTGCCGCCATTGAGGCCTGCTCGGGCGTGCGGTGCGAGGTGAACCTCGGCAAGCCGGATCCGGTGATGCTCGCGACAGCGCTGGACGTGGTGGGACTGCCCGCGCACGAATGCGTCATGGTGGGGGACCGCCTCTACACGGACGTCGCGATGGCGATCGATGCGGGCGTCGACGTCGCCTTGGTGC
>CAIZPS010000092.1 GCA_903934925.1 uncultured bacterium | reverse complement strand
CGCCGTCGTCGGTCCCGGACAGGTGCCGGATCGTTCCCTGTATCCGAACGTCACGTTCGTGGAATGGAGTGAGTCCGCCGACGCCCTGCCCGCCGCATTCCTGATCATGCGCCACATCCTGTCCAGCGCGAAGTTCCAGGGTGCCATTGACAGGGTTGAGGTGGGACAGCCCGCATCGACGACGATGGGTGAGTACGCGCCCGTAATCGAGCACCTCACGCTCGATGAACTCAGTGCCCGCTGACTAGCGCGCTTGAGAAAGGATCTCGAGGAGCGAGGGGAGCGCCTCGGCGAAGGGCCTGAAGAGCGGCAGACCGTCGAGTTCGTCGATGGCCCACCACGCGGCTTCATCATTCTCGGGCGACAGCGTGGCGTCGTAGTGCAGTCGCTCATCGACCAGTGCGCAGCAGGTGTGGTAGCTCCACAGACCGGGCTGCACCGCAACCTCATGGATGCCGGCCAGGCGCCAACCCGTGGGGACGGCACCGATCTCCTCGTCGAACTCGCGCAGGGCGGCCTCGACGGGGTCCTCGTGCTCGTCGATCGCACCTCCGGGCACCGACCACTCGCCGTTGCCGCCGTGCACCCAATGTGCGCGACGCGCGAGCAGGAGTCGATCCGTGTCGCCCTCGCGATGGCACAGGAGCATCCCCGCGGCACCGAATCGACCCCAGACGACACGACCGCTGTCGAGTGTCACCCAGCCGTCTCCGGAGCCCGGGCGCTTCTCGATCGTCACGCCAGCATTCTGTCGCAGGTGACGGCTCCCCGCAGGATGTGGCTCACCGCGCTCGTGAGCAGTCAGTGGCCGCCGGTCGACTTGAAGCGATCCCAGGATTCGCGGATCTCCTGCTCGGCTTCTTCGCGGCCCGTCCACGTCGCACCCTCGACAGACTTGCCGGGTTCGAGGTCCTTGTAGACCTCGAAGAAGTGCTGGATCTCCAGACGATCGAACTCCGACACGTGGTAGATGTCGCGCACGTGCTCCATGCGCGGATCGCCGGCAGGCACACACAGCACTTTGTCGTCTCCGCCTGCCTCGTCGGTCATGCGGAACATCCCCACCGTGCGACAGCGGATGACCACGCCGGGGAAGGTCGGCTCCTGCACGAGGACGAGTGCATCGAGCGGATCGCTGTCGAGGCCGAGCGTGTTGTCGACGAATCCGTAGTCGTGCGGATAGCGCGTCGATGTGAAGAGCATGCGGTCCAGGCGGATCCGCCCGGTCGTGTGATCCATCTCGTATTTGTTGCGGCTTCCGGAGGGGATCTCGATGGTGACGTCGAATTCCAGGGGCTGGGGTGTCACGTGACCTCCTCGACGGGTGACCTGACCTAGTCTTCCCCATGGCGTGCCCGCTCAGTGGGCGCATCTGCCTTCTGGGAGGAGTCGCATGCGTCGCACGTGGCTTTCCCTCGTGGCAGCCGTGGTCATCGGTTCGGCGATCCCGGCGTACGCCGCTCCACAGTTGGCCCCTGCCGGGCCAGCCGAGACGGTCCTGTCGCTCCCTGATTCCTCGACCACGGGCGCTCCCGATGCGGTCTCGGGCGTGCTCGACCCGCTCCTCGACGACGCTTCGCTCGGCGGCTCCGTCGGTGCGATCGTGCTCGACGTCGCGACGGGCGCTGTCGTGTATCAGCGCGAGGCTGCAATGTCGCGATCGCTGGCCTCTAACCAAAAGGTCTTCACTGCCCTCGCGATCCTCGACGCCCTCGGTCCCGAGGGCCGCATCGAGACCACCGTCACCTGGGACCCTGCCACGTCGACACTCACGCTCGTCGGGGCGGGCGATCCCACCTTGGCGTCCATCGCGGCAAGTGGTTCGTCGCTGGCCGATCTTGCCGACCAGGTGATGGGCCAGGTGTCGGGGGATGTATCGCTTCGCTACGACACGAGTCTCTTCGACGGGCCCGGCATTGCTCCGGGATGGGACCCGGATTACCCGGCGCTCGGCATCGCTGCCCAGGTGTCACCCCTGGTCGTCGATCGGTCACGGATCGGTGGCGATGAGGTGCGCCGACCGGATCCCGCGCTCGCCGCCGCCGAGGCCTTCGCCGTGCTGCTGGCGGATCGCGGAGTGACCGTGGGCGACATCGCGGACGGAGCATCAGCCGGTCAGGTGATCGCGACTACGACCTCCGAGCCCATCGCGGTGATGGTCGAGACAATGCTCACCGAATCTGACAACGACATGGCGGAGATCCTCGATCATCTCGCCGGTGCCGAGGAGTCCGGCGTCGGATCCTTCGAGAGTGGTGCCGCGGCGACTCTGGCCACGCTGCAATCCCTGGGGATCCCTGTGAGCGGAGCGGTCTTTGTCGATGGCAGCGGGCTGTCCTATGAGGATGTCGCCTCACCACTGACCCTGGCAAGCGCGGTGAGTCTCACATCGAGCGCGACCGCTCCCGCGTGGACCTGGCCTGTCGTACTCGGTCTGCCCATCGCGGGACTCACCGGCACGCTCGCCGATCGTTTCGCCGACGCCGACACTCAGGCAGCGGCGGGATTCGTGCGTGCGAAGACCGGCACGCTCATCGGCGTCTCGACACTGGCAGGCACCGTGGTCGACGCCGACGGGCGCCTGCTCGCCTTTGCCTTCATGTCCGATGCGACCACCGATGTCGATTCATCGCGGGCGGCCCTCGACCGCGCGGCTGCCGCTCTGGCAGACTGCGGCTGCCGCGCCTGACTGCCGCGCAGGCCGCGCGCGTTCGCGCCGGACGCACGAATCCGGCCGGAAGCTGCG
>CAIZPS010000091.1 GCA_903934925.1 uncultured bacterium | reverse complement strand
TGACGTCGGCACTGGGGATGACGTCGGCACTGGGGATGACGCCGGCGCCGATGGGGAATGCTCGATCGGAACTTCCGACCACGGTGGCTCGCCCGGCCGGCCGCTCATCGCCTCGATGTTCGTGCCCAGCGTGCTGCTGCGCCCCGGTCCCGTCACTGATCCGCTGGGCGCTTCCACACTGCCCGCACGGCCCATCAGCCCCGGGGAAGCAACGGCCACGGGAAGCAGCTGAGCCTGCCCGGAGACCGCCGCCACGGGTGCCAGAAGCATTCCCGCAGCGACAGCGAACGCCGGGACCGCGCCCCACGCGAGCCAGCCACGCGCGGCAGGCGTCAATCGTCCCTGGACCACAACGCCAGTATCGACGACGTTCTGATGCCCCAAGACCAGCCACGAGACCGTACGCTCGATCAGGCGGGGTTTGGCACCACGAGCGCCTGGCCCGGCACGACGGTGTCACCGCCCAGACCGTTCAGGTCACGAATCACGGTCAGCGTGGCCCGGGGATCGGCATGCGGAGCCACCTGACGCGCGATCTGCCAGAGGCTCTCACCCGGCTGAACGACGACCACTTCCGTAGCAGACTGACCTGAGGGTGATGTGGTGTCCGCATCGGCCGACAGGGAGCCCACCACCATCACCACAGCGGCGAAGGGCACCGAGAGCAGCACACCCAACACCATGCGACCCCGACGTGTCAGACGCAACGCTGGCGTGGTTCGGGATGAGGAATGCCCCTTGCGGGACATACGGGACCGCGTCCGAGCTGCGTAGTGAACGGATCCCGGGGATGAAAGTGGGTGCGCGGAGGGGAAGGTTGCCGCGATCGCCATGGTGGTGCCTCTCTCTCGATCGTTGGGCGCCCGTTCGAGCCGACGAACGGCCACGGGCGCCACGGGTGGCACCACTGCCCCGAACGTCTGTTCGATCGAACGCATGTACGATTTGTAGCAGGATTCCGACACGAGGTCCACGACATTCGAACATATGTTTGATTTGGCGTGTCGTGGGCGCTAGCGTGTCGGGTGCACGGTGTCGCAGGGGTCTGACATCAGGCCCCTGCGGCGCAGGACCCGGCTGCTCAGGCCCCGACCGCTCAGGCCCCGACCGCTCAGGCCCCGACCGCACTGCCCTCACGAGGAAGGCCCACCATGACCGCTCGCATCACCGAACTACCGGACGGGCCCGAGGACGCCTCCGGGCTCACCCCGCGCCAGCAGGCAATTCTTCGGGTGATCCGGGAGAGCGTCGACGTGCGCGGGTACCCGCCGAGTGTCCGCGAGATCGGCGAGGGCGTCGGGCTCACCAGCCCGAGCTCCGTCGCCCACCAACTCACGACGCTCGAGCGCCTGGGCTACCTGCGTCGCGACCCCCATCGACCACGCGCCCTCATGGTGGCCGAGCCGGGCGAGCCCGGGGTCCGCGACCGTGATTCGGGCAGCACCGCGACGGTCGGGGCACCACGACTCCGGGCCGTCCCCGAACCGGCGGCAGTCCCCTCTGCCGACACCGCGCTCGTGCCACTGGTGGGGCGCATCGCCGCCGGTGGACCCATTCTCGCCGAGCAGGATGTCGAGGCGGTCTTCCCTCTTCCCCGCGACCTTGTTGGAGCAGGAGACCTGTTCATGCTCCGGGTCGTCGGCGATTCGATGATCGATGCGGCCATCTGCGACGGCGACTGGGTCGTGGTGCGGCAGCAGAGCACGGCCGAGAACGGCGACATCGTGGCCGCGCTGCTCGACGACGAAGCGACGGTCAAGACCCTCAAGCGTCGCGACGG